>CBDAQU010000001.1:0-502658 GCA_965199235.1 Acetobacteraceae bacterium | reverse complement strand
TCCTGATGAGAGTCTTGCCATCATGCGAAGCTGGCTGACCCAGGAGGCGTCATGACTGCGGCCAGCACCGCCCGGCAGGAGTTTTCCGGTCCTCAAAAAGCGGCCGTTCTGATGCTTGCCATGGGTGAGGAACATTGCAGCCGGTTGTTCACGATGATGCACGAAGATGAGATCAAGGAAGTCTCAAGTGCAATGTCGCAGCTTGGTGCGGTTCGTGCCGAGATGGTGGAAGCGCTCTGCCAACAGTTTGCCGACAGCATGGGTGCGTCAGGCTCCTTGGTAGGCAACTTCGAAAGCACCGAAAGACTGCTCCGAAAATCGTTGCCGCGTGATCGTGTCGCCCAAATCATGGACGAGATACGCGGTCCGGCAGGCAGGACGATGTGGGACAAGCTCGGCAACGTGAACGAGGCCGTTCTAGCCAACTACCTGAAGAACGAATACCCGCAAACTGTGGCCGTCGTTCTGAGCAAAGTTCGTGCCGACCATGCTGCTCGTGTACTGTCCTTGCTTCCGGAAAGCTTTGCACTCGAGGTCGTCATGAGGATGTTGCGTATGGAGAGCATACAACGCGACGTTCTCGACGGGGTGGAACGCACGTTGCGGGCCGAGTTCATGTCCAACCTTGCCCGCAGCACGCGACGTGACGCCCACGAGATGATGGCCGACATCTTCAACAACCTTGATCGGCAAGCTGAAACCCGATTTTTGGCGGCTTTGGAGGAACGCAATCGAGACTCTGCGGAGCGCATCAAGGCACTCATGTTCACCTTCGACGACCTCAGCCGACTTACCCCTGCGTCGTTGCAAGTGCTGCTACGTAACGTCGACAAGGAAAAGCTGCCGCTAGCATTGAAGGGGGCATCGGAAAAGCTGCGTGATCTTTTCCTCAGGTGTCTGTCGGAACGAGCCGGCAAAATGCTTCTCGAGGACATCGAGGCCCTTGGTCCAGTGAAGCTGCGCGACGTTGATGAAGCCCAAGCCTTGATCGTGCTTGCTGCCAAGGAGCTCGCCCAATCTGGAGAACTGGACATCGGCGGCGGCAAGGATGAGGAGATGATCGACTGACATGGACGGTTCGACGAGCGCCTTTCTCTACGACGTGCCATTTCTGTCCGATCGCGAGGACGAATACGCCGGCGGCATCCTCTACATAGAGGATTTCGACTGTGACGTCCGGACCAGGACACCGGCGGCACAGGAACGTGAAACCGATACCGCACCGCTCATCACCCAGGCGGACCTGGAGCTTGCACGTGCGGAAGGGCACGCGGATGGCCTGCAATCCGCTCTGGCCGACGCCAACCACACGCAAGCCCAGTTGGAAGCGGCAGCGCTTCAAAACTTGGGCGAGTCACTTCTCGCCGCACGCGCCACGCTCGAGCGGGTGGCAGCGAGCCATGCGGCTGAGTGTGCACGCGCCGTGCTCGCCTTGATAACGGCTGCACTGCCTGCAACCATGGCGCGGCACGGCTGGATCGAAATACAGGCCATGTTGGACGCTTTGTTACCGGAACTCGTCTTTGAGCCGGAGTTGCGCGTTCGTGCACATCCCGATCTCGCCGACACCGTGCGGGAGCATCTGGCGGAGCGTTTGCCTGCTGATGGCATCGTGCTGTCGGTTATCGCTGATACTAAGCTCGAGCCTGGCGATGCCGAAGTCGCTTGGCATCAGGGCCAGGCGCGACGCGACTGCAAGGCCGTCTGGAACGCCGTCAGGGCTGCCGTGGGCGACCTCGGCTTGCCCGCTTTTGAGGAGGTCTGTCACCCACATGGAACCTGAATTCTCGGAACTCGCCGCTTCCTACCCTTCTACCGAGGCGCCTGCGCGTCACGCGCGCGACCTTGAGGCCGTGTACGACATTCCGGTTACAGTCAGCGCCGTGCTGGGTCGAACGACGATGCAGGTAAGCCAACTGCTAAGGCTCGGCAGAGGCGCGGTGGTGGAGTTGGACCGCAAATTGGGTGAAGCCATAGACGTCTACGTCAACAACCGGCTCGTCGCCCGTGGAGAGGTCGTGATGGTCGACGACCATCGACTCGGCATCACCATGACGGAAATAGTCAAGGCAGACCGTGGCAATTAGGCTTGCTATAGAAGCGGACGAGCGACAATGCGTGTTCTGATCGTCGGACTCTTGGGTGGCGCGCTGGGCCAGGCGGCCAGTCTGGCGCGCGGGCGCAATGCGCAAGTCGACCACGTGGACGATACAGTGAGTGCGCTTGCATGCGCCCGTCGCTCATCATACGACCTGATCTTATGCGACGTAGCATCTGGCGTCGGAACCCTGGTGCGAGCTTTAGCGGTCGAGCGTGTAAGCGTCCCGATTGTCGCGTGCAGCGCAGTCGTAACGGCAGAGATCGCAGCGCAGGCCTTGCGTGACGGAGCGCAAGAGTTTTTACCGCTGCCTCCCGACCCGGACATGATTGCAGCCGTGTTATTGGCTGCTTCGGGTGAGCCGCACGCTCCTATCGTTCGGGACCCAGCCATGTTGGCAACGATGCGGCGGGCGGAGCAGGTCGCGCGGTCCGACGCGTCCATACTCATCACCGGCGAGTCGGGAACTGGCAAGGAAGTCGTCGCGCGACACATCCATCGGTCATCCAAACGTTCGTCAGGTCCGTTCATCGCATTGAACTGCGCAGCGATCCCGGAACATCTTCTGGAGAGCGAGTTGTTCGGTCATGAAAAGGGTGCGTTCTCAGGTGCAGTGGCCCGTCGCGTCGGGAAGTTCGAGGCGGCGCACGGGGGCACGCTCCTGCTGGATGAGATCAGCGAAATGGACGTGCGTCTGCAGGCCAAGCTGCTACGGGCCATTCAGGAGCGTGAGATCGACCGGCTTGGTGGAAATGCTCCCGTCCACATCGATGTGCGAATACTCGCTACCACCAATCGCGATCTGGTGGCCGAGGTCGATGCCAAGCGTTTTCGAGAGGATCTGTATTTCCGGTTGAACGTCGTAAGTCTGCGTCTCCCTCCATTGCGCGAGCGTTCGGCAGACATCCCCGCTCTGGCTGTTCATTATGCAAGGCACTATGCGGAGCTGAATGGTCTGAAAGCAAAACCGCTGTCCGCGGCCGTTCTGGCTTGGCTGGGCGCGCGCTCTTGGCGTGGTAACGTCCGTGAGCTTGAGAACGCAATGCATCGGGCGGTGCTTTTGGCGGGAGACGGCGAAATCGACTTGGATGTCCTCGACGGGCCGCAAAACCCGTCGGCAAGTAGCCCGCCTCCGGCTCCGGCGGGGTCTTTCGTTGGCCGCAAGATGGAGGAGGTCGAGCGTGAGTTGATCCTGCAGACATTGTCGCACACGCTCGGCAACCGAACGCACGCCGCTGTGATACTCGGCATATCTATTCGCGCACTGCGCAACAAGCTTCGTGACTACATCCAAGCCGGCCTCGCCGTTCCGTCCTCTCAGGTGACATGCCAGACGAAGGCTGTCTGCGACTGTATGGCTGCCTGATGGCGCGTTCCGCCCTGCTCACGAAGGCTGGCGCCAATTTTCGTCGATACAGCCCGGGAACCGACGTTGGCCTGGCTTTGGCGGTCTTCTGCCTTTTGTCGCTGCTTGTGTTGCCGCTGCCCACGATGCTGCTCGATCTCGGTCTATCGTTATCGATCACCGCGTCGGTGCTGATTCTCATGGTCGCTTTGTTTTTGGAACGGCCCCTAGACTTCACCAGTTTCCCGCAACTGCTCCTGCTGACCACCCTGCTTCGCCTGTCCCTCAACGTTGCAACGACACGGCTGATCCTCAGCCACGGCAACGAGGGTCCAACGGCAGCCGGGCACGTTGTTGCCGCGTTTGGCGGGTTTTTGATGGGCGGCGACGTCGTCATCGGAGTGATCCTGTTTGCCATACTGCTCGTGGTGAATTTCATGGTCATCACCAAGGGATCTGGCCGCATTGCCGAGGTCGCAGCCCGGTTCAGCTTGGACTCGATGCCTGGCAAGCAGATGGCCATCGATGCCGACATGAACGCCGGCGTCATAAACGAGCGCGTCGCGCGTCGCCGCCGGCGTGAGCTCGAGGAGGAGAGTGGTTTCTACGGCGCCATGGACGGTGCTGCGAAGTTCGTGCGCGGCGATGCCATTGCTGGGCTGTTGATCACGTCCATCAACATCGTAGGCGGCTTGGCGATAGGACTCATCCGGCACAGCATGGCGTTCAGCGACGCCGCAAACACCTTCACGACGCTCACCGTAGGCGATGGCTTGGTGACCCAAATTCCCGCCTTGCTGGTCTCGACTGCCGCTGGCATCGTCGTCACCAAGGGCGGCGTGGAGGGCCGTGCTGATACGGCGCTGGTCGCCCAGCTCGGCGGCGGCTACAAGCCCATGGCCCTGGCGGGTGGGGCAGCGGCGGTCATGGCCCTCATGCCCGGATTGCCTGCGCTGCCTTTTCTCGCCTTGGCCGGTTTGGCTGGCGGAGGCGCCTGGTTGCGCTACTCTAACCCGGTGGCCGCCCCTGAGGAGGACGCGCCAGCGCCGCCGCCCGCACCGACTGAGGCGCCCGTCACGGATGCCATGCGGATCGACATGATCCGGCTCGAGCTGGGCTATGGGCTCCTGCCGCTCGCGGGGGGCGATCAGCCGAAACTGACCGACCAGATACGCGGATTGCGACGAGCCATCGCGGCAGAACTGGGCTTTGTTCTTCCGCCCGTGCGAATACAGGACAATCTTCAGCTAGGGGCTGACTGTTACGTCATCCGCATCAAGGAAATCGAAGCCGGCCGTGGCGAATTGCGCCCGCTCAGCCTGCTGGCGATGGACCCAAAGGGCGGCCTGCCGTCGATGCCGGGCGAGCGGACGACGGAACCGGCGTTCGGTCTGCCCGCGCTTTGGATCGAGCCGAGTGCACGGGAGGAGGCGCTGATCCGAGGATGCACAGTCGTTGATCCGCCCAGTGTTTTGGCGACCCACCTGACAGAGCTGGTGCGCGAGACGATGGCCGAGCTTCTGTCTTATGCGGAAACGCAAAAGCTGATCGACGATCTGCCACGCGAGCAGCAGAAACTCGTGTCGGACCTCATCCCGACCGTCATCTCGGTAGGCGGAGTCCAGCGTGTGCTGCAGGCGCTGCTGTCCGAGCGGGTATCCATCCGCGACCTGCCGACGATCTTGGAGGGGATACACGAGGCTTGCACCGGCGCACCGCGTGGCGTGGCTGCAACTGTCGCCATCGTTCGCGCCCGCTTAGCCAGACAGATTAGCGACAGCCATACCGGCGCCGGCGGAGCCATCCCGATGATTACCCTGTCGCCCGAGTGGGAGGCGAGTTTCGCCGAAAGCCTCGTCGGCCCTGCAGACGAACGCCAACTCGCCATGGCGCCCAGCAGGCTTGGGGAATTTATCCGCAGGTTCCGAGAGGTCATCGACACGCACGGCGCAGAGTCGCCCGTGTTGCTGACCAGTCCCGGCATCCGCGTGCCAGTCCGTTCCGTTATCGAACGACTTCGCCCGGCGATGTCGGTCTTGGCACAGACCGAGATTTCCAGCCGTTCACGAATTCGAACTCTGGCCAGTATCTAAGAGTGTCATCCAAACCTGCCGTTCCGGCCGTCTGACGCCCGTTTTCCATGCTTTGATGATCACGGCACCAAGGCCGCTCCGCTTCGGTGCTCGAAAACAAATGGCAGCCGGCTCGGACTAGCGAGTTTTCAAGACACTGGACCGCTTTCACGCAGAGTGTCCGCGAGTAGGCGAACGTGAACCGGTTTAGGCCTTGCTTTGGCGAGCAATTCGTCACTCCGACTATTCCAGGCTGCGCGACATTGCACTAAGGATGCGTGGCTTGATCTCCGCCGCACCCCGGGGCAGGGTCCGCGCGTAGCAACTGCACTGACAAAGGACCACTCATGCTCGCCCGCACGGATCTTGATCCGCAGGAAGCCCTGGTTTGCACCATGGTCCTTGTTGCCGCTGCCGAGACGCGCGGCATTACGGACCGCGAGATCGGCGTCATGGCAACCCTGGTGCAAACCCTTCCCGCGTTCGAGGGGTTTTCTGACGAACAACTTCAGCGCGCGATCGATGCCACGATCGGCTTGTTGCGGGAGGATGACGGGCTGGCGCATGCCGGCCGCCTGATCCGAGACGCCTTGGAGCCGCGGCTTCGTGAAACGGCCTATACTCTGGCCTGCGACGTCGTGGCGGCGGACCAGGTGCACGGGCAGGCTATCCTGCAGATGCTGGAGTTCATCGGCAGCGAACTGAAGCTGGACACGCTCGTCGTGTCCGCCATCGAACGTGCCACCCGCGCCCGCTATCGCAGGATCGAACGAACGCTCGCCTGACCCGCTCTCAAGGCCAGTCGATTGCCTCCCTGGCGGAACACCAGTTCGTGATACCCGTTCTGCGTCAACAACAGGATCAGAGCCATGCCTAGCGATCAGACAAATCTGAGCAGCCCCACACTGAACGAGTCGATCCAGGAGGTGCAGGGCATATTCCCAAGCGATGCCGCCTTGCAGGACGCAGTGGGCCGATTGACCAGAAGCGGTTTCGACCGCGCCGCCATCAGCCTGCCGGATGCATCACCCCACGCAGCGGACGCGACGCCGTCAGCAGGGGCGCAGAATCCCGACACCGAGGACGATGCGCGCCAATCACGGACGTTACAGAGCAGCATGGCAGCCACCGCAGCCGGCATGATCGGGGCAGGAGTGACGATTGCAACTGGCGGCGCGGCCCTGGTGGCGGCCGCAGCAGCGGCAGGCTTGGGCGTTGCTGCTGGCGGCGCCGTATCAGCCGCGTATACCGCGATGGACGCTTCGCAGAGCCGGGAACGTGACAAGGCGGCGGCTGCGGGTCAGCTGGTACTGTCAGTGTCGGCCAACGACCCGGACGCGGTGATGAAGGCAACGATGGCCATGCAGGCCGCTGGCGCAACCCAGGTGAAAACCGTGACCCGCACCGGTGGTGCTTTGCAATAAACTGCCATTCGGCCGACGCCACTCTGGCAAACGGGCAAGGCGATGCCGACCAAGTTTCAAACAGACCTTAAAGCGTTCGGTTCGTCAGTCGGCGAACCGAACCGCCAACAAGAAAGTTTGGGTTCATAGACGACAGGCCTGAGACTGGCTGAAAGAAGGAGGCGGGATTCACCCACCTTCCTCCGGATAGCGTGGGGCTCAGAAATCCATGTCGTCCATGTCGCCCATTCCGCCAGCACCGCCCGCGGGCATCGGCGCCTTCTTCTCAGGCGTCTCAGCCACCATCGCTTCGGTGGTGATCAGCAACGAAGCAATCGAGGCGGCGTCCTGCAACGCCGTCCGAACCACCTTGGTCGGGTCGATAATCCCGGCGGCTACCATGTCCTTGTACTCGGCATTCTGCGCATCGAAGCCAAAATCGTAGCTGTCGTTCTCCAGCACCTTGCCGGATATGACCGCACCGTCCTCGCCGGCGTTCTCGGCAATCTGGCGCAGCGGCGTCAGCACGGCGCGGCGCACGATGTCGATGCCAAACTTCTGGTCCGCGTTTTCGGGTTTCAGCGTCTCCAGGATCTTCGATGCGCGGGCCAGGGCGACACCGCCGCCCGGAACGATGCCTTCCTCGACGGCCGCACGGGTCGCGTGCAGCGCGTCGTCCACGCGGTCCTTGCGCTCCTTCACCTCCACCTCGGTCGCCCCGCCCACGCGGATGACGGCCACGCCGCCCGCCAGCTTGGCCAGACGTGCCTGCAGCTTCTCGCGGTCGTAGTCGCTGGTCGTCTCCTCGATCTGCGCGCGAATCTGCGCGCAGCGGCCGGTTATGTCGGACGTCTCGCCCGCACCCTCGACGACGGTCGTGTTCTCCTTCTCGATCAGCACCTTCTTGGCGCGGCCGAGCATCTGCTGCGTCACGTTCTCAAGCTTGATGCCGAGATCCTCGCTGATCACCTGGCCGCCGGTCAGGATCGCCAGGTCCTCCAGCATCGCCTTGCGACGGTCGCCGAAATCAGGCGCCTTCACGGCCGCAATCTTCAACCCGCCGCGCAGCTTGTTCACAACGAGAGTCGCTAACGCCTCTCCCTCGACGTCCTCGGCCACAATCAGCAGCGGACGGCCGCTCTGCACCACGCTCTCCAGCAGCGGCAGCAACGGCTGCAGCGTGGACAGCTTCTTCTCGTGGATCAGGATGTAGGGGCTGTCGAGGTCGGCCACCATCTTCTCGGTGTTGGTGATGAAGTAGGGCGAGACGTAGCCGCGGTCGAATTGCATGCCCTCGACCACGTCCAGCTCGGTCTGGATGCCCTTGGCCTCTTCGACGGTGATCACACCCTCATTGCCAACCTTCTGCATGGCTTCGCTGATCATCCGGCCGATATCGGCCTCGCCGTTGGCGCTGATCGTGCCAACCTGTGCGGTCTCGCTCTGGTTGGAGATCTTGCGGCTGCGCGCCCTGAGCTCCGTCACCACAGCCTCCACCGCGCGGTCGACGCCACGCTTGAGGTCCATCGGGTTCATGCCGGCCGCAACCGCCTTGGCGCCCTCACGAACGATGGCCTGCGCCAGAACGGTCGCGGTCGTCGTGCCGTCGCCGGCCAAATCGTTGGTCTTGCTCGCAACCTCGCGCACCATCTGGGCGCCCATGTTCTCGAACTTGTCGGCAAGCTCGATCTCCTTGGCCACCGTCACACCGTCCTTGGTGATGCGTGGAGCGCCGAAGGACTTGTCGATGACCACGTTGCGGCCTTTCGGGCCGAGCGTCACCTTCACCGCGTCGGCCAGTATGTCCACGCCGCGCAGCATTCGCGCGCGAGCATCTCCGCCGAAGCGGACTTCCTTTGCAGCCATGGTCTAACTCCGGAATTGCACGCCTAATCCGTCTTGCCGAACGGGTCTACGCGGCCTTCGCAGCCGCCTGGGTGCTCTCGACGACCCCCATGATGTCGCTCTCCTGCATGATCAGCAGCTCCTCGCCATCAAGCTTCGCCTCGGTGCCGGACCACTTGCCGAACAGCACACGGTCGCCGGCCTTTACGTCGAGTGCGACGATCTGGCCCTGCTCGTTGCGGTCGCCGACGCCAACAGCCACGACCTCTCCCTCCTGCGGCTTCTCGCGTGCGGTGTCCGGAATGATGATGCCGCCTGCCGTTTTCTCTTCCGCCGTCATACGGCGGACCACGACCCGGTCGTGCAATGGACGAAACGTCGCCATTCGGATCGCTCCTGATCGCGTTGCGCCGGCCGAGTTTCGGCCGGCTTTGGCACTCTCCTACCGAGAGTGCCGCGCATCTAACGGCGTGCGCCGGCCAAGTCAACCATGAGCAGCACTCTCGACTGTCGAGTGACAAGCGACTGTTAATGTTATCTTTTTCTTTTGCGCAAATGCTGCCTGTCGGGTCATGCTGGGCCTCATCAGGCTCGCCAGAAGCCGGAGCAGAGGCAACGCGGGAAGATTGGGCGAAGGTCGAAACACGATACGAGGATATGTGTGATGAGCCTTGCAGACCAGATCAGGGGATATCGTCTTACAACCGCTGAGATCCTGTATCACATGCCGGATCATCCGGGCGTCTTGCAGACCTTCGTCTGGCAAGATCTGGACGTCGCACCGCTCTTCCCCGTGCTCAACAAATTCCTGGATTTCTGGTCACGCAAGCTGGACGGACGGCTACACTCCGTCCGGGTCGGAGCGACCAGCCTGATGTGCGCCGGTGAGTGGCGTCACACGGACCATCTGCACCATCTGCATTAGAGCAATGTCAAGCAGACTGGAATAGTCGGAGTGACGAAGTTGCTCGCTAAAATAGGGCCTAGACCGGTTTGAGGTCCGCCTACTCGCGTGAAGCCGGTCGAAGGCTTGCGCCGGCGAACGGCTACCCGGATGCGCCGTCTGCGGTTTTCCACAGCCCGCGATGAGCGGCGCGGGCGGCTCGTTCCTCAACGCGGAAATCGTCCGGAGCGTCCGCCGAGACCGACGCGATGCCGTTTGCCAGCGCCGCTCTCGCAACGTTCAGTCCGTTCGGCAGGGTGCATGCGTAGCCCGAGGCGGACCGAACGCAGCGGACGGTGGGGCCGTGTGCATCGATCAACGCCTGCAGCTGAGCGGCATACGAATCAGGTCGACCGACCACGCCTGCCAAAGCGATGGTTCGCCCGTTGACCTGCAGCGTCGCCGTGTCGATCGCCTGCGCCAAACCTGCGACCTGCTGTGAGGCCGCGCCCCTAGCCCGATCGACGCTTCCCGAACCGACGGCTCTGGAGGAGGCTAACCGCATCCTGCCATGGCGGGGCCGGGCCGGGCTTTGCGGCGTGTTTGCCGCCTCACGCTGGAGAGCGTCGCGCGACGACTCGATCAGTGCTGGGACCGCGGCGGATATACGGATGCCCTGGCAACGATCCTCGGAACGTCGGACGCCCGAACACTGCATCGTCACGTTCGAACTGTCGGCCAATGCGCGGGCTTGCGAGTAGTAAGCGATCGACGCTTGGTAGTAGCCGAAACCCTGCGCGGCCTGACCGAGATAGAAGTAGGCCAGGTCGCCGCCATAGCCGATCCGCATCACGCCGGTCGCCAGGTCCGACCAGCGTTCCGCCCTCGCAAGGGTGGACATCGTCCCAACCTGACGGGTCCAGCTCTCCCGGCATGCTGCCTCGCATGCCAGAGCCAGCCTGCCAGCACGTAGTTCGGCCATCATGCGCACTTGGGTGCCTGGTGCCAGCGCCGTCTGCTGAGACGCGCACGCGGTAAGAAGTGCGGCGCATGCGGCAGCGACCGGCTGTACCCGACGGAAGCTCACGGCGCAGACGAATGCTTGCGGGCCGGCTACTTGGCAGGCGCCTTGCCGACTGGCTTGCGCTGGTCGGCGGCCGGTTTCAGCAGAGAGGCCGGCGCCGCCACCTTCTTGTTTGCCTTGGGCTTCTTTGCTTCCCGATTGCCGTGCTGCTTGTCGCCCTTGCCCATGCCATCATGCCCCGTCTGGCGCCCTGGCCGATCCCGCGCCGCTGAGACGAGATCAAGCGCTGCGTCGCGGCGCCGCACAAGTGTTAATCACAGCGGATCGGTTCGCATTCGATAAACCTGCCGCGAACCGCGGGCCTGCTGCCGCGATGAGCTTCTGCAAGGAGGCGGAACATGGCGAAGTTACCGAAAGCGGGAGAGAAGGTCAGCTGGGGCACGGCGCAGGGCAAGACCGAGGGGGTTGTCGAGAAAATCGTGACGTCGACGACCAAGGTCAAAGGGCACACGGCCAAGGCAACCAAGGACAACCCCGAAGTCATGGTGAAAAGCGCCAAGTCCGGCAAGCACGCCGTGCACAAGCCCGACGAGCTGAAGAAGGCATGACCAGGCGATCCTGCGGCCAGGTCTACGCCGCACTCCTGCCGGCACTTCGCTGGATGTTACCGGCGGGGTTCATTGCAGCCTGCAGCTGCGCCCGGGGCCAGCCAGTTGCCGCGCCAACTGCCCGCCACGCCGGCGTCGTTCATCCGCCGGCGAGCGTTGATCCTAAAATGGCCGTGGCCCCGCCTAAGAACGTTCAGCTTCCCACCCCGGTCGTCCACACACCCACGCCGAAGGGAACGGTCGTCGTGCCGAAATAGGCCCGACGACCGAGTCCGTCAGGCCCGCCTGCGATTGGCGCGCGCTGGCGTAAGGATGCGTTCGCCCTGATCGGCAGACCGGTCGGGGAACTCGCCCAGGTTTTCCTGGATTGCCGCTTCCTCCACGGGCTGTGTGCGATCCGGATCCGCCCCGGGCACTGTCGCTGGGTTTGGCAACTCGGCGGCACCGGCACTCTCCTCCATGCCGGTCAGCTCACGGGCGCGCTCCCAGAACTCGTCCTCCCGGCCCTGCGGGTGACCATCAGCCTCCCACAAATGGTAGGCACGTTCGCGAATCCGCTGCTGCCGTGTCTCGTCGCTGTCGTCCAGCGGGTTGGCCGTCATGGCATGTCCTTCTCTTGCTGCGGCGCGGGATGCTCGGCCGTCTGATCCTGTGAACGCCCAGGCGTGGCGCGCGTTCGCCCGTCCGCCCTATCGCTCGCACCCGCGCCGTCTTATCTGGTTTTGGTCAACACATGCCGAAACGGAGCTTGCCGCATGGACGCGCAGGTCAACAGCCTCGACGCCTTCTGGATGCCGTTCACCGCGAACCGGCAGTTCAAGGAGAAGCCACGCCTGCTGGTCGGCGCCCGCGACATGCACTACACCACCCATGACGGTCGGCTGGTACTGGACGGGGCGGCCGGCCTCTGGTGCGTCAACGCCGGGCATTGCCGGCCGCGCATCGTGGAGGCAATCCAGCGCCAGGCGGCGACGATGGATTTCTCCCCGGCCTTCCAGATGGGACACCCTCTGGCCTTCGAAGCGGCGGCGCGGCTGTCCGCCATGCTGCCGGACGGCTTGGACCACGTCTTCTATGTGAACTCCGGGTCGGAGGCGGTCGATACCGCGCTGAAACTGGCGCTCGCCTACCATCGCATGCGCGGGGAGGGGGCCCGCACGCGCCTGATCGGGCGGGAGCGCGGCTATCACGGCGTCGGCTTCGGCGGCATCTCGGTCGGCGGCATCGGCAACAACCGCAAGCATTTCGGCACCATGCTGAGCGGGGTCGACCACCTGCCGCACACCCACGACCTGGCGCGCAACGCCTTCAGCCGCGGCCAGCCGCTGCACGGCGCAGAACTCGCCGACCAGTTGGAGCGCATCGTCGCCCTGCACGATCCGAGTACGGTCGCCGCAGTGATCGTGGAACCGCTCGCGGGTTCCACCGGGGTGCTCGTGCCGCCGGTGGGCTACCTGCAGCGCCTGCGCGAAATCTGCACCAAACACGGCATCCTGCTGATCTTCGACGAGGTGATCAGCGGGTTCGGCCGGCTGGGATCACCGTTCGCCGTCGACCGCTTCGGCGTGGTGCCCGACATGGTATGCCTGGCCAAGGGCATCACCAACGCGACGGTTCCGATGGGGGCGGTGGTTGCCAGCGGCACGGTGCACGACGCGTTCATGCAGGGGCCTCCTGGCGCAATCGAGTTCTTCCATGGCTACACCTATTCCTCGCACGTGCTGGCCTGCGCCGCCTCTGTCGCCACGCTGGACACCTATCGCGACGAGGCGCTGTTCGAGCGTGCCGCCGAGCTCTCACCGTATTTCGAAGACGCCGCGCACAGCTTGGCCGACTTGCCCAACGTGGTCGACATCCGCAACCTGGGCTTGGTCGCCGGCATCGAGCTCGCGCCGCGGCCGGGCGCGCCCGGCGCGCGTGCCTACGAGGTGTTCGTGGCGTGCTACGAGGCGGGCCTGCTGGTGCGCGCGACCGGCGACATCCTCGCAATCTCTCCGCCGCTGATCATCAGCCGTGCGCAGATCGACGAGCTGTTCGGCGTGCTGGGCGACGTCATCAGGCAGGTGCACTGACCGGGCAGGTTGCCGGCCGCTGCTGAATGCTCGTCAGTGCAGGCCGGCAGCCTGCCAGACCGGTTTCACGCAGAGTGTCCGCGAGTAGGCGGACCTCAAACCGGTCTAGGCGTTGTCTTGGCGAGCAATTTCGTCACTCCGCCCATTTCAGTCTGCGTGACATTGCTCTAGCGGCCAGGTCCAGGTAGCTCCCAGGGAGCAGGCGCAAGCTCGGTTGTTACTCGATCGAGCCGGCGAGCAGCCTCGACCAGGCTTTCCAGCCTTCTGGCGGAGGCGTCCCCTGCCGATTGCTCATCCAGCAAGCCAAGCAGCAGCGCGTGGAACTCGGTCTCCGCACTCAGCGTCATGTCCGCCTTGCCCAGCGTATAGTCGGGCAGGCTGACCGGCGGCCCCTCGGTTATGTCGCGCTGATTGCCGAAATAGTGCAGCAGGGTACCGTCACGGGCGAACACCGGCGAGATGAACAGCAGATTCCAAAACATCGAGCCGTCGCGACGGTAGTTGACGATCCACTCGATGCAGCCGCGCTGCTCGGCAATGCATGCGCCGATCCTGGCCGGCGTGCTCGGATCGGTTCCAGGGCCCTGCAGGAAACGGCAGTTGCGCCCGACCGTCTCCAAGGCCGTATAGCCGCTCAAGGCTTCGAAGGCGGGGTTGACGGCAACCATCGGATGGTTGGGCAGCGCAGGATCTGTCAGCACCATCGGTTCGGTGCTGTGCATGATTGCGGTGACGAGCGCGCGCGTCAGTGCGGGCTCGCTCATGCTGATGCGGTCACCGCAGCCTGCTGTCCAGGCAGCCCGAGCTGAATGACTGGAAAGCCGAGCATTGCGAGTTCCGTTTCAGGGGGGGGTAACGCTAGCACGTCGAGGCATCAGCGTGTGCAGGCAGGATCTGCGCCTTGATGGGCGCATCCTTGCCACCGCCGGCTGAAGATTCGGTGAAGACCACCGTGTTGGCTCCCGGCGAGTTGGCGATGTTGATCGCCTGTGTCCGGGTGATGGTCTGGCATGAACCGTCCAGCATCGTCGCATCCTCCGGAAAACTCCAGATAAACGTTTTGGCCAGTCCCGGATTGTCGACAAAGGATTGACCCTGGAGCTGAGACGCAGGGTTGCCACCGGTCGGCGCCTCACCCACCACCAAGCCCGTGGACGACCCCGCGTAGAGTTTCAGGGTCAATCGGGCAGGCGGTACAGCTGGCGGCGCGGCTGCTTGCGGGCTCTTGCCGGGGGGCGCCGACTGACACGCCGCCAATGTCAGCACGAACGCCGTTGCCGGCGCCCTCAGTCCAGATGCGACGCGTATGCCGGCCATGTGCTTTATCCTGACGATACGTTTGTAAATAGAGTGTTACAGCATGACCGGCGCTACATCCACCCGCGCCGCCGCGCCTCCTGCAGCGCGCCGTCCAACGCATGCCGCGTGCGCTCCACCATCGCGTCCGCTTCTGCCTCGCTGAGCACGAACGGGGGTGCGGCGAGCATGCAATCGCCCGTCGCACGCAGGATCAGCCCGGCGTCGTAGGCCACGTCGCGGCAGACCGTGCCGATCTCGCCCTGCTTGGGAAAGCGTGCCCTGGCGGCCTTGTTCGGCGTCAGCTCCAACCCGCCGATAAGCCCGACCATGCGCGCCTCGCCCACCAGCGGATGGTCCGCCAGCGCCAGCCAGCGTTCCGACAGGTACGGTCCGATAACGCCGCGCACCCGCTCCACCAACCCCTCCCGCCGCAGGATGCCGATGTTGGCTACGGCCGCGGCCGCACAGACGGGGTGGCCGCTCGTGGTGTAGCCGTGGAAGAAATCCCCGCCCGCGCCCAGCACGTCGGCCATGTGATCGCTCACCATGACGCCTCCCATCGGCAGGTAGCCGGAGGTCAACCCCTTGGCGATGGTCATCAGATCCGGCCTGAAACCGTAATGCTGGCTGCCGAACCAGGAACCCAGCCGCCCGAAACCGCAGATCACCTCGTCGCTGACGATCAGCACGTCGCGGTCGCGGCAGATGCGCTCCACCTCCGGCCAGTAGGTGTCGGGCGGCACGATCACGCCGCCCGCCCCCTGGACCGGCTCGCCGATGAAGGCGCCCACGTTTTCCGGCCCTGCACGGTCGATGGCACGGCCGACTTCACGGGCCGCCCACAGGCCGAACTCGTCTGGGCTCATGTCCCCGCCGTCGCCCCACCACCAGGGCTGGGCCACATGGATCACGCCCGGGATCGGCAGGCCCCCCTGCGCGTGCATCCATGCCATGCCGCCCAGGCTCGCGCCGCCGATGGTGCTGCCGTGATAGCCGTTCCGGCGGGCGATGAACTGCGTCTTGGCCGGCTGCCCGCGAAGCTGCCAGTAGTGGCGCACCATGCGGATGATGGTGTCGTTGGCTTCCGACCCGGAATTGGTGAAGAAGGTGCGGGTGAAGCCGGGCGCCAGCTCGGACAGGATCTCGGCAAGCTCGATGATCGGGATCGTCGTCGACTTGAAAAACTTGTTGTAGAACGGCAGCTGCTGCATCTGCGCGTTCACCGCCTCGGCAATCTCCTGCCGCCCGTAGCCGACAGCCACGTTCCACAGGCCGGAAAACCCGTCCAGGAACCGACGCCCCTCGATGTCGCGCAGCCACACGCCGTCGGCATGGGTGATGATCCGAACGCCTTCCGCATTCAGCGCGTCCATGTCGCTGAACGGATGGATGTGGTGCCGGGCGTTGCGCGCGCGCAGCGAAATGGCGGTGTCGGCGTCGTTCATGATGTTCGGTCCGGGCTGCTGGGCAAGCAGATTACCACGCTGGCACGCAAAGCGCATGACGCTGGCACGCAAAGCGCATGACGCCGGCACGCAAAGCGCGTGGCGCCGGCACGCAAAGCGCACGACGCGGCTGGCAGGCTCGGTTTGGGTGGCTTCCAGGCTTCCTGCAAGCTATGCTGGACAGCGAGGAGAGCAGAGATGAAACCCCTGATCGGCATCGTCGCCGATGTCCATGCCGGCGGCAAACACGTGGCGCACAGCGTCCAACAGAAATACCTCGATGCGGTCGCGGCCGGCGCCGGTGCGATGGCGGTCATGCTGCCGGCCCGGATCGACGCGTCTGGCAGCGCCTGGGCAGATGGTGCCGACCTCGCCGATATGCTCGGGCGGCTGGACGGCTTGTTCCTGACCGGAGCGGTCAGCAACGTCGCCCCTGAACGCTACGGCGCAGCCCTGGCCGATGCCGCTTCGCCCGGCGATCCGGCGCGCGACGCAGTGACTCTGGCTCTGGTGCGCGGGGCCGTGCAGCGGGGCCTGCCCGTGCTCGGCGTATGCCGGGGCTGCCAGGAGATCAACGTGGCCTTGGGCGGCACGCTGCACCAGGCGGTGCACGCCGTGCCTGGCCTCATGGACCACCGCGAGCGGCCCGGTGCGCTGGACGCCCAGTACGAACCGGTTCACGACGTCACCTTCGAGCCTGGCGGGCTGCTGGAGATGGTGTCCGGCATGGCCGGCGCGCGGGTGAACTCGCTGCACGGGCAGGGGGTGGACCGCCTGGCGCCCACCCTGGCCGTCGACGCGACCGCGCCGGACGGGCTGGTCGAGGCGTTCCGGCTGGACAGGGCCGACCGCTTTCTGCTGGGCGTGCAATGGCACCCGGAATGGGCGTTCCGCGACAATCCGCTCTCGGTGATGATCTTCCGCGCGTTCGGCGCCGCCGCCCGCGCCTACCGCCAGACCAGCAATGCCGCCACCCGCCAGGCTGCCTGAACCGACGACCGATCGAAGACCGACAACTGCGACGGAGCACGCCATTTTGGACTATTCCCCACCCCGCTCCTCCGACGACCTCGACTACGGCGCCCTCCGCTCCAACCAGTCTCCTTCGGTCCTGGAAGCCTTCGTGGTGGACGTGAACGGCATCGCCCGCGGCAAATGGGTGCCCGCCGAGCGGATCCCCGAGGTGATGCAGAAGGGCGTGGCGCTGCCCCGATCGGTCTACGCGCTGGACGTCTGGGGCTGCGACGTGCCCGAAGCGGGCCTGGCCGTCGGCACCGGCGACCCCGACGGCATCTGCATGCCGGTGGAGGGCACCCTGCTGCCGGTCACCTGGCTCACCCGCCCCACCACCCAGCTCCTGCTGAGCATGGTGCAGCAGGACGGAACGCCCTTCTACGCCGACCCCCGCGTGGTGCTCGCCCGCGTGTGCGACCAGTTCAAGCAGGCCAAGCTGACCCCGGTCGTCGCCACCGAGCTCGAATTCTACATCATCGACCGAAGGCGCACCCCGCGCGACCCGGTCTCCCCGCCCAGCAGCCACGAGGGCCGCTGGAACGGCTGGCAGACCCAGGTGCTGTCCATCGCCGAACTGCACAGTTTCGAGCCGTTGCTGGCAGACATCTTTCACGCCTGCGAGCGCCAGAACCTTCCGGCCGACACGGTGGTGCGCGAAAACGGCCCCGGCCAGTACGAGGTCAACCTCAACCACGTCGCCGACCCCCTGATGGCCGCCGACCACGCCTTCCTGCTCAAGCGCATCGTCAAGGGCGTCGCCCGCAAGCACGGGCTCGACGCGACATTCATGGCCAAGCCCTACGGCAACCTCGCCGGCAGCGGCATGCACGTCCACATGTCGATGCTGGACCAGTCCGGCCGCAACATCATGGCCGAGGACAACGGCGCCCCCACCGATTGCCTGCGCCACGTGGTCGGCGGCATGCTGCACACGCTGGCCGACACCATGCTGCTGCTCGCCCCCCACGCCAACTCCTATCGCCGACTCACCCCAGGCGGCCACGCCCCCACCAACCTGACCTGGGGTCTCGACAACCGCAGCGCCTCCATCCGCGTCATCACCGCCGGCCGCGCCACCCGCGTCGAACACCGGGTCGCCGGCGCCGACTGCAACCCCTATCTCGCCATGGCCGGCATCCTCGCCGGCGCCCTGCACGGCCTGCGCGGCCAAATCGACCCCGGCCCCCCGATCGACGGCGAAGAACGCGACGGCCACGAAACCCTCCCAGTCAACTGGGACGACGCCATAGACGAATTCGACGCCAGCGATGTTCTTGGGGAGTATTTGGGGCTGGAATACCAAGACCTTTATTCCGCGTGTAAGCGGCAGGAACAAGCGGAGTTCAGGCGCCGTGTCACCGACGTGGAATACGACGCCTACCTGCAATCGGTCTAGAATCGGCCAAAGTCAGGATCTGTTAAGCATGGGCCATGATCGTGGCTGACGTGGCACGGCAGTTCGGCCAGGCGCTGCTGATGGCGCTGGGCATGGTCTGGCAGGTGGGCTGGAGCCTGGTGCTCGGCTTCACGATATCGGCGCTTCTTCAGGCGACCGTCTCGAAGCAGCGGATGTCCTCCACGCTCGGCGGCAACGGACTCCGCCAGGTCGCGCTCGCGACGGCGCTGGGCGCCGCAAGCTCCAGCTGCTCCTACGCCTCGGCCGCCGTCAGCCGCACCCTGTTCAAGAAGGGCGCCGGCCTGATCCCCAGCCTGGCGTTCATCTTCGCCTCCACCAACCTGGTCGCCGAGCTCGGCATCGTCCTCTACCTGCTGCTGGGCTGGCAGTTCATGGCCGGCGAATGGATCGGCGGCGTCGTGCTCGTGGCGATCCTCGGCCTGCTGGTGAGCCTCACCTATCCAGCGCGCCTGGTGGAGGCAGCAAGACGCCATGGAGAGGCCGGCGCCAGCCACGCGCATGACGATCCTGCCGAGCAGGCCGGCACGATCTGGCAGAAGCTCGCGCGCGGACAGACCTGGGTCGCAGCCGCGCAGAGTTTCACCATGGACTGGTCCATGCTGTGGCGCGACATCGCGCTCGGCTTCCTGATCGCCGGTGCGCTCGCGGTGTTCGTGCCTGACCGTGTCTGGCACACGGTCTTCGTACAGGGCGCGAGCCCCTGGGTGATGGCGCCGGCCAACGCGCTGCTCGGCCCCCTGGTGGCCGTCGTCTCGTTCGTATGCTCCATCGGCAACGTTCCCATGGCGGCGGTCCTCTGGGGGGCAGGCGTCAGCTTCGGCGGCGTGCTGGCCTTCCTCTACGCCGACCTGATCGTGCTGCCGCTGCTCGACGTCTATCGCCGCTACTATGGCTGGCGAATGGCCGCCTACATCGCCGGCGTCTTCTACGCGACCATGGTTGCCGCTGCCCTGGTCATGGACCTCGCCTTCAGCGCGCTGGGCTGGGTGCCCAGACGGCGCCCGAACCTGCGGGCAGAGATGGTCCATTTCTCCATCGACTACACGTTCTGGCTGAACCTCGCGTTCGGCGCCCTGGCAGTCTCGCTGTTCATGCTCTCGCGCCGCCAGCCGGCGCAGCAAGCGCAATGCGAACACCACGCCCACCATCACTGATCCAAACCAGCCGATGACCGAGCAAGCCTCGCAACCATCAAGAAGGTTACAGTTTCACCGGCCTCCTGCTATCCAGTCTGCCGTCGTGCTCGCCGCCGTCAAGAACGCTTCGCGCCGCTGCGCGGTGGCCTTCGGCCATTCCTGACCACGTCTGCGCGCGGCGGCCGTTCGATCACAGGTCGGGAGGAAGGAACAGGTCATTTCAGTCGAACCAAGGAACGTCGTCAGACCGCAGCCCCGGCCGGTCGCGCCTCCAAGGCCTGCCGCGCTGAGCCGCGTTGCCACAGACAAGCAGCAAATAGCCCGTATCTTCATGCGGGGATCGCGACGCGGCGCCGTCTCCCCGGCGCTACAAAGCGACGGCTGGGCGGGCATGAATTCACGGCCACGAAACCGATGACTCGCTCCGGCCGATCAGGCGCTGCGCGTAGCTCGCCTGCGTGGTCGGTAAGCTCGGTCCCAAAGCGAGGCACCCGATGCAGAAGGTGCTCAGCGTTCGCCCGCCGCATCGGACACCGCCTGCGAAAGCCCTGATTGTTGAAAATACACGGCAAACCCGGGATCGAGCTTGCTGTATACGTCCAGCAACTGCCGCGTTTTTGCTCGCATCCTGGGATAGTCGCGGATTTCCGTTACAAACGCCGGTCCGTGCCCAAAAACCTTCTCCGCGTAAGTGTTCCAGTCGTTGTCCAGGCTGGTCGTTCCGTAGGCCGCGACGAAACCCTGTGCATGTAGCCCCGCGTCGCCCTCCACCGACGGCGGTTTGGCCAGCAACGCCTTGTATGCTGCCAGGCTAGGATAATTGAACCCGGGCGGATTATTGGCCGTCCATTCGCTGACATTGAACAGTACCTGATCGCGAACGATCGAGCTTAACTCGTGGTGAAACGTATCGGCCGAAAACAATGCCCCGTCCTGACCGCTGACACCCTGGTCATTGATGGCCACGGTGTTTCCGACAAAAAAACCGCCGACGTCCGAATCCCACATCCGTATGCGACCAGCCAATACGGCGCGCTTGAGCACTCGATCGAGAAAGCCGTCAGGGTAAACGGCCGCGGCAACAGATAGCGAATGCAGTGCCGCAACCAGGTCGCCCTGGGTAAGGTCGTCGATGCGCACCGGGCGGGTTGGCAGACTGACCAACGGTGCTACGCTGGTCTGTAGCCCTCGCGTCACGATCTCCCCATGCCAGTGCCTGCGGATCTCCGCCCGTAACGCACCAGCATCAGCCGCCTCGCTTGTGCCCGATCCGTGGTTGACAACCCACCCGGCGAGCGCCAACCCCGCAGCACACATTAACGCCAGGATAGTGAGAGCGCGTTTGCGTGACGCGGGCAAATTCACATGGCTCCTGCCGTTGCCAGCATGCCACCGACGGCGAGCCCGGCTGGCACGTCGGCCGGCGTGTCGGCCCCGAGGGTCACGACGTTTGACGCCACAACAACTACGACGGTCACGCCGGCAGCGACGTACAGTTCATACTTCGTCATGAAGTGCAGCGGCTCCTCGTACCAGGATTCCCGCGTTACAGGTTGTGCCTGTCGCGTAATCTCGGGGTCCTGGGACTTCGGGCGGATATCGACGATGACGTCGAACTCCGGAGATATGAAAAGGAATTTCATATACCGGCCTTTTAGCTCAGGCGTTTTGAATTTAGCGCGGAACGCGGGGACAGGATTGTCGGACGCTATCGCAACACCTATCGACGTCAAACTAGGCGGCAGGCCTTTGGCATGTATGGTCAGCATGTTCTCAAACTCGACCTTGTTGGTCTTACGGTCCCAAGAGACCTGAGTGTCTGACAGCAGCTTGGCCAGCGCGTTATCTATCTCCTGCTTGGCCGCGAGCTCCGCACCCTTGTTGGTGTATGTCATCACGGGTATCTGCTCGTCCGCCCAAATCGTGATGCTACCCTCGAATCGAACCTCGATTTCAGCGACCGCGCTTTCGAGCTTGATTGGCGGTAACTTGTCGAGGGTATATTTGAACGGAAAGCTGTTCACCTTAGTGCTGCCGCTTGGCTCGGAACCGGCGACGGGGGAAGACACAACCGGTGTTGATGGACGGGGCGCTTCGGGAGCGGTGGCTGGCGCCGTTGCCTTGGCCGGTTTGGGGTGGGTGCGCTGTGCCGGGTGCCTGCCTGCGCGGCCGTGCGGGTTGATGCGGTCCGGTTCCGGTATCAGCAGCACCTCGCCTACACGCAGGGCGTCCGGTGAGGTTAGACGGTGATGTGTCTTGGCTGCGATGTCCGGCCGCATATTGTGCACGAAGATGCGTGGCCAAAGTATCGCGTTGCCCAGCTGCGACTGTGCGATGCTGGTCAGCGAGTCGCCGGCTTTGACGATGTAGCGCTTGTCGGACATGGTCATCTCCGCGCTCGATCGTTACGACCGTTGCAGAGCAACGGCCTTTCATGCTGAAAGTTTCGATCCCGAGCCTGATTTACGCCGGTATCGCGCTTGCTGCGGCCGTCAGCATCCATGTCCTATACCGTGTGGCGGAGTATCAGGTGCGTGCGGGCCGGCTCAGCCGCCGCGACTACGTTCTGGTTCCCGGGCTTATACTGCTTGTGACGGCCATCGGCGCAGGTCTCGAATGGTTGGACGTGCATGACCCAGAGTTGCTGACCGGCGCAGCGTTCGGTGCGTTCTTAGGTCTGAATATAGGCCGTCTCGTGCCACGTAGCTCGACACGCCGACACCGTTGAACCTCATTTTGGCACCAAGCCTGCCATGAACGCGATGACTGTTACCGCGAATGCTGAGCAGCCTGATGCTCGGTGTGTGGTCGCTGCGAGAAGCGATTGCGTCGCGCTCCCCGCGTCAAGGCCCTGCTCGCTTGTCGGTGCGGTCCTGTTCCCCACCCGTCTGCACCGAAGCCAAAACTGAGCCGCCGTAGGATGGGGTGCCTCCGAACCCCGTCGCCGTCGAACCCGGATGGCCGCCTCAGGCGCAAAAACTTGCCCAGCACCCCACCCCCATGGTCCAAATCCTCTCCCACACCACCCGCCGGGCCCCCACCCTGAACGCCATAACCGCCCTCGACCGCGCCGCCCGCCACGCACGCCGCCTGCACCTGTGCCAGCGCCTGGGCGACCTCGGCATGGAGCTGGCCGAAGCCACCCAGCGAGAGGCCCTGCGCGAGCTGCAGCCGCGCCCCGAGCGCCGGCCGGCGCCGCCAGGCACATGGATGCCGCCCAGCCCGCCCGTCTTCCGCAGCACGGCCCAGGCCGAACTCTTCGCCACCCTCTCCCGCTGCGTCCGCCAGGCCATCCTGCTCGAAGCCCGCCTAGACAGCGGCGCCCTCGACCGCCCGCCGCCCGCGCGCACCACCCCGGCCGAGGCGCACGATTTCCCCATCCCCCGCACCCAAACGCCCGGCGACAGCACCCGCATCCACCACGAAGCGCTGGAAGACGACCTGGCCGGAGAAAGCAACCGCCCCGCCGACGAGACACTGGCCGAAATCTCCCAGCATCTCGGTCAGGCGCTCCCACGCCTCGAAACGCCCTCACGACACGCCCGCGCCGCACCGAACGCGCCGCGCCCAAACAGACCGCCCGCCAACCCGCACACCAAGCCGGTCCCGCCGCCGAACAAACGCCCGCCACCCAAACCGGCATGATGTCGGGCCCGGGCGCCTAGCAAGGCGGCCAACAATCTTGGCCGGACATGGCAAGGCCGAAGCGCCATCCCTATAAATGCCGCAATGACCGTCCACGCCCCCAGCTACTACGCCGCCACCGCAAACGCCTCCCCCGACCGGCCCGCCCTGCAAGGCGAGACGCGCGCGGACGTGTGCATCATCGGCGCCGGCTTCACCGGCATCTCCGCAGGCCTCGAACTCGCCGAACGGGGCGCCTCCGTCGTCGTGCTGGAAGCAGCCCGCATCGGCTGGGGCGCGTCCGGGCGCAACGGCGGCCAGATCGTCAACGGCTACTCGCGCGAGCTCGACGCGATCGAACGCCGCTACGGCGCGCGCGCGGCCGCGTCCCTCGGCGGCATGGCGCTGGAGGGCGGCCAGATCATCCGCGACCGCGTCGTCGGATACGGCATCGACTGCGCCCTGGTGCCCGGCGGCGTGATGACCGCGTTCACCGCGCGCCAGATGCGCGGGCTGGAGCACGCGGCGCGTGTCTGGGCGCAGCACGGCCACACGACCATGCAGCTGGTGGACCGCGCCGGCCTCGCGCCCATCGTGGCGACCGACCGCTACGTCGGTGGCCTGGTCGATCCCATGGGCGGGCACATCCACCCGCTCAACCTCGTCCTGGGCGAGGCAGCCGCGCTGGAAGCCCTCGGCGGCCGCATCCACGAGCACAGCCGCGTCACCGGCGTCCAAACCGGCGCCAACCCGACCGTCCAAACCGACCAGGGCTTGGTGCGCGCCGCCCACGTCCTGGTCTGCGGCAACGCCTATCTGGGAAAACTCCTGCACCGGGAGATCGGCAGCAAGATCATGCCGGTCTCCAGCCAGGTCATGGTGACCGAGCCCCTCCACCCCGCGCGCGTCCAAGCCCTGCTGCCAGCCAACTACTGCATCGAGGACAGCAACTACTTCCTGGACTATTTCAGGCGCACGCCCGACCACCGCATCCTCTACGGCGGCGGCACCGTCTACGGCGGCGCCGACCCAGCCAGCATCGAGGGCAAGATACGCCCGCTGATGCTCAAGACCGTCCCGTCCCTCGCCGGCGTGCGGGTGGAGTATGCCTGGAGCGGCAATTTCGCCCTCACTTTGCCCCGCATCCCGCATGTCGGCCGGGTCTCGCCCACCGTGCTGTTCAGCCACGGCGACAGCGGGCACGGGGTAACGACGACTCACCTGCTCGGACGGTTGCTGGGCGAGGCTGTTACAGGCGACACCACCCGGTTCGACGTGTTCGCCGAACTGCCATACCTGCCGTTTCCCGGCGGCCAGGCGCTTCGGCTGCCGCTGACCGTGCTCGGCTCCTGGTACTACCGGGCACTCGACCGCGTCGGTTAGGATGGGGAACTCGTGCCGCACCGGCATGACAGCAAGGCCGGAGACAAGGGCGGACATGGCGAACGGACGAACGATCTATCTGCACATCGGCACCGAAAAGACCGGAACGACGACGCTGCAGGCCATGTTCTCGGCAAACCGGACTGTCCTCGAAAAGGCTGGCGTCCTGTACCCGAATACGCCTGGCAAGGGCAACCATGCCGGCCTTGCGATATACGCCCTGCCACTCGCAAAGCGTCCGGACCTGCACTGGATTCTACGAATGTCCACATCAGCCGAGGTTGAGGCTTACCGAGACCGCTTCGTCAGCGACTTTTCAGGGGAGCTCGACGGATCGGACTGCAAGGACGTCGTCATGTCCAGCGAACATCTGTCTTCGCGAGTGCGGGAGAAGCACGCCTTGGACCGACTTTTCGATGTCCTCGGCAAGCTTGCAGACCGCATAAAGGTCATCGTCTACCTGCGCCCCCAGCACGAGCTTGCACCGAGTTCGTATTCCACCACCGTAAAGTCCGGCAACACCAAACCGTTTCGAGTTCCGCAATCCGACGACGACTATTTCTACAACTTCGACATGCTGACGCGTAATTGGGAGGTGCATGCGGGTCGCGAGAACGTCATCGTGAGGCTGTTTGCGAGGAATACGTTCAAGGACAACTCACTCGTGTCGGACATCTTCGATGCCATGGACCTAGCTCAGCCAGCAGACCTGGTCATTCCGGGGGATAAGAACACGGCGTTGGCGGCCGACACCCTGGAGTTCATGCGTGTCGCCAACGGTATCATCCCACGCTACGTCGGCGGCAGCCTCAATCCAAATCACGTCGCCCTGGTCAGATATTTGACGCGCCTAGGACCGACACCCAAATTCCAGATCGACCGTCAAGCCATCGAGACGATCGAGCGCATGTTCCTTGACAGCAACCGCGCGGTCGCAGAACGTTACTTTCCCGCTCTGAACGGTAGGTTGTTTCCCGCCGCGCACGTGGCCGAGGACGCTGCCGAACCACCGACAGCCGAAGCAATGGTCCGGATCGGGGTGGGAATATGGCGGTCGAGAAAGCTCCTGGCGAGACAGCTGGCCAAGTCTCCTCTCGTCGAGCAGCTACCGGCTGACGTCTCCGATCAAGGATGATCAGAATGACACTTGCTGATCTAGGCTGGCAGTTCTTGGCGTAAACCGTGATCGCAACAATCGGCAGGAGCCTGTTTTGATGGTGCCGAACTCGATGTCCTCTCAAGCGGCTGACCTCCAGCGAGCCTGGCGCCGATGAGGGCCGACAGCAAGGTTGCCGCTTCGCTAGAGCCGGTTCGGCTGGTCGTCTGGGACCTCGACGAGACGTTCTGGCACGGCACGTTGAGCGAGGGCGGAATACGCTACCGCCGTGACACTCACGAGATGGTCGTTCAGCTCGCAAGGCGCGGTATCGTCAGCTCACTCTGCTCAAAGAACGCTCTTGCCGCCGTAAAGGCGGAGTTGGAGCGGGAAGCCATCTGGGACTACTTCGTGTTCCCGAGCGTCAGCTGGGAGCCGAAGGGACCGCGGCTGGCCAGGCTGGTCGAGAGGGTTCAGCTCCGCGCCCCAACCGTGCTGTTCATCGACGACAATCCGATGAACCTGGCTGAAGCGCGTCATTACGTCCCGGGCATCCAGACCGCGGACGAGACGTTCGTTCACGGCATGCTCGACAACCCTTTGCTTCGCGGCAGGCCAGATCCGGACCTGTCCCGGTTGAAACAGTACCGCCTCCTGCAACGCCGAAAGGCCGATGCGGTCGAAGCCGGTGACGACAACGCATCCTTCCTGCGCGAAAGCCAGGTCACCGTCACCATCGAGCACGATCTCGAATCTCACTTGGATCGCGCAGTAGAGCTCATCAACCGCACGAACCAGCTCAACTTCACCAAAACCCGGTTGAGCGAGGACCCGGAGCAGGCGCGGCAGGAGCTGCGGAGGCTGCTGTCAGGATACGCGACACAGGCCGGCATCGTTCGCGTTCAGGACCGGTACGGCGATTACGGCTATTGCGGCCTGTACGTCATGAACAGCGGACCGATCGGGCGAAGGTTGAAGCATTTTTGCTTCTCCTGCCGCATTTTGGACATGGGCATCGAGAGTTGGCTCTACCGGCGTCTGGGTCGGCCGCAGCTTCGCATCAAAGGAGACGTCTTGAATGACGTCGTCAGAGACGAGCGCGTCATCGATTGGGTGCGCTTCGAACCATCCGACGTGGCAGACAGGGGTAAGAGCGATCACGTCCTGGATTATGTTTACGCGCGGGGCGGATGCGACCTGCACGCGATCATGCACTACTTCCACCTGGTGTCCCGAGCTGTCCATGGGGAGTTCAATAGGGTCGAGAACGGCACGATGATGCCCCTGCAACACAGCATGTTCGCGCGCTACGCCCTGAATGGCATCCCTGAGGAGGCGTTAAACTGTTTTAGCAAAATCGGCTATCGCAACGAACATTTCGAATCAGCACTGACCAGTTTGCCGCATGGCCGCGCCGTCTGGGTGCTCAGCTTCTGGTCGGAAGCCGACCATGCCCTGTATAGTCACAAAGCGACCAGCCAGCCCATACCGATCGTACACGCAAGTCATAAAGCAACCCTGGCCGACATGACGGCGGACAATGCGGTTGACAGTGGCCTGGATCCGCAATTTCGCAATATAGTGAAAGACCAGTTTTCCTACACCGGGATGATTGGCGAGGACGATTTCAAGGCAAACCTCATCCTCATCCTGGAACGCGTCTCTCCCGGCACTCTCGTCTTCATACTCAAGGCTACGGACAGGAACGTCGCCCAGAACGGCGCTCCCTCGATCAACAGACGCAAGCAACTCATCAACACCTGGACGGAGTCGGTCGTTGCTGACCGGCCGTTCGTCACGCTTCTCGACATAGCGAGCTACGCCGGCGCCAACGAGTCGACGGAAAATCCGAACCATTTCGATCGAATGGTTTACTACAGGGTCTACAAGGACATCATGCAGCGCGTCCAAGACGATCAGACCCAGCCCTGGCCCGCGTGATCTTCGCAACGCGTCGCCCGGCTTTTGCCAAAAACTTGCTTTCACGACTTCGTTGTGATGTGAGGGTAGAGCGGCTAGTCCCTCACCGCGATGATCGGGGCTACGGTTCGGGATGAGCGCGGACGTGCACGGCAGTCTGGAAGATGCGGTCACTCAGGCAAGAACGGCGGAGAAAGCCGAGCACCACGATGCTGCGCTCGCAGCCTGGTCTCTGGTGCTTGAGCGTTCACCGGCCAATCCGCAAGCTTACGTCGGAGCGGCCAACGCCCTGTCCAAAACGGGCAGGAGCGGGGAAGCTGCTGCGGTGCTGTTGCGCGGCATGGAGCACTGTCCGCAGGCCGAACGCATCGCTGCCGAGTTCGCCTGGCTGGCCCATCATGCGGCCGATTGGCCCGAGGCCGACCGCCGGTGGACAGACCTTCGCAAAGCCTTTCCAGGATGTCTCTCCGGCTACGTCGCCGGGAGCGCTGCGTTGAAGGCGCTCGGACGGTCGGAGCAGGCCGAGGCCGTGTTGGCCGAGGGCTTGAGCCGGTGGCCGAACGCGCTCGGCCTTCTGCTGGATTTTGCCGCCTCGGCCGATGCGCGAGGCGACACGGCGGAGGCGGCGCGCCGTTGGGCAACGCTGCGGCGCCTCCATCCTGACGAACCACTCGGCTTTCTTCGTGAAGCACGCGCGCTCCGATCCGCCGGCGACCTCCTCGGCGCCGAGGAGCGCCTGCTGGAAGGGAGCGAGCGTTTTCCGTCCAACCCGAAGCTCCTCATCGAGTATGCGCAGCTCGCCCAGGAACGCGGCCTGTCCGCGCAGGCCCTGACGCGGTGGGATGTCGTCGTGACCGCGTTCCCCTGGCTGGTGGACGGTTATGTCGGAGCCGCCCGTGCGCTGAACGACCTCGGGCGCTGTGCCGATGCGCAGAACGTGCTTCAGCCGGCTCTGCGGATGTTTCCGGAGTCAGAGGATCTGGCGGGGCTTGATGCCTGGGCGGCGCACTACATGGGCGATTTCGCGTCGGCCACAGAGCGTTGGGCCAGCATGCGGGCACGATTTCCCGCGCAGGTGACAGGCTATGTCGGCGGCGTCGCATCCTTGCTGGCAAACTCCAAACCAAGCGAAGCCTCCGAATTGATCGAGCAGGCCAGGCAGCGTTTTCCCGGCAATTTGCAGATCGCCGTCGAATACGCCCGATTCCCGCAAAAGGGCGGTGATTGGCAGGAAGCGTTCAGCCGTTGGACGTCGGTTCGCGCCCGCTTCCCAAACGCTGTGCCGGTCTTGTCAGGCTATGCTCAAGCCTTGGCCAAGCTCGACCGGTGGGAGGAGTCCCAGCCGGTCTTCGAAACCGCCATAGCGTCCAGCAAGGGCGATGTGGGCCCGTTGCGGACCTATGCGGACTGCGCGGCGCAACGCGGTGATTGGGCGAGGGCCGAAGCTGCCTGGCGCCGGCTGACGGAGCGTTTTCCGGAGAAGACGGCCGGCTGGAACGGCTTGGCCGAGACGCTGCGGGAAACCGGCCGTGCTCAGGAGGCTGAAACGCTGCTGAAGGAGGCAACACGGCGTTTTCCCGACAATGTCGACCTCGGGCGCCAACTCGCCGTCATCGCCACCTTGCGCCGGGACTGGCCGGTTGCCCTGCGCCTCTGGGAGGAGCTCAAGCGCAAGCATCCGCGGCACCAAGGCGTGCTCGGCGGCATAACCGAGGCGTTGTGGCAGGCTCAACAGGATTGGGGCGTCGCCAGGAGTGAGGGAGGTTCTGCTCCCTTCACCATCCCCGCATCTCTTCTCACCGTGCACGAGACGGCAGATGACGAGCAGGCCAGGCTGCAAAAGCTGTTCATGGCTTTCGAGACGATCGGCGACACGTGCGAGTTCGGTATCGTGCAACGCCGCTTCGGCGCCGAACCGATCAGCCTGCTACGATGGACCAGCACACCGCCCGAACACCTGGTGACCGCCTTGGACACGAGGTTCGCGGGCGTGGGCGACCCGGAACACACCGTTGTCGCTGTCATCCACGGTGAGTACACCACGCGCGACAGGCGCTACCACATGTTCAGCCACACGTTCACGCCAGAAAAGGCGGAGCCCGTGGACGTTTTCACAACGCAGCAACTTCGCCGAATGCAGTATCTACGCCGCAAGCTTCTCGACGACCTGGCCGACGGCGACAAGATCTTCGTCTACAAGTGCTTGCAGGGTCTCTCGAACGAGCAGGCACGCGCGATCCATCGCGCCATCGCGAAATACGGGGGCGACCACGCGTTGCTCTGCGT
Source organism: Acetobacteraceae bacterium (assembly GCA_965199235.1). Classification (GTDB taxonomy): domain Bacteria; phylum Pseudomonadota; class Alphaproteobacteria; order Acetobacterales; family Acetobacteraceae; genus BOG-908. The sequence continues at coordinate 472,688 of CBDAQU010000001.1, read as the reverse complement.
GAGGCTTGAAGAGCCCCACCATGCACGCGGAACGGTCGAACTGCTCGACGATGGCTTGTTCATGGGCTACACGGATCGCTTCTCCACCATCGACATCAACGTCGACATCTGGGTCTCCTTATGTCAGCAGGTCTCCTCATTATGGAAAGCGCGCTGCGCCGCGCGACCGGCGGCTTGAAGCTAAGCCGAAGGTCTTGACGATCCAAGCTTTGAGCTGGCTGAAGGTGCCGCGTGTCGTTTCGGCCATGTGATGGATCTGAAAGCCGCGATTCCCGCGCTCCGCCTGGTCAGCGGTCAGCGGCATGCAGAGTACCGAGGGGATGAATATGCCGCCGCGCTACATCGTTCACGTCGGTCCTATGAAGACTGCTTCCACCTACATCCAGGAATGCCTGACGTCAGTGCAGCCTGCCCTGCAAGAGCGAGGTGTTTACTATGCGCCCGAGCTGATCGACCCCGGCAACAAACACATGCATATGCCTGTATACCAGGCGATCGACCGCAAACAGGCGGAAAGACTGCGGCCTGTCTTCTCGGCGATCAATCGGTCCGGTCACGAAATTGTCGTGCTGTCGTGCGAGCACTTGATATTTCTGCGGCCGAAGGAACTCGCCACGCTGTGTGACGTGATCGGTGTTTCAGACATCAGCATCGTTTACGTAACCCGCAGGTGGAGCGATCGTATCGCATCGCTCTGGAACCAGAGCCTTTTCATGGGGGAGCGGCAAACCTTGCCGGAGTTCTATTCGGCGTTGCTGGACGGCTGCGCGCCGGGCTACTATCCCAAGAACCTGGGCGCCAAGGCAGGCCGCTACGACGTGGACTACAGCATGGCGTGGGACGAGATCGTTTCAGTCGTCGGACGCAACGCCTTGCGACTATTCTCCTACTCGACAGTCATGGACGAGAAGTCCGACGTGTTTGTGCGCTTCTGCGCCGACGTGCTCGGCATACAGGATGTGCCGACAGCAAGGTTCTTGGGTGCCAAACGCTGGGCTTCGATGCCACTCTATGAGGCTGAGATACTTCGCACGTTGAACGCCATGCATTTTGAGGAGCACGGCAAGACCACGGTGCAGATACGAGAGATGATGATGCGCAAGCGCGTATCGACTGACGACATACGTCTACGCGAGGCCATGATCGGCGACACGGCGGAGCTGGACATAGACGATAGCAGCACGCAATTCACGGCGGCATACGAAGCGATGACGGCTTACGCCGATCGGGTCGTGCCAGGGCCAGGAGTGGTTCCGGGAGAGATATTCAAGCGCGTGTCACGCCAGAATGGCTACGTTCGGCAAGATTGGCTGTTGCAACCCGGCATAACCGACGTCGTACGAATGCTATACGATAAGATGAAGGCCTCGTTCTAGAAGGCTGCTGCGCCGCAAGGACCTCGTTCGTGGAACAACTCCGCTGGCTTCCGGCAATCGATGCGTGGCGCTCTCGTCTGCGGGCGTTGCGGGCCGGCACTGGAGATATTTGGCCTGCGGCAAGGGCGTTAGCAAACACCCGCCTTGATTTCCTGCGCACGAACGCTCTGGACGAAACCGTTGGCCTGGCAGCACCACCTGCAGAGTTGGGAACACGGCCCATACGTTTGGCGGTGCTGGGTTCATCGACTTTGGCCCATTTGCATGCCGGCATCCGGGTGGCCGGTCTGCGTCGCAACATCCACATCGCCACGTATGAGAACGGTTATGCCCAATATATGCAGGAACTGCTTGACGGAAATTCTGCGCTGCACGCGTTCGCACCCAATACAGTGCTGTTCGCCATGGACGCCGTTCACCTCACACAAGGTCTGCACGCTGCCACGTCGCTGACAGATGCCGATGCACTGCTCGCCGATACGCTAGCGCGGATCGAACGGTGCTGGACGCTCGCAGCAGATGCGTTCGCGTGCCGGATCATGCAGCAGACGGTGCTGGACGTCTTTCCGCCCCTGCTCGGCAACAACGAGCAGCGTCTGCCAGGGTCGCGCAGCGGTTTCGTGCAGCGGCTCAACCAGGCCCTGCGTCCGATGGCCGACCGCCACGGCGTCGACCTGGTGGCGATCGACGCCGCAGCCGCGCGCGACGGGCTGCACGCCTGGCACGACCCTGCGTTATGGCACCGCTCCAAGCAGGAGGTAACCCCTGCGCGCTCGCCCAGCTACGGCGAGCTGGTGGCTCGATTGATCGCCGCGCGACAGGGCCGGTCCTCCAAATGCCTAGTGCTGGACCTAGACAACACGCTGTGGGGCGGCGTGGTCGGAGATGACGGTCTGGACGGCATCGTCCTGGGCCAGGGCAGCGCGCTGGGCGAGGGTTTTGTCGCGGTGCAGGAATACGCAAAGCAGCTCGCGCGCCGCGGCGTCATCCTGGCCGTCTGCAGCAAAAACGACGAGGCGAACGCGCTGGAACCGTTCGACAAGCACCCGGAGATGGTCCTGCGCCGTGCCGACATCGCCAGCTTCCAGGCGAACTGGACAGACAAGGCGGCCAACCTGCGCGCCATCGCCGCCGAGCTGAACATCGGGCTCGACTCGCTCGTGTTCCTCGATGACAACCCGTTCGAGCGCAATTTCGTGCGCGAACAACTGCCGATGGTGGCGGTGCCGGAGGTGCCGGACGACGATCCGGCCCTGGTGCCGGCCGTGCTGGCCGATGCCGGCTACTTCGAAAGCCTCGGCATCACGACTGAGGATGCCGGACGCACGGCGCAGTACCAGCAGAACCGCGCGCGGTCCGCGCTGCAGGCCAGCGCGGGCGACCTCGATTCCTACCTGCGTGCGCTCGACATGCGCATGGTGTGGAGCCGCTTCGATGCCGTCGGCCGAAACAGGGTGGTGCAGCTGATCAACAAGACCAACCAATTCAACCTGACGACGCGCCGATACACCGATGCCGAGATCTCCGCGATCATGGCAGACCCTGGCTGCTTCGGCCTGCAGGTCAGATTGCTGGACCGTTTCGGCGATAACGGCATCATCGGCATCGTCATCGGCCGGGCAACGCACCCCGCAACGATCATGCTCGACACGTGGCTGATGAGCTGCCGAGTGCTGGGGCGCGGCGTGGAGCGCACCACGCTGAACCTGGTAGCCGAAATCGCACGGTCATTGGGCGCACAGACGCTGATGGGCGAATACATCGCGACCAAGAAGAACGGCATGGTGCGCGACCATTACAGGAACCTAGGCTTCACCGTCACGTCGGAAACCGAGTCCGGCAGCACCGCCATGCTGGATATCAGGCAGTTCACGCCGCGGGCGAGCTTCATTCAAGTGAGCGAAGGAACAGCAAACTGATGGATCAGGACAGGATCTACGCCGAACTGACGGAAATCTTCAACGAGGTGTTCATGCTGGACGACATGAAGCTCACGCCCCAGCTTTCCGCCAAGGACGTCGCAGGCTGGGACAGTTTCAAACAGATCGAGATCATGGTTTCGGTTGAGGAACGCTTCAACATCAAGCTCAACACGCGGGAGATCGACTCGCTCAAGAACGTCGGCGACCTCGCGGAGGTGATCGCCCGCAAGACGTGAACGGCAGGATCCTCTCCTAAACTCGCTCAGACGGTTTGCAACGCGGCCAGCACCTCGGCCGCGTGGCCCTCCACCTTCACCTTGGGCCAGGTTCGCGCAACGCGTCCGTCGGCGCCGATCAGAAAGGTGGAGCGTTCGACCCCCATGTACTTCTTGCCGTACATGGATTTCTCCACCCACACGCCGTACGCCTCGGTCAGCGCGCCTGCTTCGTCCGAGGCGAGCGGGAATGCCAGACTGTACTTGTCGGCAAACTTGTCCAGCGCCCGCATCGGGTCGCGCGAAACGCCGATCACCTCGGCGCCGATTTCGCCCAGCTGCGGCAAGGCCTCCTGAAATGCGCAGGCCTCCTTGGTGCAGCCGGATGTGTCGGCTTTCGGATAGAAATACAGCACGTACGGCCTGCCGGCCAGCGCCGACGAACTGACCGTGCGGCCGCGGCTGGCCTCCAGTGAAAACTGCGGCGCCAGGTCGCCTTGCCCAATGCTCATGGCGACAAACTCCCAACATGTCGGGCAAACGCCTCGCGCACGCCCGCCGCCACCAGATCGAGGCGGTTCTCTATCGCCATCTGCCCTGGCGCGCCCAGCCGGTCCAGCACGCGCTGCACCAGGCTCCGGTTTGCATCGGGCAAAGCGAGCGGAACATTGCGGCCGCAAGTGATGCGCAGCAATCCCTGAACCGCCCGCCAGGTACGGTCTGCCCGGATCAACTGTTCCGCCTCGCTTGGTTCCAGCGCGCCGGCTCTGGCAAGTCTCGCCAGTGCCGTCCCCGTGCGCGGATCCAGCACGGATGGCCTCCGTCTCACATGGATCAGTTGCAGCGCCTGGACGATGAACTCCAACTCCATCAGCCCGCCAGGACGAAGTTTTACGTCCCAAGCACCTGGCGATGGCAGGTCGGCAGCAAGCCGGCGCCGCATACCCAGCGTGTCGGGCAGGATCAGCGCGGGATCGCCCTGCGCCATGGCCGCGCCGACCGCCCGGGAGACCCGGGCGCGCAACCGAGCGGGCCCGGCCACCGCGCGCGCACGGGTCAGCGCCAGCCGCTCCCACGTCCAGGCGCTCTCCCGGTGGTAGCGCTCGAAGGCGGAGAGTGACACCGCCACAGGCCCCTTGCCGCCAGACGGACGCAGCCGCATGTCAACATCGTACAACCTGCCGTCGCGCGTTGGAACCGTCAGCGCAGCCACAACCCCCTGCGCCGCACGGGCAAAATACTGGCTCGGCGACAGCCTCTGCGGTCCGGTGCTTTCGTCGACCGTGTCAGGATGGTCGTATATCAGCATCAGGTCCAGGTCGGAGCCCGCCAGCATCTCGCGTGAGCCCGCCTTGCCGAGTGCGACGACAACCAGCCCGCCGCCAGGCAAACTGCCGTAGCGGCGCGCGTGGTCGGCGAGCACCGGCGGCAGAAGCTGCGCGATCGCGGCTTCGGCCAGTTCGGTGCGGGCGCATCCTGCCGCATCCTGGTCGATACGCCCGTCCAGTTCGGCCACCGCCAGCCGAAACTCCTCGCCGCGAACGAAGCGGCTGGCGATGCTCAGCGCGTCGTCCACCGTGCGCGAATCCTGCATCTGCGCGCCAAGGGAGGCGAGGGGATCGGGGTCGATCTCCTGGGGCGCCATCAGCCCGTCAAGAGCTGCAGGTACGCAGGCCAGGTGATCGGCCAGCCAGGGTGCCGCGCCGAGCACCAGGCCGAGCCGGTCGAGCAACGCCGGATTGTGCCGCAGCAGCGAAAGCACCTGCACGCCCGACGGGAGACGATTGATCAGCTCGTCCAGCCTGGCCCAGACCAGATCCGGCTGCGCCTGTCTTGCCACCACGGCCGACAGCGCAGGCAGCAGGTCCCTCAGCAGCGCCCGTGCACGCTCCGTCCGCAACGCGCGGGGGCGCCCAGCCAGCCATTGCTGCCAAATCCCCTGCTCGGGTATCGAGTCGGGCCGCGCCTCCGGCACGTCCTGGACGTAGAGGTCTGGCGGCTCTGCGGGAGCTGACAGAATGCCGTCGAAACGCGCGTGGACCGCCTGCAAGCTTTCCAAGACGTCCTGCGCAAAGGCGGACACCGTCTGATAGCCAAAAAAACGAGCAAACTCTGCCAGACCCCCGGCCGTATCCGGCAGGCTGTGGGTTTGCCGGTCGGCAACCATCTGAAGCCTGTGCTCGGCGCGGCGCAGCAGGGTGTAGGCCGCGCTCAAAATTTGCACCGTCGATGCCGGCAGGTGGCCCGCGCACTGCGCTGCCGAAAGGGCGGCCAGCGTTGCCGGCACGCGGAGTGCCGGGTTGCGGCCGCCCCAGACGAGCTGAAGCGTTTGGGCGCAAAACTCGATCTCCCTGATCCCGCCCCAGCCGAGTTTCAGGTCGTGGCCGAGCAGTTTGGCCTCTGCAGCAATATCTGGCCGAAGTGCCGCGCCCCTGTGCACGTCCACACGGCGCTTCATCGCGCCGATGTCGGCGATCGCTGCGAAATCGAGGTGGCGCCGCCAGACGAAAGGCCGTATCGCGTCCAGAAATCGCCGCCCGAGCGCCAGGTCGCCGGCAACCGGCCGCGCCTTGATCATCGCCGCACGTTCCCAGGTCTCCGCCGCGCCCTCGTAATAGGCCAGCGCCGTCGGCAGGGAGATTGCTGGCGGCGTGGATGCCGGGTCGGGCCGCAGCCGCAGATCGATTCGGAACACGTAGCCGCCGGCGTCGCGGTGCTGCATCAACGCGACCAGGTCGCGCGCCAGCCGGGCGAAGATGGCGCCGGTGCCGTCGGCGTTGTAGGCATGGGCGTCGGGGTCGAACACGAGGATGAGGTCCACATCGCTGGAAAAATTCAGCTCGCGCGCGCCGAGCTTGCCCATGGCCAGCACGGCAAATCCGGAGCCGCGCGAGGGCGCTGCCGGATGCGGAAGGCGGAGTTCCCCGCGGTCGTGCGCCGCCCGCAGCAAGTGCGACGCCGATGCCCTCAGCGCCCCCTCTGCCAGGTCGGACAGCGCCACAGTCACCTGATCCAGCGTCCACGCGCCGCCGATGTCGGCCAAAGCGGCCGTCAGCGCCACCTGGCGTTTGGCGGTGCGAAGAAGCCGGCCGGTTTCGGACCGGCTCAGGGTGGGCGCCGGCATCAGACGACCGAGCGCCAGGTCGCAGACCGCGTCAGGACCGTGCGCCAGGACGGCGCGCAGCGTGTCCGGTTCGGACAGCGCCAGGTCGGACAAATACGGGCTGCCGCCCCCAAGGCAGTCGAGCACCCTGCCGAGCATAGGGCCGACCGGGCCGGGAAAGGCGTGCCGCAATCGTTCGGCGGCAGCGGCGTCCGAGGGCGGCGGGAACTCCATCGGCCCGAGAGGCAGCCGGCAAGGCATCTTCGTCAAGCCTGGCCGCGCGCCCGGCCGATCCGCTGAGGCTCGTTCCCCGCCTGGCCTCTCTGCTGGTGGAAGCGGCGCTTGGTGTGCTGGCTCTGCTGTTGGTCGCCGTGTGCGTGCTGGCCTGGCGTCTGGCGCAGGGTCCCATCGACCTCACCTGGCTGATGCGGCGCGAGCACGCGCTCGTCGCGCTCCCTGGTGCGCAGTTCACGCTCGGCGGCGCGGATCTCGCCTGGGAGGGGTTTGCCGAGAGGGATCAGCCTTTGGTGGTCCGTCTACGCGACGTGGCGCTCAGCTTGCCCGACGACGGCCCGAAACTGCATCTGGCCCGCGCCCGAATCCGCTTCGCCGAGGGACAGCTGCTGCTCGGACGGTTCATGCCGCGCAGCATCGCCGTCTCCGGCGCAGACCTTCAGTTCTGGCGCGACTCGAACGGCGCATTCAGGCTCGGCACACCGACCAGCCAGACGAAGCAAGGCTCCTTCGTTTGGCCGGCGGCGCTCAGCCGGATATCGGTTCAGGATGCGAGCATGACCGTGCACGATGCGGCACTCGGGCTTGACTGGCGAGCCTCCGGAGTCGCGCTCGACGCCGGCCGAGCCGCCGATGGGGGGCTCGCCGGCCAGGGCCAGGCCATCCTGCAGGCGGGCGGCGTCCAAACGCATCTCAGTCTGCAAGCCGTGCCAAAATCCGGGTCGACCCAGATCTCGGCCGCGCTGACCCCCATCAACCCGGCCTCCCTCGCCTTGGCTTCCGCGCGCCTTGGCGCCCTCGCACAGGTTGACGCCCCGATCACCGCCGACCTGACGGTCGGATTGGACGCAAAGCTGAAGCCGGTCGACGGCCAACTCAACGCCACATTCGGGCCGGGCACGCTTGCGGTTAGGAAAGGGGCCGTTCGCTTCGCAGGCGCGGTAGCCTCGCTCTCTGCGACCGAGTTCGAACTCCGCCTCGACAATCTTCGACTGACCCTGGCCCCGCCTGGCGCAGGCACGGCCGGCCCGACCATCACCGCCGCCGGCAGGGCCACGCGCGCCAACACCCGCGTGCATGCGGGGTTCAGCGTCGCCGTGGACGAGGCGGCGATGGCCGACCTGTCGCAGTACTGGCCCGCGGGCACTGGAGGAGGCGCGCGCGCCTGGCTGACGCGCAACATCACGGCCGGCACGGCGCGGCAGGTCCGCCTGGCGGCCGAGATCGAAGCGCCCGACGACTTGTCCGACGCCTCGCTCACCGCCCTGTCAGGCAGCCTGGTCCTCGACGATGCCACCGTCTGGTGGCTGCGGCCCGTCCCACCCCTCGTCCACGTCACCGCCAGGATGACCATCGAAGGCCCCGATGCGTTGCGCATCGTCGTGCAGCATGGCGAGCAGGACCGGCTTTGCCTGCTTCCCGGTTCCTCCATACGCATCACCGGCCTGCAGGCGCGCGATCAGTTCGGCGACATCGACGCAAGCCTGTCAGGCCCGGTCGCCGACGCGTTGTTGATCCTCGACCATCCTCGGCTGAAATTGCTGTCGCGCGGCGGCGTCGCACCGGTCGAACCGGCCGGCAGCGTTCGCGGGCGGCTGACGATGCACATGCCGCTCGACGACCGCGTCACCATGGACGACATAGCGATCGGTGCAACCGCGCAGCTGACCCGTCTCCATCTCGGTCGCGTGGCTGCTGGGAGAGACCTCGATCAGGCTGACCTGTCGGTCAAGGTGACCGAAAGCGGGCTGACCATAGCGGGGCAGGGCGCGATCGCCGGCATCGCCGCCAAGCTCGCTCTCGACATGGATTTCCGCGGCGGCCCGCCCAGCCAGATCCTGCAGCACGTGACTGCGCAGGGGGCGGCGACGCCAGCCCAGCTACTGGCGGCCGGTCTGCCAGCGTCCGCGGTGCGCGTCCTCACCGGCGGCTCGGCGGGCTTGCGGGTGGACTACACCGGCCGCCGCAGCGCTGTGGCCGCGCTGCAGGTCGATGCCGACCTGGGCCAGGCTTCCGTCGCCACCGCCCTCGGCTGGTCCAAACCGGCCGGCCAGCAGGCCACCGCCGGCGGGACGGTCATCCTCGACCACGGACGGCTCAGCGGCGTCGACAACCTGCACGCTGAGGGTTCAGGTCTGTCCATCGTCAGCCATGCGGTCGTGTCGTCGAACGTCCGCATCCTGCAGTTCCAGCGCTTCGAGCTCGGGCGGACGAGCGCGCATGGCCAGATCGGCTTTCCGGTCAAAGCGAACGGTCCGATCAACGTCGCCCTATCAGGCCCGTCGCTGGACTTGTCCACATACTTCGCGAGGAGCGATCCTCAGGGGTCGCCCGACGACAAACCTGGTCTGCCGTGGTCGGCGAAGCTCGACTTCGACAAGGTTTTCCTGGCCCACCAGGTCAGCTTCGCACCCCTGCACGTCGACGCTGCGAGCGATGGCCGGCGCATCCTGCGCGCCTCCGCCAGCGCGGGCGCGGGACTGACGGCAAGCATCATCCCTGGTCATGGAACACGCCGCGTCACGGCCGAAGCTGCCGACGCGGGCGGAGCGTTGGCAGGGTTGGGCGTCGTGGGCTTGAGCGGAGGCACGTTGAGGCTGGACGGCACGCTGGACGACTCGACATTTGGCGATCCTCTGACCGGCACCGCGCGGCTCGACAACTTCAACCTGCGCGACGCGCCCGCGATCGGCCGCCTCTTGCAGGTCATGACGCTGTACGGAGTGGCCGATACGCTGCACGGTCCGGGGCTGCATTTTTCACACCTGGTTGCGCCCTTCCGGTGGCAACGACGCGTGCTTTACCTGTCCAACGCGCGTGCGTTCTCCCCCTCTCTGGGTCTCACCGCCGATGGCGACGTCGACCTGTCCAGGCGCGTCGCCGACGTGCAGGGCACTGTGGTTCCCGCCTATTTCTTCAACCAGCTGCTTGGCGACCTGCCGCTGGTGGGGCGGTTGTTTTCGCCTGAGAAAGGCGGCGGCGTGTTCGCCGCGCGCTACTCCGTCCGCGGCCCGCTCGCCAACCCGAAACTGGGCGTCAACCCTCTGTCGGCGCTGACGCCCGGTTTCCTGCGCGGCGTGTTCGGGCTGTTTGACCGCAGACCGGCAGCCGATGCGCCGGATTCAGCTCACGTCCAGTAGAGGTGGCGGGCGAACGGCAGGTGCAGCGCGAGCGAGGCTTCGAGCGCGCTGCGCATTTCCTGCATCTGCTCCTTTGGAAACACCCATTTGACCGAGCCGAACTTGGTCATCTTCCTCGACCGCTGTGCCTCGTCCATTTCGAGAGGACTGCCAGGGTACCAGGTGCTGAGCACGTCCTTGGACTTGGGCGTGAAACGATGCGTGATCAGCTCGGCCGTCAGGTCGATATCGGCCAGCCCGTCCAGCGCCGTGGCGACGCTGGCGAACAGCGCGTCGTAGGCGTCGGCCCAATCCGGCACGCGCATGATGGGCGCGACCGTCAGGCCCACGGGGTAGCCGGCCCCCGCCATGGCGCGCAGGGCCGCCAGACGTGCCGCCATGCGCGGCGCCCCGCCCTCATGCCGTTCCGCCGCAAGCGCGTTGACCGAGAAGCGCACCCGCGTGCGCCCGTGATGCGGCAGGTCCAGCAACGGCCCGACGCTGTCAAACTTGGTGGTGAAACGCAGTTGCACGCGCGCGTCCCAGGCGCCGAAATAGGCGATGCTGGCGGCCAGGCTGCCCGTGAGATGCTCGATCGCCAGGGGATCGGTGTAGCAGGAGCATTCAAAGGTGGTGCCCTCCTGCGCACGCTCTGCAGAAACCGACGTGACGCGGCCGTGGCCCAAGGCACCCGGCAGTTCGCCCAGGATGTCGTCCAGGTTGGCATAGGCGCGGATGATCGGCGGGCCGGCCAGCGACCCCGCCAGGTAGCAGTAGGAGCAGTGTGCCGGACATCCCTCCGCCAGATCGTAACGCCAATCGGCACTCGGCGGGATCGGTTGCAGACGCCGTCGGCTGGTGCTGGCCGTCACGACGGCCATCGTCGTCTTGGCGTCCCGGTAGCTGTCGGGCAAACCGGACAGCCGGTCGGCGGGCAGCGTCACCACCTCCGACCCCAGAGAGCGCGCGCGCTCCACCATCGCTTTGCCTGTGCCAAGCGCCATGGCAGACGGGGTGACGAGCACGCGGCGGGGAATCCAAGGTCTGGCCATGAAATCCATATTGGTGCGATCCACCCCCGGCCCAGACCGCGCGGGGTCACGGCTCGGAGTGGAACTCCGCCGGAGGCGTCCTGTCCAAATGCGCCACTTATGGCCGCAGGGTCATCAAGCGACCGGCATCGCTGCAGTGCCATCGCAGTGTGGGCAGTTGTTTACACGTCTGATGTGTTGAAGATGAGGAGCGCCAACTCTCGGCTGGAAAGGGTCAGTAGGGAAAACACACAGGCTATTTGCGCAACTTTAGGTTGTAACTTACGAGTGCTTGCGTAAACACTGTCCAAGTTGTTTCAATGTGACACTTTGCTGTTCTTGGACTGTTTTATATTGTAGGTCGCTCAAGCTTGTTTCCCATTGCGAAATGGGTGGTTTTTGCCTATGCCTTTCCGAACAGTCTGCGTGAGACATTTGTGACCAACACTTCGCCACCATCCACTCTTGAAACTGCTTTGCTCAAGGCTGTGGAGCAGGCACGGGCTGGGCACCAGCTCGAGATCGCGGTGTCGTTGTCCATGATGCTGGAGAGCCTGCGTCGCCAGTCCGACGAACGGATGATGGCCGGACCATCCAAGCAGGGTCCCTACGCGCCCGTTAGAGGCTGAAAGCCGTAAACTGTTTTGACACGGCACGGTCTCAATACGACCCTACATGTTATTGTAAGGATTGCGTGATAATCGTTGCAGCGGGCGCATCCACTTGCCGTGTTTGTTCGTAAGCATGCTGGTACCAATCCGGCATGGAGCACGACGCGACGATGATACATTCTGCACGACAGGCACTTAGGCTTACGCTGGCTGGAACCGTTCTCTCCGCAGTGACCGCCACTGCGGCGGGCGCAAGCGTGGCAGCATGGGCGCCGACCGCGACCGGCGCGATTACGCTGAGCATGCTGAACTCCGCCACCGACTTGGGCGCGCTGCCCTTAGACAAGCCGTTGACCGTTCGGCTTGGGCTCCAGATGCAGAACAAGGCGGCACTTCTCGCCCTGGTCGCCAACGCGGCCAATGCTGCCAGCGCCACATACGGCCGATATCTTACGCCGCAACAGTTTCGGGCCGGCTACGCCCCTTCCGACGCGCAGATCTCCACGGTGGTCAGCTACCTGCAGTCAGCCGGGTTCACCAACGTGACAGTCGAGCCGAACGGGCTGCTGATCAGTGCGGACGGCACGGCTGGCCAGGCGGAAGCGGCTTTCAACACAGCTTTGGAGGCGGTCTCCGTCGGCGGCGTGCCCCGATACGTCAACACGACGCCCGCCCAGGTTCCCGCGGCACTCGGCGGCATCGTCTCTGCGGTGCTCGGCCTGAACACGGTCGGCCAGATGGCGTCCCAGATCGCGCTGCCCACGCCGCAATACCTGGTCAGCTATACGCCGCCGCAATTTGTCAGCATCTATGGCGGTTCGGCGACGAAGCCCGCCGCGCGTGCAACGATCGCCATCATGGCCGAAGGCAACATGAAGGGCGTCGTGAAGGATTTGCGCATCGCGGAAACCGCATTCGGCGTGCCGCATGTTCCGGTGGAGGTGGTGCAGGTAGGCGTGCCCAGCCCGGACGTGTCTGGTGCAGACGAGTGGGATATGGACACCCAGTACTCGTCGGGCATGGCGGGCAAGCTGAAGAAAATCTATCTCTACACGACCACGTCGCTGTCCGACTCGGACCTGGCACTCGAGTTCTCGCACTGGGCCACGGACGATCTCGCGAAGGCCGCCAGCGCGTCGCTCGGCGAGTGCGAAGTGTTCCCCGAGCTCGACGGATCGCTGACGGTTGACGACAGCATCTTCCTCGAAGCCGCCTCCCAGGGTCAGACGTTCTTCGCCTCGTCAGGCGACACGGGTTCGTTCTGTCCGATCGGGCCTGCCGGCGTGAACGGCGTTCCGGCCGGCGCCCCTCTGGTCAACTACCCTGCCGCCAGTCCCTATGTCGTCGGCGTCGGTGGCACCACGCTGCTGACCAACGCCGATGGCAGCTACGACACGGAGATCTCCTGGAACACCGGGGGCGGCGGTCTTTCGCTGTTCGAGACCAGTCCGAACTGGCAGGAGGCGGCCGTGGCCCTGCTGTCGACAACCGGCACGCGCGGCGTGCCTGACGTCGCCATGGATGCCGACCCGAATTCGGGTGCCACGGTCTACGTCAACGGCACGCCGGAGGCGGTGGGCGGGACAAGCCTGTCCTCGCCGCTGGCGCTCGGAGTCTGGGCAAGGGCGGTCTCGATCAACCCCAAGCTCGGCTTCGCCTCTCCACGCCTCTACGGGCTTTACAATCCGACGGGCGGTACCGGTGGACTGTTTGGAAGCTACCCGAATGGCGGGTTCAACGACATCGTCGTCGGCAACAACGGTGCCTACAGCGCTACGCCCGGTTACGACCTGACAACCGGGCTCGGTACCTTCAACATAGGCCAGGTAACCCACGATTTGGCCAAGTAGAGAGCATGGGCCGGAGGCATCGCCTCCGGCCCTCGTCTCACGCGTTAGGGCGATGTCACGCAGACTGGAATAGTCGGAGTGACGAATTGCTGGCCAAAACAAGGCCTAGACCGATCTAAGGTCCGCCTACTCGCGGACACTCTGCGTGAAACCGATCTAGTAGGGCGCCGCCACCACTGGCGGGACGGCGTACGGGTAGGCGTAGGGCGCGTAGACCGGGTAACCGTAACCTGGGTAGCCGTAGCGGTAGCCGGGATAGAACCCGAATCCTACGCCGAACCCGCCGCGGTAGCCAAAACCGCCATAGCCGAAACCTCGGTAGCCAAAGCCATATCCTCCACGGTAGCCGAACCCGCCGCGGTAGCCGAAGCCGCCGCGGTAGCCGCCTCCGTAGCCGCCGTGATACCCACCGGCGAACCCTCCATGGCCGACCGAGACGCCGCCGCCATGCCCGGCTGCCTGTGCCGGCACCGCCAGGCCTGGAAGGCACATTGCGGCGATCACAGCGGCGCCCGCCAATAATCGCTTCCTCGCAACTGCAAACATCACCAGCTCCGTTTCACGTCCCACGATAGGCTCGGGACTGGTGACCAACTGGAGTTGTCGGCTGGCCAAGGCAAGCTTGCGTTACCCTTCGACTAAAATCATCCTCAACCCATGCAGGAAGCCTCCTTGTAGGAACAGGGTTCATGACACCCCGTACGACGAACCTGCTCACCTCCCGCCGTCTCGCCCCGTTGCTCATCACCCAGACGCTCGGCGCGATGAACGACAACGTGTTCAAGAACGCGCTGGTCGTGCTGATCCTGTTCAGGACGGCGCGTGATCAGGGGTCGGCACTTGTGGCGCTTGCCGGCGGGGTGTTCATCCTGCCCTACATGATGCTGTCGGCAACCGCCGGCCAGGTTGCCGACCGTTTCGACAAGCGCCGCCTTATCATCGCCACCAAGGCGGCCGAGCTGGCGCTGATGGCGCTCGCAACATTAGGGTTCATGCTCGGCAGCGTGGGCCTGCTGTTCGGCGTTCTGGCCGGGCTGGGCGTGCAAGCGACGTTCTTCGGCCCGTTGAAATACGCCATTCTGCCGCAGCATCTGGCCGAAGACGAGCTGGTGGCCGGCAACGGCCTGGTCGAGGCCGGCACCTTCCTCGGCATTCTGGCGGGAACGATAGCCGGCCCGTTGCTGTTCGGACTGGCCCAGGGCGCCGTCATCGTGTCGGTGGCCGGCTTGGCCGTCGCGTTGGTGGGGTTGGGGAGCGCCGTTTTTGTCCTGCCCGCGCCGTCCAGCGCGCCCGGCCTGCGTATCGGCTGGAACGTGCTGCGGGAGACCGGCAACCTGCTCGTCAACGCACGCGCGCACCCTTCTGTCTGGCTGTGCATCCTTGGGCTGAGCTGGTTCTGGGTCTTGGGCGCCACCCTGATCGCCGAGCTGCCGACCCTGGTCCGTGATGGCCTGGGCGCCGGTCCGCAGGTGTTCACGCTGTTGCTGGCCGTGTTCTCCGTCGGCGTCGGCGTGGGCTCGCTGGGCTGCTCGCGTTTGCTGCACGGCGAGGCGACGCTCCGCCTCGTCCCCTTCGCCGCCTTGGGACTGTCCGTGTTCCTTTGGGATTTTGGCCACCAGGCTAGCGGCGCTCATGGCCTGAGCAGCGCCGCCTCTCTGTTGCACGGCGTCGTGGGCTGGCACGTGTTGGCCGACCTGTTCCTGTTGGCAGCCTGCGGCGGACTGTACTCGGTGCCGCTCTACGCCGTGATCCAGGAGCGTTCGGACCGCGCGCAGCTGTCTCGCATGATCGCCGCGAACAACGTGGTGAACGCGGCAGGAATGGCCTGCGCCGCCGGCCTGACTGCGCTGCTCGCGTCACGTATGAGTGCCGCGCGCATCCTGGAATGGTCGGCCGCTGCCAATCTCGCCGTGGCGCTGTGGATCATGCACGTCCTGCCGCAGGACACGGTTCGCGCCTTGGCGCGCTGGTACTTCCGCAGCTTCCACACCGTCTCGCTCTCCGGACTGGAAAACATGCCCGGCCACGGCACACGCGCGGTGATCGTGGTCAACCATCAGAGCCTCGCCGACGGCTGCTTCGTCGCCGCCTTCCTGTCCGGCGCGCCGGTCTTCGCGGTCAACGTCCACATCGCACGGCGCTGGTGGGCCAAGCCGTTCCTCGCCGCCATACGCTATTTCCCGATCGATCCGGCCAACCCGTTCAACGTCCGAATGATGGTTTATGCCGTGCGCGACGGGCAGACGCTGGTGGTGTTTCCCGAAGGCCGCATCACCACCACCGGCGCGCTGATGAAGGTGTATGAGGGCGCCGGGATGGTCGCCGACCGCGCGGGCGCGGTGATCGTTCCGGTGCGCATCGACGGCTTGCAATACTCTCGTCTCTCCCGAATGGACCGCCACGTGCCGCGGCGCTGGTTTCCGCCGCTTTCGCTGACCATGTTGCCGCCGGTCACCATCGAAGCCGATCCGGGCCTGCACGGCCGTGCGCGCCGCCGAGCGGTCGGCGCCATCCTGCAGGGCGTCATGGAGCAATCCGGCTTTTTGACCGCAAACACGGACCGGTCGCTGTTCAGGGCGTTGCTCGACGCGCAGGACCGCTTCGGTCCCAAGATGCCGATCATCGAGGACACCGCGCGGGCTCCTCTCACCTATCGCCGCGTCATGCTCGGCGCGGCCGTGCTCGGCCACCGGCTGGCGCGTGAGGCGCCGCTCGGCGGCCGGCTCGGGATCATGCTGCCCAACGCCAGCGGGGCGGTCGTCACCTTCGTGGCGGTCCAGGCGTTCGGGCGCGTGCCTGCCATGCTGAACTTTTCGGCCGGCGCCGAAGCCATGCTCGCCGCCTGCGAGGCGGCTCAGGTGACCACCGTGCTGTCTTCCCGCGCGTTTGTCGAGCGCGGCAAGCTCCATCCTGCCGTGGCACGGATGCAACGGCATGTGCGCTTTGTCTGGCTGGAGGATGTGCGCGCCGAGTTCGGCATCGCCGCCAAACTGCGCGGCTGGATCGACGCCAGACGCGCCCGTCGTCTGCCAGGCGCGCGCGTGGCAGCCAGCGCGCCCGCGGTGGTGCTGTTCACCAGCGGGTCCGAGGGCGCGCCGAAGGGCGTTGTGCTGAGCCACCGCAACATCCTGGCCAACATCGCGCAGGTCTCGTCCGTGGTCGATTTCAACGCGTCGGACCGCGTGTTCAACGCCATGCCTATGTTCCACTCCTTCGGCCTGACAGGCGCCGCCCTGCTGCCGCTGCTCTGCGGCGTGCGCACCTTTTATTACCCGTCGCCGCTGCACTACCGGATCGTTCCTGAACTGATCTACGACACTGACAGCACCATCGCTTTCGGTACCGACACGTTCCTGACCGGCTGGGCGCGTTTTGCACACCCTTATGATTTCTACAGGATGCGATACATCTTCTCCGGCGCAGAACGGGTGCGCGAGGAGACGCGCCGGCTGTACGCCGAGCGGTTCGGCACCCGGGTTTTGGAAGGCTACGGCGCCACCGAGACCTCGCCCGTGCTGGCGCTGAACTCGCCCATGCACAGCCGCCCCGGCTCGGCCGGACGCCTGCTGCCCGGTATCGCCTACCGCCTCGACCCGGTGGAGGGCATCGCCGAAGGCGGCCGACTGGTCGTGCACGGACCCAACGTGATGCTTGGCTACCTGCGCCCGTCGGCCCCTGGCGTGCTCGAAACCTTGCCGGGCGGATGGTACGACACAGGCGACATCTGCACCGTCGACGCAGACCGTTTCGTGACCATCCACGCGCGCGCCAGGCGCTTTGCCAAGATCGCCGGCGAGATGGTGTCGATGCCGGCCGCCGAAGCGCTGGCTGCCGCCCTGTGGCCAAGCGCGTCGCACGCGGTCGTCGCCGTCGCAGACGTCCGCAAGGGAGAGGCGCTGGTCCTGTTGACCACGCAATCCGACGCCACCGTGCCTGCCTTGCTCGCGCATGCACGCGAGAACGGGGCGGCGGAAATCGCCGTGCCGCGCAGTGTGCGCGTGGTGAACGCGCTGCCGCTGCTGGGAACCGGCAAGGTGGATTATGTATCGGCGACGCGGCTGGTGGAGGAGGCGCGCCTAGCGGCCTGAAGCGACAGTCCGTCGTCTTCCAAACCGCTCAAGGCCAAGCCCTTCAGGCGCTCTCGGCGTTTAGAGCGATGTCACGCAGACTGGGATAGTCGGAGTAACGAAATTGCTCGCCAAAACAAGGCCTAGACCGGTTTGAGGTCCGCCTACTCGCGGACACTCTGCGCCAAACCGGCATAACGACAGAGGGAGCTGACAGTAAGCCCTACCGTCCCAGGAAGCTTTGCAGCCGTTCCAGCAGGGTAGGGGGGCGCGGCCGTAACATGTCGTGGATTGCCGCAGCCGACCCCAGGCGGGCGGAGGGCGAGGGAGCGAGCAGAACTTTGAGCAGGCCCGCCACCGGCTCCTCTATGCCGGCGAGCGACGGCACGGTGGTGCGGGCGGCACGCGCGCTCTCCAGATCGGTCCCCATGTCCAGCCGATAGCCACGCGCCGCAGCGGCCAGCATCAACCCCAGGCTGTAAAGGTCGGAGCGGGCGTCGACAGCGGTCACCCGGCCGGAGAGCTGCTCGGGCGAGGACCAGGAGAACTTGCCGGCGAAATCGAGGTTGCGGTGCGTGTCGCGTATGCTGCCCATGCTGCGCGCCAGCCCGAAATCGATGATCGTCGCCGCGGCACAGCTATCCTCGGTCAGGATCACGTTGTCGGGCGAGACGTCCTGGTGCACGATGCCGGCCGCGTGGATGGCGGACAGACCGTCCGCCAGGCGGCGAGTCAGCGCCAGCAGGTCGGGCAGGGACAGCCGGCCCTCGCGCAGGCGGCTCGAGAGCGTGCGGCCGCGCAGGTAGTCCATTACGATCATCGGCCGTCCGTCGGCGTCGCGCAGCAGGTCCTGGCAGCCGACCACCGCCTCGTGACGCACGCATTGCAGCAGCCGTGCCTCGTCCAGCATCATCGTCAGCAAGGTCGAGTCGAGCGCGTAACGGGGCAGCAAGATCTTGACTGCGTGTTCGGTCTTCAGGTCGCGATGCCGCGTGCGGTAGATCTCGCCCACGCCCCCCCGCGCGATCAGCGAGCGGACGATGTAGGTGTTGGCCAGCAACTGGTCCGGCTGCAGCACCGTATCGGCTTCCCAGCCTTCGGCGCCCCTGGCGCGGTGCATGGCCACGCGCGCGATCATGTCCCGTGCGCTGGCCGCCAGCATCTGACGCTCCTGCGGCGGGCGCGGCCGGCCTGCCTCGTCCTGCTGCAAGGCGGTGGTGAAATCCTGCAGCCTGCCGTCGAACCAGCTTCGCTCCTGGCCTGCTTCGCCCTGCAGACCCTGCCCGAGCCGGATTTGTGTGCCTTCGCCGTGTTCAGGATACGGCACCGCGTCGGTCGGGTGGCTCGCCGCGCCTTGGACGGCAGCGGCGGACTCGGCATGATCGGATTGGTCCGCCGCTCGCTCCTGATGCTCTCCGTAGGTCGACGCCGGAGCAGGCGTCAGTTCGGAGACCGCCGACGGATCGTGCGGCGCCTGGTCGTGCCATGGCCCTTGGACGATCGAGGTCACCTCGTCCTCGTCGTAGTCCGGTTCATAGGCTGGATCAGCGGCGACAATGGTGGTCGGCCCGTCCTCGCGCACGTGCTCGTCATGCTCTGACGGCATCGTCTCGGCCGCCATGATCGTGGTCGGCTCGTCCTCCAGCATGGCATGCTGGGCGATCTCCTGCTCCGTCACCACGATGGTGGTCGGCTCGTCTTCGGTCTCCTCCGGCCCGAACGATACGTGGTCTGCCGCCACGATCGTGGTGGGCTCGTCTTCCAGCATCGCGTGGCCGAGAGGTTCGGCGCCATCATCCCCATCCGCCGAATGCGTCTCCGGTGCGCCATGCCCGCTCATGCGGGCGGGTTCAGCACGGTGACGACGGTGACGTTGTCGCGTGCGCCGCTGACCAGCGCGTTCTGCAGCAGCAGGTCGACCATCCGGTCGACTTGGCTGCCGGCAAGCGATTCGACGATATCCTCGTCGTTCAGCGCCTTTATCAGGCCGTCGCTGCACAGCATGAAGCGGTCGCCCGGCTCCAGCCTGCCGTGCACCTGCTCGAGGAACAAGGTTTCCTCCGCCCCGACTGCATGGGTGACCGCGCCGCCCTTGGACAGCGCGTGATCCTTGGTGACGCATTCCAGCGTGCCGTCACGCAACCGGTAGCCGCGGCTGTCCCCCGACCACAGCAGGCAGTAATGCCCGCCATAGGCGAGCATGACCACGACGGTGGATGCGACAATGGCACGGTCGGCTATGGTCGACGCACGCTGGCGCAGCGCCTGGTTTGCCGCCGTCAACAGCTCTCGAAGGTCGTCGACCGCGCCGCCGAAGCTGAGCGGGGTGAGGAACTGGTCGAGGTGATCGACCACGATCTGGCTTGCTTCTGACGCTGCCTCATGGCCGCCGACGCCGTCGGCCACCGCCCATAGTCCCAAATCCGGCCGCAGCAGCACGGCGTCCTCGTTGACCCGGCGCCTGGTGCCGGGATGCGTACGGCCGGCCGACGGCAGAACGCTGACCGGCTTGAGCGTCAGGATTGGCAGGTCTTCTAGCATCGCCTGTCCATCGCCAGGCCGCTCCCAGCCCCATTCGTTCCACTGCCCGTCCACGAAGGCTGCAAAATTGGCCGGCGCAGGCATGCCTTGGCACAGCAGCACGGAGGCCTTTACCTTGTCCGACCCCAGCGTCCACCACAGGCTGAACGGCACGTTGTTGCCCATCAGCACCTGGTCGAGGATGCGGGCGTAGGTGGGCGACATGTCTCCCTCATGAAGTTCCAGACGCAGGGCGCGGCCGTGAGGGTCCTCGCCGGCACGCACGTAGGCTGGCACGCCGATGCCGACCACGTCGCGGTCGAACCTGTCGAAGTCGAAATCATCGTCCAGCGACTGCAGGATCAGCTGTTCCGCCTCGTCGAACCAGTGCCGGGCGCTCTGAAACATCGTGCCGGGCGACAGGCATCCCGGCAGCTGTGCCGCGATCACCAGCGGGAAATACCGGCCGACACGGTCGACGCTCGGCATCATCACGCCCAAGGTCGGCAGCGATCCGCACAGATCGGGGCCGAGCACGAAGCGCCAGATCGGCGCGTTCAGGTAGGACGGCAGCCATGCCGTGCCGAGCTGGCGTCTGCTGGTGGCGATGGATTTCTGCAGCCAGTCGTCGAAGCTGGTGCGGAACGCCTGGTCCAGCCTGCGGCCGACGAAATCGCCGCGCGCCGGAAGCTTGCCGAAGAACCCCGGCTGCGGCGCAGGTTCGTCGTGGTCGGCGTGCTGCATCACGTCCGGGTCGGCGGGCGGCATGCCCTGCCTGGATGCCACGAGACCGCGTATGCGTTCGAGAACCATTGGTGCGGCTCCGTCAAAGTGTGCCCGGGCAGCGGAAGGCGCGAATGTCGCGCAAGGTGAACGGATTGAGCACTGCATCCGATGTCACGACAAACGACAGGGTGTGTGCGCCGAGCGCGAAAGCCGCGGTGAAGCGATCCGATCCGCGCTGCTCCGAAGAGCTGGCATCCATCAGGCGGAACGGCGCCCATACGCCTGGCTCGCTGATCGCGCCGCCCTGCGACGGCTCTACTGTCAGCCGTGCCCCGCCATCCCCAGGCGCGGGCCATGTCAGCGTGGTGGGCCGGATCGGGCCGTGCGCGTAGTTGATGACCTGGCCGCCGATGGCCAGCGTCATCGAGTTTGCGAATGGGTCCAGCCGGTCCGGTGAAATCTCGTAGTGGAACCCCGCCGAGCCGCCGCTGAAGAACGCCTGCTTGATGGCATCTGCATGTTCGAACTGCTGCAGGAAGGCCGAGCTGACCCCCTGCACGGAGTTGTACTGCCACCGCCAGGGCCGCCTGGATGTGTTCACGAACTGCTTGAGGTTTTGTGAGAAGAACGAGTCCATGGTGCCGTTCGGGCCGAACAGCTTGGTGAAATCGTCCACCGAGATCTCGCTGGATGCGCTATGGGCGAAAGGATAGCGCCCGCGCGTCGCCTGCGTGCAGAAATGCTGTCCAGAGGCGTTCCAGCTCTGCGAGATGACATTGCGTGCGGTTCCGCTGGTGACGTTGCTGACGCTGGCGCTCAGGTCGGAGAGCCAGACGTCGACGGGCGGCGGCACCAGACGGCTT
Source organism: Acetobacteraceae bacterium (assembly GCA_965199235.1). Lineage (GTDB taxonomy): Bacteria > Pseudomonadota > Alphaproteobacteria > Acetobacterales > Acetobacteraceae > BOG-908. The sequence goes on along the minus strand of CBDAQU010000001.1, from coordinate 451,051 downwards.
TCGCTGATCAGCTTCTGGTTTGCGTCGTTCAGCCCGCCCTCGGTTTCCGTCACGCTCATTACGCCCTGCGGCGAGCTGCCCGCGCGGCTTACCTGCTCGTAGAGCGCGTTGACCGTCCGCATCAGCTCGCCGATCTGGCTCGGCGCGCCGTTGCTGCTTTCCATCGCGGCACGCAAGGCCGCGAAGGGCTGCTCGCCGGTATCGACGGGGCCGGTTGCCGAGATCAGCGTGCGCAGGCGCTGCGCCTCGGCGTCCTTCGCGTCGGCCGCCGGCGGAGAGAGGTCGGTGTCGTGCACGATCGCGACCAGCAGCTTCATCATCACCGAGTCCGGTCCGGCCAATGCCGTCAGAACCAGGACAGATTGCTGCAGGTCGACCAGCTTGCGCAGCCGCAGGTCGCTCAGCAGCGTGGTCCAGCGCGCGTTGAAGTCGCCGCGATACAGCGCCGTCGCCTGGGCGGCGATGGCGTCTTCGCTCTGCGCGCTTCCAGCATTCGCCCCGTATGCCCATTGCTCCTTGGACACGGCAGCAACAGCGGCGCGCAAGCCTGGCAGGAACACGCTCAGATAGCCGTCCCTCGTGTAGAAACCCGCAATGCCGTCCGACAGCGGCGCGTTGGAGACGCGGATGAAGGCGCGCTCCACCGCGGCGCCGGCCTTGTCCTCCACCGTCCAGGCGGGCAGACGCGCGGCCTCCTGACCGTCGCGCAACATGGCGTAGGCGCGCGCCGCGAGCGGCGTCTTCTGCACCTGCCGGCGAACGTCGGTGATCAGCGAAGCGTCCAGCGCCACCGGCTGCACGGCATGGCCGAGCAGGGCGGCGAAGTGGCTGTCCAGGTCGCGTCGCAGCGCCGCATGATCGTCACCGGGGTAGAGCACCGCCCATTCTGCCTGCATCCAACGACGGGTGAAATCACGGTCGAGCGGACCCTGGCCGCCCAAACCGAGATAGACCTTCAGCGCAGACACCTTGAAGTCGAAATCGTCCTCCCGCCCGTTGCGCATCTGCTTCTGCAGGAACACCAGCACGCGCGGCAGCAGCAGGTTGTTCAGCGCGCGGCCGTAGACGGTCGCGTATTGCGACTGCAGCTTCGCCGTCTGGTCCATCCCCGCGTGAACCGTGATCGATCTGGCATGGTCCCGCAGCTCGGCCGGGCCGTCGCGCAGCATGTTCAACGGCGGCACCACCTTGGCGAAATCGACGTCGCTGACGTTCTGCGTCGGTATTGAGGCGACCTGGTTGCGATACTCGGCGATGTGCCTGTCGGTTGCCGCCACGAGCGACTTGTTCTGCGTGTAGGCGTAGGCCCAAGTGCCGAGCAGGCCCATGACCAGGGCCGCGGCGACGCCGCTTGCGATCCAGCGCGTCTGCGCCATGCGGCGGCGCACCGTCGGGTCGGCTGCGACTACGTTGGCCTCTGCGAACACCACCGAGTCGAGCAGGCGCGTCAGGAAATAGCTCTTCTCCTGGCCGGCGAAAGCTGCCTGACGTGGCTGCTCCATGCCGAAGGTGTTGGCCATCGCGTGCATCAGCCGGTCGATAGGCGCGCCGGCCTGGGTACCGGATGCGAAGTAGATGCCGCGCAGCAGCGGACGCTGATCGAACTTCGAGGTGGTGAAGATCTCCTCGAGGATGTCGTGGATCGGCTCCTTCAGCGTGGCGACCTGCAGCGGGAAGCCAAAGATCAGCCCGCGGCGCTGGATGTCGGTTTCCTGCTGCAGTCGTTCCAGAACGATCGCGTTCATCCGCGTCAGCAGCAGGTCGAACTCCGCATCAAAGGTGGACACGGCGGCAGGCGTACCAGGGGCGCCGCTGTCGAGCGGGAACGTCATGCCCCAGACCTGTTCGCGGTCCTGCCGGTTATAGGCGTCGAAGAACTGCACGAAGCCGGCGATCAGGTCCGCCTTGGTCAGCACGATGTAGATCGGAAAACGGCTGCCGAACGCCCGGGTCAACTCGCCCAGGCGCTGGCGGATGGCCTGCGCATTGGCCAGACGCTCGGCAGGGTTGCGGGTCGCCACATCCTCCAGGCTCAACGCCACGATCACGCCGTTGATCGGCTGCAGCGGCCGGTAGGTCTTCATCAGGTTGAGGAAACCGGACCAACCCTGGCTGTCGAGCTCCGGGTCGCTGTCCTGGGTGGTGTAGCGCCCAGCCGTATCCAGCAGTATCGCGTCTTCGGTGAACCACCAGTCGCAGTTGCGAGTGCCGCCCACGCCGTGCAGCGGTTCGCGGCCTAGGGTGTCGGCCAGCGGGAACTTGAGCCCGGAGTTCAGCAGCGCGGTGGTTTTGCCCGAACCTGGGGGACCGATCATGATGTACCAGGGAAGCTGGTAGACGTAGCCCCGCCTGCCGCCGACCGCGCGGCGCAGCTGCAGCATCGCCTCTTGCAGGCGGGTTCGCATCTGCTCCACCTCCTGGGCGGACAGCGCGCTCTTGCTCGGCCCCTCTCCCCCGGCCGTCATGGCCGTAATCATCGAGTTGTCGGCCCGCCGGTCGCGCACCAGCATGACGACGTTGTAGATCGCCCAGCAGAGCAGGATGGCGCCGCAGGTGTAGAGGCGGGCCGGGTCGCTATCGAGCGGCTGCCAACGGCGAAGCCGCAGCGCATCGCCGTAGAAGAAGATGACCAGACAGGCGGCCAGCGCCCAGATCAGCGTGCGCAGCCAGCGCCGGCGCACGAAGCGCATCAGCGGCATGGCGTACATGCCCGCCATGTTCTTCAGGCCCATCAGGAAGTTCATGGGCGGCGCCCCGACGGCTCGGCACTTGGCGAGGGTATGCTGCGGACCGGCAGGGTCGGAACCTGTACCGTCGCCAGCGGCGCCGGCGCGGGGGCCGCCGGTGCGGGATCGGCCGGCAGCGTCGCCGAAATTGCCACGTTGCTCACAACGAGCTCGGTGCGCCGATTAGCGTCGCGGCCGGAAACGGTATCGTTCGAGCCGATCGGGTTCGATTCGGCGCGTCCGTTGACGGTCATGCGGTCGCGCGGGATCGCAGTGACCAGGAGGTCGGCCACCGCCTGCGCGCGCGCGGTCGACAGCTCCCAGTTCGACGGGAAGCGCAGGCTGTGGATCGGCTGGGCATCGGTGTAGCCGTCCACCTCCACGCTGCCATGCTGTGCCGCAACGGAGTGGCCGATCCGGGCGATCACCGGCTTGAAGCGGTCCTGGATATTTGCGCTGCCGGACGCGAACATGCCTGCGTTGTGGATGCGGACGATCAGGTTCGTGCCACGCGCGATCACGTCGAGCTGGCCGGCGGTGATCTCAGGAGCGAGATCGCGGCGCAGCGTGTCCAGTGCGGCCGGCGCGACGATTGGCAAAGGTGCGGCGGACGCAACAGCCAGGGAGGCGCTGCCGTTCGGCGGCGCTTCGGCCAGCGCGCGCAACGTGCCGTCCGAGCCGCGGTTGAGCAGGTAGGAAAACAGGAAGTATCCCAGCACCAGCGCCGCGGCAGCCGCAGAGATGATGGTCCACACCGCGACGTAGGCGCGTAGCGGACGATGCCGCGCCTCCACGCCGCGCCAGTGCGGCGAAAGTTCGCGCTCGAAATCACCGTAAACCGAGCGCAACGTCCGGTACAGGCTTTCGCGGATGCGCGAGAGCTCCAGCGCACCCTGGTCCATCACCCGCAACCGACCCTCGAAGCCGATCGACAGGCAGAGATACATCAGCGCCAGCACGTCGCGGTTGGTGCCCGGGTCCTTGTGCAAATGGGTGAGCAGGTCGAAGAAGCGCTCGCCGCCGCTGACGTCGACGTGGAACGTGCTGACCAGGCTGTTGCTGGCCCAGGCGCTGTAGGCGCCCCAGGGCGTGTTGAGCACGATGTCGTCGAGAGTCGCGCACAGCGCGTAATGCGCCGCGCGCGCCTGCTCAGGCTGCACGCCGGCCGCCATGATCACGCGCTCGAAATTGCGTATCTCCTCCACCGCGCGGGCGCGCAGCGCGGGCACGTCGCGATTGGTGACGCTGCCGCGCAACCGGCGGCCCAGGTTCAGCAGCTGCGCCGCAGCGCCGACGATGACGTTGAAGCTGCTGTTGGCAAGCTGCGCGAAATCGAAGTTGAGCAGGTTGGCGGGCGGCGCCAGCGGGCGGGTGATAGGGCGGGCGGCGATGTTGCCCGTGCGCGGCCTGCCCCCGGGCGTCGGCTTGACGATCGTGCGTTCGTCTTCGCTGTCGATGGGGTCGTAGGCCATGATTTAATCCTTGATCGCCCAAAGTTCCATTTCAATCTGCGGGAAGCTGCCGGCAAGATGCAGCGCAATCGCACCGGATGTTGCAAGCTGTTTCCAGATCGGCCCGCCGCGATCCAGCTCGAAATACACCGAGCCCGAGCGGTAGGGGAGCTGGCGCGGCGCCACCGGTAGCGGACGGATCGGAATGCCAGGCAGCGCGATGTTGACCAGTTGCGCGATCTGTTCGACCGGCCCGATCTTCATCTGATTGGGGAACATGCGGCGCAGCTGTTCGGCAGGCACGTCGGCATGCACGCTGAGCACGAAGGTCGCGCCCAGCAGAAGCGAACGGTCGGCGATCATGCCCACGCGCACGCCGTGACGGCGGTCCTGCAACTGGATCATGACCGCGGTCTGTTCAAGAACGCTGCTGAGTGAGGCTCGCAAATCGGCGAACACCGGCGCGAAGGTCGCGTACAGGCTGTCGTGCTTGTAGGGCGGAAACACGGCGGCGCGCTTGCTCTGTGCGGTGTAGGTCGCAAGTTCGCCCGCAAGCACGATGCAGTGCCGGTAGAATTCCTCCGGGTGCAGCGTGGCTGCCGCCGAAAGCAGGTGCCGAAGCAGCGGCTCGGCGCGGTTCATGCTTTGCAGCAGCATGAAATCGGCGACCTCCGCCGTGCCGCGAACGGAAGGGTCGGCCATGCGCGCGGCGATTGCTTCGGCACGGTGGGTGATCAGGCCGTGCAGTTCGGTGAGAAATCCGAGGATGACCGGCTGCGACGCGCAGTTCAGGCAGGGAGCGATGAATTTTTCGTCCAGCAGCACGGACAGGTCCGGCCGCATCTCCACGATGGCGGCCACCGGCAGCAGCGCGTAGCCGGCGGTCGGCGCGCCGGAGACCAGGTAGCTGAGGCGCGAACGCCCCACCTCCAGCGAGGCATGCGCGAAACTGCCGCTGTTGGCGTCGGGCGCGTCGTAAACGCTGCGCCGATAGCGCGTGCCGGCATCCTCGCGCCGTTCGCTGCCGGTCTCGAACGCGCCCTGCTGCCGCAAAGGCAGGGCGAGGTAAACCGTCGCTCCCCGTTCGGAGCCGGTCAGCTCCAGAGGCGGCGGCGGGTCGGCGTCTTCGGGGATCGAGAACGACGTGCCGTCCGGCATCACGCCGCGGCAGGAGGAGAGGGCAAACTTGCCGATGTGCAACATGTCGCGGTCGAACGCGATGTCGGCGACACCCCAGCGATGCGGCTGCATGTCGCGCACGGCCGACCGCACCAGCGACTCGGTCCACCGGTCGGCCTGCTGGAAGTGCTGAACGCGGAGGAACATGCCCTCCGTCCAGACTACGCGGTTGGCAGATTGCATCGGCGTCAGGCAGTCATTTGCTGTCGGTCACCTGAACCGTTTGCGGGCCCATGGTCAAGACGATGCGGCTGCGCAACGGGGTGACCACGCGCCACGTTCCCTGGTCGATGTTGCGGAACGATGCTGCAACGGCCACTACCTTGGTCCCTGGCGGCACTGGCAAAGCGACGTCGCGGGTCTGGCCAGGTCGGACGATCTCGTTGTCCTCGGCCAGAAGATCTGGTCCCAGAATGGATTTTCCCTTGTCGGCCAGCTGAAAATAATCCGTGTTACTGAACGTTTCGGCTGCTCGGAGCAGGTAGATATGCGTCTGCACGGGATTGGGCAGTCCCGTCTCGTCCGGGTTCAGCCCCGGTCCGGCGCGCACGGTGAGGTGGACCGTCGTCGGCGGGCCTGACGCACAGGCACTCAGAACACAGATGAGTGGCAGGCAGAACAATTGGTTAGCGCGAGACATCGACATTCCTGAATTGGAGGATCCCCGGACGGCCACCGATGCGGTGGCCGGGGCAGGCCGATGTCTAACCGAAGGCTCTGCTGCGAGCGAGAGACGCATCAACCGCCCCTGCGCAACTGGCGCGCATAGGCCTGGGCGAGCGGCGCGAGAAGCGAGCCCGCCGTGTTGGCCGCGCCGCTATCCTGCAGCAGACGATATGTTTCGGTGTAGATCGCCCAGCATTTCGCCTCTCTTGCATAGGGCAGCATCGTCGTGAAGCCGGTATCCTGACGCGCGCGCCGCATGATCGCCTCGGGATCGAGCTGTTGGCCCATATCGGCGAAAACGCTGTTCAGCGCGGCGACCAGCGCCAGTTCATGCGCCTTGATGTCGTCCATGCTCTGCTGCATCGCGGCAGGGCCTGGAAGGAAGCCAGGTGGCGAGGCGCCGACCATTGCGGCGAGGCATCGCTGAACGTCGGGCGCGAACTTGACCGCGTTGTTGTCGGACCGGCGCAGCACGGTCTGATCGACGCGGAACTCCGATTTGACCAGCGCGCGCGTGCTGAGGACGTCGCGGACGCCTTCCACCGCCGCCCGGACCATCTGGCCGATTTCGTAGAACGCCGCTTCGGTGTCAACGCCGTCCAGAGTGTCGGGCGGCAGGCCGGCGCCGTCCAGGAACGCGCGTGCAACCCCCCCGTGCGACGGGGCAGACGGTGGCGCCGCCTGCTGCGGGGGAGGCGGAACCGGCTGTGGGGGGACTTGAGCCGGGCGGGATGCAGGCGCAGGGCGCTGCGGACGCGGCGAGGGCCGCATGATTGGCGGCGCTTGAGAAGCTGGCGTGGGCGCCACGAGCGTGGGCTTGATCGTTGTGGCAACAGGGGGGGCTGCCACGATGGCCGGCGCCGGCGCGTCCTCGATCACCGGCGGCTTGGGCGCTATGGCGGGCATCGGCGGCTTGAACGTGACGGGGTCGGGCGGCGGCGCCAGGACGGAGACCGGCGGCGGCGGCTCGGCAGGGGCGGGGTCCCATCCAGCAGGCAGGCGCGGCGTCGAAACCGTCTCCGGCACGATCCAATCGGCGGGCAACTGGGCGGCAGGCGCAGACACGGCCGGGGACGCGGCCGGCGCGGCATCCTGCGCCAGGCTCGGCGTCTCGTCTGGAAGTGCTGGCGGCCACAGCGCTGGCGGGGCCGAGTGCGGAGCCTCCGCCACCTGCTCCATGGGGTCCGCCTCCATCCAGTCGGTCGGCAGAACCACCTGGCTTTCCGGGATGCGCATGACTGTGGACGCGGCCGGAACGTGCTCGGAGGTTTGGCTGAACAGGTCCGAACCGGTGAACGGATTGCCGGTCATCGGGCGGGTGCCGGACGAGGATTGTTCGAACATGCCGCTGGCTGCGTAGGTCGCAGGATCCGGCGGCGCGTCCCAACCCTGCGGCGCCGCACGCCGCCCAGGACCGAACTCGCCGCCAGGCACGTCAGTCAGCCAGGGTTCGGAGATCGACGGCGTCAGGGGAGACAGGCCGGTGCTCGGCCGGCCGCTGCCGCCGGCAAACACCGTTTCGGGATCGGCATCCGGCAGCCCAAGCCCCTGATCCAGCATCAATCCGCCTGACTGGCCGACGATTTCGGCGGTCAGCTTGTAGGGCCCGATCGAAAAACTCTCCCCGTCCTCAAGCGCCACCGAGTGGCCCCGCCCGATCGGCTGAGACGTTCCGGTCATGAACACGCCGTTGGTGCTCAAATCAGTCAGCATGAAATGACCGTCTGACGCATCGATACGGCAATGGATCTTCGACAGCGTGCGGTCGGGATCGGCCAGCACCCAGTCGTTCTGCGGGCCGCGGCCGATGCTCATGCGGCCCGTTTCAAGCGTGCGGCTCTGGCCGGTGTCGTCGTCGTGGTCCGTCAGGCGGAGGATCAGCTTCATGGTCTCAATACCGTCTAATCGCCGAGGTTGCGTGTGCTTGTCCCTGAATGCGGCCCGGCTACAGCGAAGACAAGGTCCGGATCCAGAAGGATGTCGTCCTTGTCCTGCAGGGCCGGCAGACTCTTGGCCCAGGTGTTCCAGCCAAGCCTCGGCGGGTCGGGCGAGTCCTCGCCGCCCAACGTCAGATCGGGCACGCAATCACGGCGTAGCACCACCTGAACGTCGAAGCCGAGGTCCAGTCCGGCATAGGCGCGCACGAGGTCGACCAGCTTGCGCAGGCATGGCTGGTCCGGCATCAGCGCACGCATGCCGCGCGTGTCCACCGGTCCGACGACGACGCGGAAGTTGCCTTGCACGTCCCAGGTGCGCGCGCCCGCGACCGCGTCAACGCCGAGCGTTGCAAAGCGTGGCGACTCGCCGGCGCGAGTCAGGCAGGTCTGTTCGGATGGCCTGACCGGCACCCAGCGGCCGCTGAACGACTCGATCCGCACATCCATGCCGAGATAGTCCGACAGCATGGCGCGCAGCGCGCCGGGCGGCCGAAGCCGGGCGGCGAACAGCCCGGCGTAGAACAGGACGACGTCGTCCTCCACCGCCATCCGCCGGCGCAGATGAGACGTACCGAACCCCGCCAGCGCGAGCATGGCGTTGCTGGCCGGGTCGCGGCTCGACTGCGATGGCGTCTGGCTGCCATGGGCGGGCGGCTCGGTCGCCGCGCGCTGCAGCAGCAGGCCCAGGCGATATTTTTCGCCGGCTCGAACGAACAGGCTCGCCAGACGGTGGTTGAACATGTCGAGGAAGGCCGATACGGCGCGGTTGCGCAGCCTGTCGGCCTTGTGCACCAGCTCGCTGTAAGGCTGCGGCAGCACGCCGAGCGGCCCGGTCAGGCCCATGAACGCCAGGCGCACCGCATGCCCGCGCTCATGGCTCACGACCGAGACGACCGGAGAGGACGCGAATGCGAGGCCCTGGCTGACCGCAAGGCGCGTTCCCTCCTCGGCGGGTGCGGCTGCGGTGCCGAGCCGCGCCACGCCCAGCTCCGTCAGGCGGACGGCGTGCAGCCCATCGAAACGGTGGGGCACCGCCGCCAGACGGGCGGCCAGGGTACTGGGCGGTCTCACCTGGCCGCCGTCACAGCAAAGGCCGGTCGCCGGCACGCGGCGGGAACACGCGCAGCACTTCCTCCCGCCCGTGCAGCCTGACGATCAGGCGCGTGAAACTGTTCATCGACGCGTAAAGGCCCAGGAAGCGCTCGACGACGGTGGCGAACAGGAAGGCGCCGGTGCCCTCCAGCCGGCGTGCGTCGAGTTCCATCGTGACGTCGATGCCGCGGCAGATGGCACCGCTTCCAGGCAGCCTCGCGGTGCCGCGGGCGCAGGTCACGCTGCGTATGCTCTCGATCGCGGCGCGGGTCTCCGGCACGTCGCGCAAATCGTGCAGGCGAAGGATCTCGCGCAGCGCGTCGGCGCCTTGCTCGCCGTCGCACAGCGAAAGATGGTTCAGGGCGAGCTGTGATGCCAGCTGCCAGTTCGAGCGCCGTCCGCCGGGGGGGCGCAGCGTCGCGGTGGGCGGGGTGATGCAGCGCACGCCGGTGATCTCGGCCGCACCGTCGACCAGGCTGACATGCGGGCGCTTGCCGCCGTAGGGGATCTGCCGCGGCAGGTCGCGGTTGAGGCAGGTGGTCTCGATGGCGAGGATGCCGTCGGTGGGCGAGGCGGGGTTCAGCTCGGTATCGACGATCGACAGCATGACGTCGGTGCTGTCGTCCCGCTCGCCCAGCCGCCGGCGCTGGGTCGCCCAGAACAGCGTCTGGCGCGACGGATCTGCGGCGTGATGGCTGGCGAAATACGGCACCACCTGCCGGCTGCCGCTGCCGGCCTGGTTCAGGGTCACCCGGTCGACCGAGAACACCTCGCGCGTCGCGTGCCGGCGGCTGTCGGGGACCACGTGGTACTCCGCGGTCTCGTGCGTCAGCGCGACCGGCTCGGCGCGCTGGGCGAACAGGTTGATGATCGGCGTGCAGCCGAGCTGCATACTGTCGGCGGTCACCTGCCGCTCAAGCGCCTGCACCGAGCGGTCGAAGTAGAAAAACACTTCGAGCCTGCGCCCGGCCGCCTGCAGCGTCTTGGCGCTGATGCCCGCGAGGTCGACGAACATGAACTTGGCCGGGTATGAGAAATACTCGCCGAGCAGACGGTAGGCGTCCAAGGACCTGGGCGAGGTGGGCACCAGCGCTTCGTTCTCGCCGAACCCGCCCTGGGTGACGGCGCCGGCGCCCAGGAAGACCGCGCGCGCATCCTCCGGGTGGTCGGCCAGTGCGACGCCGAGCAGGTTGTTCGACAGCAGCTCGTAAAGCCCGGCCGCGTGCTGCGGCAGGCCGTGCAGGTAGAAGCGCAACCGCTCGACCCCAAGATGGGTGAAGGTTTGCGACGGCGACAGGCATTCGAGCACCAGCCGAAGGCTGCTGGCGGCGTGCTGCGACAGCGCTCCGGCCGGCGCCACCAAAGGCCGTCCGCGCAGCTCGGCCGACACCACCGCGACCGGCCAGAGCTCGACGTCCTGCGTCGTGCGGTAACGGCAGGCCTCGCCGCCGATCGGCTCCATCTCGAGCGCGGTGTGGCGCCGGATCGCGAACACCCCGTCCAGGTCCGGCAGGGGCGAGAAGCGGGCCACCGATGCGGAGGGAAACGGCGCCAGCATGTGCGGGTAGAGCGCGCTAAGCAGGGAGTTGGTCAGCTCCGGGTAGTCGTCGTCCAGCTTCTGGCGGATGCGCGCCGCGATCAGCGCGAAACCCTCCATCAGCCGCGCCACGTGCGGGTCGTCCACCGCATCGGCAGACAACCGCAGGCGGCCGGCGATCTTGGGGTGCGCGTCGGCGAACTCGCCCGCGAGCTGCCGCAGGTAGGCGAGTTCCTGGTCGTAGAGCGGCAGAAGCTGGTCAGACATAGCTGGCTTCGGCCACCGAGAAGCGCAGCGTTGCCGGGTTGATCGAGGATGCGAACAGCACCGGCACCGCGCTGTCCTCCAGAACCACCATCGCCTCTATCCGCAGGCGCAGCACGCGCTCGGCGGCATCGCGCGGGTCCATCACGCTGACCGACAGGTTGCGGAAGCGCGGCTCGCTCTCCCGGATCGATTCCTCGATGGCTGTCGCGAAGATCTGGCGCTGTTCACGCGTGATCATGTTGGCGCCGATGAAGTCTCCGACGCCGAAGGTGAGCAGGGAACGCCGCAGGCGCGGCAGCGCCTTGGCCGGCGTCTTCGGGCAGCGCCGCGTGTTCAGCACCGTTTCGAGATCGCGGCGCAGACTCTCCAGAGCGTCGGCCACCTGCTTCTGGCGCGTGCGCGGCGGGTCCTGGGCCTTGTCCGGCTCGGCATCCAGCAGGCGGTCGAGCAGGGACGGGGCCGCCAGCGCTGCAGAGACGTCGTTCATGCCGGCGGCACGAAGGTGATCTCGCCGAGTTCCATGACGCCGCGCGCATCCTCTCCCAGCAGCCACAGCCGCTGGCCGGAGCCGGTGCAGGCGCCGCCCGGCTCCTCGTGCCAATCGGTCGATTGCGCCAGGCGCTGCGCCTGACCGGGCTCCGGCGAGACGTATTGCGCCGGCACCACGATTTCGGCGACACGGCCGTCATGCAGCGCCATCCGCGCCTCCCGCCATAGCAAGTCGACCGGCCGGGCGGCGGGCGTGAAGCGCAGTCCCGCAACGGTCGCAGGATCGACCCACATGTATCCGCCATCATGGGTCAGCACCTCGAGAAACCAGGCGGACCGGTCGTCCACGTCGCGCCAGTCGTCGAACGGCACGCCATCGGCCTCGCCCGCCAGTTTCGGCCGAATTGTTTCAGCCTGTTCCAGCAGCCCGGCGACGCGCTCAGCCTCGCCGGCGCGCATCGCCAGGGCAAGGTCGATGGCCACGCGCTGCAGCGGCGTCGGCGCGTCCAGCAGGTTGGGCACCGCGCCCTGCAGGAACCAGGCTTCGCGCGCCGTCGCGGCACGGATCAGGTGACGCATGCGGGCGATGGCGACAGGCCTGTCGACCGTCTGCTGCGCGACGATGGCGAGCTGCGCCTCGGCCCGCTCGAACGATCCTTCCAGGCACAGAAGCTCGGCCAGGGTGGCGCGCGCGGCGTGGTCGCCCGCCGCGGTGCGCACGCGCGCGCCGGCCTGCGCCACGGCCTCGGCAAGATTGCCGGCGTTGAGCAGTCCGGCGATGTCTGGTGAGGGTGCCACGGCGTGCCTATCGGTTGGAGGAGGCGAGTTCGGTCACCAGGCGAAAGCTGGTGGCGATGCTGTCCAGCTGGAAATGCGGCTGCAGCCGGATCGTGCAGCTCAGGGCGCCAGGACGCCCGGCGATCTCGTTGACCTCGACGCCTGCGTCACGCAGGGGGAAGCGCGCACGCATCTCGTCCGACGCGCCGTCCGAACCCAGGCAGTAGGCGGCGAGCCAGGCGTTGAGCTGGCGCTGCATCTCGGTCGCGCCTAGGTAGCTGCCCACCCGGTCCCGCATCATGATCAGCAGAAAATGCGCGAATCGCGAGACGCACAGCATGTATTGCAGCATCGAGGATATGCGCGCGTTCCACGTCGCCTCGACACGGTCGTGCACCGCGGGCGCGTGCACGGAGGCGTTGCTGTTGAACAGCAGCGACGTGGTGTAGGGCGCCACCGACAGCGGCACCAGGCCAAGCTCGCTCAGCATCTGTTCCTGCACCCCGCTCGGCCTGGCCTCCAGCGGTGCCTGAGCCGCCAGACCATGGGCGTCGGTCGGGAACAGGTAGGGCGGAAGCTCGGGCACCAGGCCGCCGGCGATGCGGTCCTGCGGCGCGCCGCGCAGATCGGCAAACCACCCGCTCTGGTCGAAGCGGCGGATGACGGCGATGGCGAAGACGAAGGCGGCGTTGCCCCAAAGCAGCCCCCGCCCGTCCGCGCCCACGTCCTCGGCGTACCGGAACCCGTCCACACGCCTGCGGCTGTCCGGTATCCAGCGGTGGCGCATCAGAACCCTGGGCATGATCAAGCCAAGGAAGCGGGTGTCTTCCTGCTGGCGCAACACACGCCAGCGCGCATGGCCCGTGCCGTTCATCGCGTCGGCAAAATCCAGTCCGGCGCTCATGTCGGTAAACCGGTCCAGGCCAAGCAGGACCGGGGAAGCTGCCAGCACCGCCGGGCAGAAGGCAGCCGCAGCGACCGACGCCAGACCGCGCAAGGCTGCAACGTCGTCGGTGCCGCGCCCCGCTCCGGTGCGGTGGGAGACGGCGTAGTCGCAGACGAGCAGCCCGAACGGCTGACCGCCTGGGCTGCCGATCTCGTCGCTGTAGATCAGGCGGAACAGGTTGCTCTGATCGAACTCGACCGCCTGGTCCAAATCGCGGCACAGCTCAGGCCAGGTGACGTCCAGGATGCGCAGGCGCACCTGTCGGGATTGTCCGGTGGCCCGCGCCAGCAAGGCCACGCCGCGCCAAAGTGCCTCCATCGCCTGGAAAGCCGGCGCATGCAGCACCGCGTCGAGCTGCCGTGACACCTCCGCATCCAGCAGCGCTATCAAACATTGCGCTGCAGCCTGCGCGCACCAGCCAGACGCGCCCTCCTCCCCGGCGTCCGGCCGCACGAACGCTCCGGCTGCTCCCCGGCCGTGGTCAACCCATGTCAGACCCTCCGGCATGGCATGTCAATTTGCCTTCGGAATGCGCGCGACCAGCCGCATGGACGTCGTCAACTCCTCCAGCTGCAACCACGGGCGCAACCAGGCCACCGCGTTGAAGGAGCCGGGGCGGCCGGCGACCTCACGCACGGTCACTTTCGCCTCGCGCAACGGAAACTGCAGCTTCATCGCCTGGCCAGGATTGGCGTTTGCATTCGCGTAGTTCTGGATCCAGCGGTTCAACCAGGTTTCGCACTCCGCCGCCTCCATGAACGATCCTATTTTGTCCCTGCCGATCACCTTGAGATAATGCGCAAACCTTGACGTAGCCATAAGATAGGGCAGGCGGGCGGAGATCGCCGCGTTGTCGGTGGCTTCGGCACGGTCGTATTTCTTCGGCTTGTGTGTCGTCTGCGCACCAAAGAACACCGCGTAATCGGTGTTCTTGTAGTGGCACAGCGGCAGGAAGCCGAGCTTGGCCAGCTCGTTGTCGCGACGGTCGGTGATGCCCACCTCTGTCGGGCACTTCAGGTCGGCATCGCCGTCATCGCTGTTGAACACGTGCATCGGCAGCGCCTCCACCTTGCCGCCGTTCTCGGCACCCCGTATCGAGGTGCACCAGCCATTCCTGGCAAAGGCGTCTGTGAGGCGCGCGCCCATCACGAAGGCGGCGTTCATCCAGCAGTACTGGTCATGCGGCAGGGCAACGACCGACCCGTTTGCGCCGACGCGTCCCTCCTCGTAGTCGAACTCGTCGATCGGCTTGGTCTCGCGCCCATATGGCAGGCGGGACAGAACGCGCGGCAGCACCAGGGTCACGAAGCGGGAATCCTCGCTGTCGCGGAAACCACGCCAGTTGGCGTATTCCATCGTCTCGAAGATCTTCTCCAAGTCGCGCGGCTTGGACAGGTCGGAGTAGTTCTCGAACCCGAACAGATGCGGGCTGGCGGCCGAAATGAACGGGCAGAACCCGGCTGCCGCCACGCTCGCCATGCCGCGCAGCAGGTCCACGTCCTCCTGCCCGCGGGAGAACTCGTAGTCGCCGATCAGCGCGCCGTACGGCTCGCCGCCAGGCGTGCCGAACTCGTTCTCGTAGACCGTCTTGAAGATCAGGCTCTGGTCGAACTCGGTCGCCTTGGCCAGATCGCGGCCGAGCTCCTTCTTGGAGACGTTCAGCACGCGTATCTTGAGGTTGGCGCTGGTTTCGCTGTTGTTCACCAGGTAGTGCAGGCCGCGCCAGCTTCCCTCCAGCTTGACGAATTCCGGGCGGTGCATCACCGCGGCAAGCTGGCGCGACATCTTGGCGTCCAGCGAGGCGATGGCCTTGGTGATCGTGACGGTCAGGTTGCGGCTGTAGGTGACCGTTCCTGTCAACGCCTCCTCGGTCAGCGTGCGGAGCAGTATCTCGGCCCGGTCGGGCTCGGTCTGTTTGGTGGCCGAAATCACCTGATCGAGCAGGGACGGGCCGGCGATCGTCTCGCCAGCGGGCCGTTCGGTCTGGCTCTCGCGCGCGCCGCTCATGCGACCTCTCCCCCGGCGGGGCCAGGCTCGCCACGGCTTGCGATGTCTCCGGCGAGCCGCTTGAGATCGTCGTCGCTCTGCAATATCCGCTCAAGCAACGATTCTAGCTCCTCCGAGCGGTCCGCCTTGGCGAGCAGGTCGCGGAGCTGGTTGCGCTTCTCCAGCAGGTTGCGCAGGGCAGGGATCTGGTCGGCGACGCGGCCGGGCTCGAAATCCTCCATGCTGCGGAATTTGAGGTCGATCGCCATCTCGCTGCCGTCATCCTTCAGCGTGTTCTCCGCCCTGAAGCGCAGGCCCGGCGTCATGCGCGCCAGCACGTCGTCGAAATTGTCGCGATCGATCTGGACGAACTTTCGATCCTTCAACGGCTTGAGCGGCTCGGTCGGCTGTCCGGAAAAGTCGCCAAGCACGCCGACCACGAAGGGCAGCTCCTTCTCGACCTGCGCGCCCTCCGTTTCCACCTCGTATTTGATGTGAACCCTGGGACGGCGAACCCGCTCCAGCTTGTCGTGAATGCTTGCCATTGGCTTTCTCCGGCTGTGTCTTTGTCTAGGATGCTGGCTCGGGGTTGTCGCCAGCTATAGTGAGAGATCGTCCTTCGTTCACTTTTCCGAAATCTCGGGACCGATCCCTGCCACGTTGAGGTAGACGCGTCGAACCGCCTCGTCCGGGATAAGCTCCTGCAGCAGATCGGCAAGCGGTAGGCGCGCACGTCGTATCAAGGTCTGCAGCGTGTAGGCTGTGGGAGAGTTCGGCTCGTGCTCGCGAAAAAACGTTGCGATCCTGCCGAGTTCGCGCAGGGCGTCGTCGCGCGTTTCCAGCACGGCAGGGCCGGCCGGCCGCGCGGCGGTCGCCTGAACGGCCGCGGCATCCTGTCCCGGTTCGGGCTGGGCAGTCTGCTGCTCCTCCGGTTCCGGCTCGTTCAGGGCCGATTGGTCCAGGCCGGTGAAGTCGCGCAGCGCGTCCTGGGCTTCGACCAGCGTGTTGCGGATCGTCGAGGACGGCGGCGTCTCCTCGCCGCACACGCGGTCCAGATAGGCGCTCATGGCGGTGTAGCTGGCCAGTGCGGCGCCGATGTTGCGGTAGATTGCTATGAAGGTCAGCCTGTCTGTCGCCTTGGCCGCCTCTGCCAGGTGCACGGCTTCCCGGGCGGTGGCGCCGCGCCGGCGCAAGACCATGTAGTGCCACAGCGCAGCCGGCTCGGTTCCCTGCGCGCCCGTCAACGGTGCAAGCCGCAACGGCTGGATCAGCGCGCCCTCGCCGCCCGTCCCGTTCAGCCCGGCGATGGGCGCCACCTTGGCGCCGATATCCTCGTCGTCGACCGAGTGCAGGCCAGACCAGTAGGCCTCCACCAGTCCGGCCAGCAGCGCCATCGCGTCCCTCAGGCCGGCAAAGCCGTGCATGCGCAGCGCCGCCTCGGTCAGCCAGCATGCGACTTCGAGGTCCTTGCTGTAGTTCGCCAGCAAGTCCTGCGACTGCTCGAAGATGAGCCGCCATTCGGGCGCCAGAGAGCCTCGGTCCGCTTCGGCATCGGCCTGGCGTTCGGCCATGCGTGCGGCGGAGCGGGCATCCTTGACGCGGTAATAGAGCGCACCCGCGCTATCGTTCAGGCGCAGGTTCGGGCCGGTCGGCTCGTCGCCCGGTATCGGCGCCAGCAACGTTTCCAGGTCGAGGATCATCGGGCGCGCATAACTCCACACGACACTTAACGCGGTCTGACCCGGCCAGCACAAGCCCCCTTGCCAAGCCGAACTAGCAACGTTTTCGTATCAAGTTTTTCCGCAACAGATCGGGCCATCACCCCTCAATGTTGCGTTGTGTTTGCATGACCGCTCAGCTATGGAGCTTATCATCGACTGAGACGATCGTACGTTTTTAACCGGTTCCTGATACGATCCCGACCATCCATCGCAGCCTGGAGGCCATGTTGACGGTTGATCTGCGTAGCCTCGTGGCGTCGTTGGAGAGCGGTGCGCGCAACGCTCTGGAGGGGGCAGCCGGGCTGGCGCTGGCCAACACGCATGCCTCTGTGGGCGTGGCGCACTGGTTGCGCCGGATGATCGAGCAGGCAGGGCCGCTGGCGGACGAACTCGGGCAGCAGGTGGAGCTCGGCCGGCTGACCGCCGACCTTACCCAGGTGCTCGACCGGCTGCCGCGCGGCGCGGCAGGCGCCCCCGCGCTAGAACCCGTCCTGGTCAACTGGATGCGGGAGGGCTGGCTCATCGCCTCTCTGCAAGGCGGCCGAAGCGCCACAGGCGAACTCGACCTGCTGGCGGCCCTGTTCGCCGATCAGACGCTGCGCGCCGTTGCACACGACCTCTCGCCTCTGCTGCGCAGGATTGACGCGCAGAAGCTGGACGCGGCCGCAACCGGGTGGTCGTCGCCCGAGGGTAGCCGGCTTTCGGGTCGTAGCCTCGACGAACAGGCGTCCAGCCTTGCGGGCGGGCGGGCCCAGGCGGGCGCGTCGCTCGAGAAATACACGATCGACCTGACCCAGCAGGCGCGGGAACAGAAGATCGATCCGATCGTGGGGCGTGATGGCGAGATACGCCAGGTAATCGACATCCTGTCGCGCCGCCGGCAGAACAATCCCATCCTCGTGGGCGAGGCAGGCGTCGGCAAGACCGCCGTGGTCGAGGGGTTTGCGATGCGGGTCGCAGCGGGCGACGTGCCGCCATCGTTGCGCAACGTCAGCGTCCGCACGCTCGACCTCGGCCTGCTTCAGGCGGGAGCCAGCGCCCGCGGCGAGTTCGAGACGCGGCTGAAGGGCGTGATCGCGGACGTCAAAGCCTCGCCGATCCCGGTCATCCTGTTCATCGACGAAGCCCACACGCTGATCGGCGCCGGTGGAGCGGCGGGGCAGGGCGACGCCGCCAACCTGATCAAGCCGGAACTGGCGCGCGGGGAGCTGCGCACCATCGCCGCCACGACATGGGCCGAGTACAAGAAATACTTCGAACGCGACGCGGCGCTGACCAGACGGTTCCAGACCGTGATGGTTGCAGAACCCGAGCACGAGATCGCCGTCGCGATGATGCGCGGGCTGGTGCCTGCGCTGGAGAAGCATCACGGCGTGGCCATCACGGAAGAAGCGTTGTTCGATTCGGTTCGGCTGTCTGCGCGCTACATTCCGGCGCGGCAACTGCCGGACAAATGCGTGAGCCTGCTCGACACCGCCTGCGCCGCGGTTGCGGTGGCGCGTACGACGGCACCGCCGTCGCTGGAGGACGCGGAGCGGCGGCTCGAGCGGCTGCAGGCCGAACTGGCCGCAGTGACGCGTGAGGGATTGGACGAGCGTCGGCACGCAGTGTCGGGCGCCATTGAGCAGACAAGCCGGGAGGCAGCATCGCTGCGCGCCCAGTGGGACGCTGAATGCGCGTTGATCGCTGAGCTGGAACGGGCCGAGCAGGCTGGTGGGGATCAGCCTGCCGAGCTGCGCCAACGGCTCGCCTCCTTGCAGGGCGAGCAGCCCATGGTTCCCCGCCGTGTGGACAGGGATGCCGTGGCTGGCGTGGTAACGCGGTGGACCGGGATCCCGGTCGGTCGCATGCTGGCCTCCGACATCGACAGCGTGCTGTCCCTGGAGGACGCGCTGCGCCACCGCGTCATCGGTCAGGACCATGCGCTGAAGATGATCGCAGACGCGGTGCAGATTTCGCGCGCCGGCCTGTCTGACCCGCGCAAGCCGGTCGGCGTGTTCCTGCTCGTCGGCACAAGCGGCGTCGGCAAGACGGAAACCGCGGTGGCGCTCGCGGAACAATTATACGGCGGGCAGCAGAGCCTGACGACCGTCAACCTCTCCGAGTTCAAGGAGGAGCACAAGGTCAGCATGCTGGTCGGCTCGCCCCCTGGCTATGTCGGCTACGGCGAGGGCGGCGTGCTGACCGAGGCTGTCAGGCGACGGCCGCACGGCGTTCTGCTGCTGGACGAGGTGGAGAAGGCCCATCCAGGCGTGCAGGACGTGTTCTACCAGGTGTTCGACCGGGGCGTGCTGCGCGACGGAGAGGGCCGCGACATCGATTTCCGCCACACGGTCATCCTGCTGACGGCCAATGTCGGGTCTGACCTGATTGCCGCGCTGGCTGCTGACCCCGAGACGATGCCGGACGCATCAGGTCTGGAAAGCGCGCTCCGTCCGGAACTGCTGAAGGTGTTCAAGCCTGCCTTCCTGGGCCGGATCGTCGTCGTGCCCTACCTGCCGCTTTCGTCCGAGACGTTCACCCGCGTGGTGCGCATGCAGCTCGACCGCGTCCGTGCCAGGGCCGAGGAGACCTACGGCGCGCAGCTGGTTTTCGACGAGGCTTTGGTGGACGATGTCGCCGCCCGCGCCCGCGGCACGGAGATCGGGGCACGCGCAGTCGAGCAGATGATCTCGCGCGAGCTGCTGCCCCTTCTGTCCAGGCACTTTCTGGAGACCCTTGGCAGCGGTGTGAGAACCAGCAGCCTGCGTGTGTCCCTCGATGGCGAGGGGCGGTTTGTTTTGGCTGCGGGAGGCCAGGCGGAGTCGGATAACGATTCTTCGGAGGAACCTTTATCCGCACAGCCCGTAGCTTCCGTGGAGGCGTTGGGCGACTAGCGGCCAGCCCCCGCATTTGTCCGTTCCGCACGTCCGGCTGGCCAGGACGACCCAAGCGAGTCCGTGTTAACCGAAACGCCAACCACGCGTTCATACCGAAGAAGGATCAATCTATGCCTATCTACCTGAATCTTGTCGGCGGCGATCAGACCATCACCGGCGATGCGACCCAGAGCGACCACATCGGCTGGATGGACATCACCTCGATGCACTGGTCGGTCAACCGCAGCGTCAGCACCACGGTCGGTGCGGCGTCCAACCGCGAAGCGTCCGAACCGAACCTGTCCGAAGTCACGCTCACCAAGATCAGCGACAGCTCGCACGCTGCCCTGTATCAGGCGGCAACATCGGGCAAGAAGCCGATGACGGCGACGATCGACCTGGTCAACACCGGCAACCCGGGCACGACCTACTGCCAGTACATCCTGACCAACACCATTCTGTCCGGCTTCACCGCCGGCTCCAGCGGAGACCGTCCGAACGAGACGCTGACGTTGAATTTCACGGCCAAGCAGGTGAACTACATCAAGGAGGACGCCGCGGGCAACCAGACGCCGCTGCGCGCCAGCTACGACCAGGCGATTGCGCAGTCGGCTGGCTAGTCGTCTCCGCTTCGGGAAAACCTTGTCACATGAGGGCGCGGCGGGGGAGTGCCAAAGGCGCTTCCGCCGCGCTTTTCTGTTTTTGGCATTTTGATGGCGGATGAGCAGGGCATACAGTTGTCGGAGGCGGAGGCGCAGGCTTTGCTGGAAGGCATCGACTCTGCCTTCGAGCAGGTGCTGCATGGCCGTTTCGGCGGCGGTATCGACGTAGCGATGCTGCGCAACGCCGACGAGGAGGAGATTCAGGTTCTTCGGATGCCAGGCGCCGGCATGGAAGACAGGGTGCGGCTGCTTTTCCGGGCAAGAAACGCCCTTCATGGGCCCTCGACCGGAAGAGGCGTTATGGTCGGGACGGTGACCCTGGCGCCGCCGCCGGACAAGGCGACCGAGGAGGTTGCAGTCCAAACTGAAATCGTGGATTACCGGGACGTCAACGAAGCAGCCGATGCGACCTATTTCGGCACTGGCGTGGTGTTTGCGGCATGTCGCGATCTGGGCGGCCTTGCCATCGTTCGCAGCAGCGAGGCCGCATCCCAGGCCGGCCAGCAGCAGACGCGTCAGAAGCGTGGGTGGCTGCCGCAACAGCCGCGAAACAATCCAGCCCGCTCGCTTGGGCTGGGCAGCAACGGACACCGGCGATCTCCCGTCGCCGGCTTCGTGATGCCGGTCTGCGTCGATCTTTTGCAGCGTATCGGTTCCGTGGTCGCAGCAATCGGCATCGGCGGCACGGAGCGGCCGATCGGTGCCGTGACGCTGGTCATCGAAACCAGCGACAGCGCCATGGCATGACCATCGCCTGCATGCCCGTTCCTTGCATAATCATCTGCGCGCCAGAAATCGGCTTGCCTGTTAAGCCTTCGCAAGTGCAAATCCTGTCTGATAAGGGCGGTGCGAGCTGTGCCGGCGTGCCGGATGCGCCGACGACATTGCGTGGAACGGTTTGATGGACGGGTCGCCAGCCTATACCCAGACTGAGCGGCAGCTTGCCATACAGACCCCGCTTGGCGAGAACATGTTCTTGCTCGAAGTGATGGATGGGTCCGAATCGCTGTCCTCTCCGTTCAGCTTCGCCCTGCGCGTAAGGGCGATGACCGATCAGATCGACCCTGCGCAGTTGATCACCAAGCCGGTCGACTGGCAGCTTCGGCTGGACGGCGGCGGTTGGCGTAACTTCAACGGTCTTGTCGCCACCTTCTCTGGCGGCGAGGCCATGAGCCGCGGTCAGAGGAGCTTCACGCTGGTGGTCGTGCCATGGCTGTGGTTTCTGCAGCACAGGCAGGATAGCCGCGTGTTCCAGAACAACACCGTGGTTCAGATAGCCACCCAGATCTTTACCGAGCTGGGCTTCAAGGATTTCGACACCAGCGGCCTCGCACAAGAATACAAGCCTCGGCTGTATTGCGTGCAGTACAGGGAGTCGGATTTCAATTTCGTTTCTCGTCTTTTCGAGGAAGAAGGTATTTTCTATTATTTTCAGCACATGCAGGGGAGGCACGTGCTGATGCTGTGCGACGGTGCGCACGCCTACACCGACATCACGGATGGAACTCTGCCCTACAGCCCGTCAGGCATCTTCCACAACAGCGTGACCAGTTGGACGCATCATCAGACGTTCCGTTCCGGCAAGGCCACGACCAGCGATTACGATTTCCAGAACCCCGGAAACTCTCTGGTCACCAGCACCACGGGACTGTCCCCCATACCCCAGGCCAGCCAGTTCGAAATCTTCGATTTCCCTGGCCGCTACACACAGAGGGACCGTGGCGAGGGCATCAGTTCGCGCCTGATCGCTGGCCATGAAAAAGGGCAGGATACGATCTCCAGCGGCGGCAACGCGCGTACGCTGGCCCCGGGCGGGCGGTTTCAGCTCGACGCGCATCCGATCGCGTCGGAGAACGTCAAGAACGTGGTCGTCTCCGTCGTGCACCACGCGACCGACCCGAGCTTCGAGAGCGTCGGCAAAGGCGCGCCGAAATACCAGAACACGTTTTCCTGCCTGCCTGCCAACGTCGATTTCGTGCCGGAACAACGCTCCGAAAAGCCGGTCATTCCCGGCATGCAGAGCGCGATCGTAACCGGTCCGGCGGGCGAAGAAATCTACACGGATCGATACGGCCGCATAAAGGTGCAGTTCCATTGGGACCGCAAGGGACAGAACAACGAAAGCAGCTCGTGCTGGATGCGCGTGGCCCAGCCCTGGGCAGGACGCGGCTTCGGCGCGCAGACCTTGCCGCGTATCGGCATGGAGGTCGGCGTCTGCTTCATGGAGGGTGATCCGGACAACCCCGTGGTCGTCTGCTGCATGCCGAACGCGAACACCATTCCGTCCATCAAGCTGCCGGACGAAAAGGAGCGCACGTCCTTCCGCACCGCCAGCAGCCCCGGCGGCGCCGGCTTCAACGAGTTCACCATGGAGGACAAGGCCGGAACGGAGGAGGTGTTCTTCCACGCCCAGAAGGACATGACCAAGATGGTTGGCAACAACCACATCGTTACCGTCGGCAACGCGCACGTGCAATCGACCGAGACCGTGTGGATGAGCACGGTGCATGACAGCGTCATCGTGAAAACGCAGGACGGCGTGCTGATCAGGCACGGTGCCAGCTCGATCTACCTCGACGACAGCGGCATAAGGCTGAATTTTGGCACCGACCACGTGGTGACCCTCAACGCCACCGGCATCCACCTTCACTCCGCGGCACAGGTCGATGCCTCGCAGGGCGACGGCAGCCCGCCGCCGAACTACGTGTCGGTCGCGGCCAACGGCGTGCACACCGTCGGCAACGCCGTCAGGACCGATGCCGGCCAAGGTGCATCATCGATACAGATGGCCAATGGCGGCATCCTGCAGACTGGCCCCGTCATAAGCCTGAACCCGTGACACGGCTGGTCGAACGCCGGCTGTGCTCGGGCTGCCTTGCCTGATGCCGTTTCCCGGAAACATGGTGCCGGCCCCAATCATGGCGGCCAAGCAGGGCATGAAGGACGTGTCCTTCGCCCAGATCACCGATTCCGGTCAGTCGGTCACGCAATACGTCAACGGTCCGCTGACCGGCAAAGGCTCCGGCCTGCTGAACCAGGCGCAGCAGGTCGACGCATCGCCAACCGCAGGCAATCTGACCCAAGCCTCGCAAGCCACCGGCCAGGCGATGACCTTGGGGCAGAGCAGTTTCACCTCGGCCTCTGGCGTGACCACGTCGTCGTCGCCCGCCACCAGCGTGCTCAGCGCCGCCGCCCTCTCTCAGTTCGCCTCCGGCGCCGCCGCCTATTCCGGCATGGCATCCCAGGGCATGGCGGCCGCGCAGGCGATGATGAGCCAATCCCCATCCGCGATGGGCAGCACGGCGGCAATGGCAGGCTCCGGCCTGAGCAACCCCGCGATGACGCAGGCATCGAGCATGGCCAGCGGGGCGGCAGCCTCCTCGGCGTCGGCCGGCGGCGCGGGCATCGCCACCCAGCCTGGCCTGACGCCCGGCACGCGCCCTGCTCCGCCACAATTCACCGCCCTGCCGTTCATTCCGTCGATGCCGGCTTTGGCCCAGGTGCTGGCCAAGCTTGGCGGCATGGCGGGCGTGTCCGGCGGGTCTGGATCCGGCGCCGACGCGCTCGACGGCAGCGCCGGCAGCGGCGCCACCGCACCGCCTGCCTCTCAATTTGATGGTACCCAGGCCGCCGACCCGACAGAGGCGGAGTTCGACTGAGCCATGGCCCAGGACTGCCACGGCAGCGATTTCGTGTTTCCCGTGCCGGACAACTGGGTGGAAAGGTCGATGATCGGCTACTCGGCGCCGCCAGCGCCTGGTCAACCGATGACGCCCAACGCGCTGGTTGCGATCAACCAGATGCCGGACGGCGAAACGCTCGATAGCTTCGTCTCCCGCCAGGTGGAGGACCTGAAATCGCGGGCGTCCGGTTTCGCGCTGAAGCTGCGGCGCGACGCGCGGCTGGACGGCGTGCCCTGCATAGAGATCGTGTTCGCCTGGCAGGGCGGCGAGGCGGGCCGTATCCAGCAGCGCCAGATCTACGCCATCCGGCCCGTGCAGCGCGTGATCAGCATCACCCACACGGCGCCTGAGGCGGAGTTCGCCAACAACGACACGCTGTTTCTCAGCATGCTCAGCCAGTTCGCCTGGAAGCAGCCCGCCTGATGCGGCCCCTCGTCCGAAGGGGCCTGATCCCCAGCAGGCCGTGACCGGCCTGCCCGCCGCACGGCTCGGCGACGCGATCGCGCACACCGAGTCCGCCTTCGGTTTCGGCCTGGGAGGCGAGATCGGGCTGGGCGTAGGCCTGGCTTTGCTGACGGTGGCGACAGGTGGCTCCGACCTGCTGGTGCTGGGCGCCGTCGGCGGTGCGGTCGCTCTCACCGGCGGCGGCGCGCTGATGGGCATGAACATCGGCAGCACCTACGGGGACGCGACCGGCCAGGTCACCACGGGCTCGCCAACCGTGCTCACCAACGGCCGCCCGGCCGCCCGCGCGGTCGCCGATGTCGCGGTATGCGACGAACACAACCTGCCGCAGCAGATCGCCACCGGCAGCACGACCGTGTTCATCAACGGCATGCCCGCCGCCCGTCTCGGCGACCATACGGTGTGCGACGCCCGCATCTCCACCGCATCGAACAACGTGGTGATCGGCGGCGGCACCGGCACCTACGCCGCCATCAGCGGCGAAGTTCCGGCCATCGCCGTCACCATCGCCCGCGACATGGCCATCGGCGGCACCGCCGTTGCCCTGGCGGCAGGAGGCGGCGCCGCGTTCGCCGCCGCCGGCTGGGCCGGCCTGGGGGTGTTCGGGCTGCAGGCAGGTGGCGGGCTTGCGGGTGGCGCGCTGGGCGCGCTGGGCGGCGGCGCACTCGGCAGCGCCATCGACCCGGTGCACGGCGGAGCCTGGGGCCAGGCGATCGGCGGTTTTGGTGGCGGGTTAGGAGGCGGCGCAGCAGCCGGTCGGCTCGGCTCGGCTTTGACGTCCTCAACCACCATTCCCGGCGAGCAAATCCTGCAGACCCGCCCATCTAACGACGTGAACGCAGAGATGGCGGCGGCCAAACAGGACCCCGCCTGGACTCCCAGCAGTGTGGTAACCACGAAAACGGTGCCGGAGAACACCACATTCAATATGACAGTCAGCAAGGGCCAAGCTGAAGCTCTGGAGCAGGGCGCTCCTGCTTTCGGCCAGTGGGCCACAAAGGACCCGATTACATCGCAGGACTACGCCCGCAACAATCTCGCGATCCAGCCACAGTACAAAGATGATGTGAGTTACGTGGCCCAGGTACGCACGACGGCTCCACAGACCATCAATACCGGCGGCGTAGGTCCGCAAGGAAGCTTGCCAGGCGGCGGCACCCAGGTGCAGTTCGACGGTGGCAAAAACCTAGAGCTGGTGGGCTCGCCACAACCCGTCCCGGTCAGCGCCCCCCTATGGGCTCCTCCGCCTTCCTCCACCGCACTCGGCTCTGTCGCAGGCAGCGGTATCCTCAACCCACAAAACGGCCCGTGAGATAGACCTGATCATGTTTATCACCGACTTAGTACTGTATCGCCGAGACGGACGCACCATTACCGAGGACATGCGTATTGGCGACATCCGCCGTCTAGGCTGGCCAGTAGAGCGAGTGATAGCGGCCGAGTGGCGCTCGGCGTCGGACGTGAAGCGTATTGAAGATACTAGCGGGCTGACCGTCAAGATAATCGCCGGGCGGCGATATCTCGGCATCATCGCGCAACTCGGGCATCCAGAGGGAACACTTTTCGTCGTGGAAGCGGACGGGTCGATACGGCATACGATCAGCACACGCCAAGATATCCGTGGTGAAGAAGTGCAGGGTGCTTTTCGCTGGATGGAAGATGCGGTCCCGATCCAAGACGGCCGTTTCGCTGGCATCTTCGAGCATCCGGCCGGCAACATGTTCCAAATCGACATCGATTGTGATAGTGGTGCATGCCTGGAGGTTAAGCCAGCGCGTTAGCCCAGACGTGTCGCTTCTGAGCGGGCTCCGCATTCCTCGCACCATGCCAGAGCGCGGTAGACGAGACAGCGATTAGAGCAATGTCACGCAGACTGGAATCGTCGGAGTGACTAAGGGTGGCGGTCATGGAAACGATCTGCGTCGAAGAGACGCAGAAGCTGCTCCGGTTTGAATTGATCTCACATTAGGCAGAAGTCGTTGGGGGGGGGACTCGCGCGAAATGTCCAGTTTCCGTTCTCTTGCGATGGCTTTGCCGAACGTAACCGAGCAACCCATCAATCCGCTTCCGCAAGACTTTCTTTGCCCAGCCACAGCCCTTCATGCTCTATCCGCAACTCCACCCCACGCCGAGCCGCACCCTGAACGCCATCCCTCCCGACCGCCGGCAACCCACGCCCGACCGCGAGGAACGCATCGCGCAAAACGAAATGGCCAAAAAAACACCAAACCACGAAGTCCTCAGCCGCCGATGGTGAAGTTTGAGCCTTCCCTAGGCCCGCCGCAACGCGCGTCGCCGGCGGATAAGCTCGCTCACGAGGAAAATCCTGTGACAACCCACAACGGATCACCCCGAGCCGGCGTCCAGGCTCGCTCGGTCACCCCGGTCAGCCCAGCCTCCTCCATGTAGGCACCGACCAGCCGTTGCTGGTCGGTGCCGCCCAGCGCCCGCCAGATGGCGACCGCCTTGGTGGGAAAGCACCGGTTGGAGAACGACACCACGAACGGTGCGCCAGGCCGCAGCACACGGCCCACCTCGCGAAACACATCCGTCGGCCGCTGCAGGTACTGCACCGAGACGCAGAGGCAGGCGCCGTCGAACGCGCCCGTCTGCAGCGGCAGCGTCGGGGACGCGTTGAGATCCTGCACGAACCAACGGGTCAGGCGCGGGTTGGCCGCCAGCTCTTGGGCGTTCATGCCGTGCCCCACGACCGAAGCGTAGGCGACCTCGGCCGGCAGATGGCTCACCCAGCTGCTCATCAAGTCCAGCACGTCCCCGCCTCCCGGCAGCACGTCTCGGTACACGCTCGTGACCGCGTCTATGGCCGGCTCGTCGATGTGCTCGACCAAGCGCGGCTGGCGATAGAACGCCGAGTCCGGTGTCGGGTCGGCCCGGTCGAAGGCGGCGTCAGGCAAGCCGGGAAGCTGATGCATAAGGCCTATATGGCGCCACGGGCGAGTCTCGCCAGCCGGGACCTGCTGCGGCGTCCATGGTAGGTTGCCGCCCATGACAGCCAGCATCCCCGCCAAGCCGGCGGACCGAACCCATCTTCAGCAGATCATCGCCGGGCTGACGGAGGGCGTCGTCATCCTCGATCCGGACGGCACGATTTCCTGGGCCAACGACACCACGCTGGCCCTGCACGGCGTTTCAGACACGCGGGACCTGGGCGCTAACGCCGTGGAATACAGCCGCCGGTTCGAGCTGCGCTACGCCGACCAGCACAGGTTGGACCCGGAAGACTATCCTATGCAGCGGCTGCTGGCCGGGCAGAGCTTCGACGAGCTGGTTGTCGAGGTCAGGCGGCCCAACGCCGCAAAGCACTGGGTGCACCAGGTCAGAACCCTGGTCCTGAACAACGCCCAGGGCACGCCGGACTGCCTGGTGCTGATCATCAACGACGAGACAGAGCGCTTCAACGCAGAGCAGCGGTTCGAGCGGGCGTTCGGCGCCAACCCGGCGCCGGCCGTCATCGCCCGGCTGTCAGACATGCGTTACGTCAAGGTGAACCAGGGATTCCTGGAGCTGACCGGCTACCTGCGCGACGACCTGATCGGCCGGTCGCTGCACGAGATTGACGTGCTGCAGGGCGCCGAGAAGCGGGAGCTGGCGATCAAGCGCCTGCATGCCGGCGAGACGATCCCGCAGATGGAGGGCTGCCTGATACTGCCGGACGGACGCGAGAAAACCGTGCTGCTTGGCGGCCAGCCGATCGAGATCGGCGACGCCGCCTGCATGCTGTTCACCTTTGCCGACCTGCACCCGAGGCAGCAGGCCCAGCACGCCCTGCGCCAGAGCGAGGAGCGGTTCGCCAAGGCGTTCCACATGGCGCCAGGGCCGATGGCGATCTTCTCCCTGGACGGCCTGTCCATCCTCGACGTGAACGGCGCGTTCACCGCTGCCACCGGCTGGCGGCGGGAGGAGGTGGTGGGGCGCGGCCAGGCGGAGCTGGAGGTGTGGGGTAGGGGCGAAGTGCGCGAGGAGCTGGAACGCCAGCTACGGCAGACCGGACACCTGCGCAGCGTCGACGTGCAGCTGCGCGCCAAGAACGGCGCTGTGGGCGACTTCCTGCTCTCCGCCGAGACGGTCGAGATCCATCAGCAGCGCTGCGTGCTGAGCGTCATGCTCGACATCACCGAGCGCAAACAGACCGAGACGCAGCTTCTCGCGGCGATCGAAGCGGTTATGCAGGACGCCTCCTGGTTCGGGCAGAAGATCATGGAGAAGCTGGCCGGCTTGGCCCAGGGCGGGCGGGCGCCGGCCCGCGCGCCGGAAGTCGCGACCCTGCCGGATCGGGCGCGCGAAGTACTCGGGCTGGTGGCCCAGGGACTGTCGGACGACGATATAGCCGACAAGCTCGGCATATCGCGAAACACGGTCCGTAATCACGTCTCCGTCATCTACGACCGGATAGGCTTGCGCAAGCGAAGTGCGGTCATCGTCTGGGCGCGCGAGCGTGGGCTCGGCACGCCCGCCAAGTCCCGGACGTCGTTACGTAAAACGCGCCGCAAGCCGTCCGTCTAGTGCAACCCGACCTGCCCAACCGTAACTTTGCATCAGTCAGGACATGGCGAGTGACGCGCCTGTCTCATTGGACAGCATTGCTTGCCCGGCGCAAATGCGGCCGGGCGGGCCGTCGCCACAGGATGACGTAAGCATCGGGCCGCGAAATTGAAAGGATTTGGGATGTCGATCATCGGCTGGCTTATCCTCGGGCTGATCGCGGGTTTCATTGCGAGCAGGATCGTCAATAAATCTGGTGAGGGCGTGGTTCTCGACATCGTGCTCGGCATCATCGGAGCGATGGTTGGCGGTTTTCTGTTCACCTCGTTCGGCGCGGCGCCGGTGACCGGGCTTAACATCTACAGCATGGTGGTCGCAGTGGTGGGCGCCATCGTCGTGCTGTTCATCTACCACGCAGTCTTCGGCCGCCGTACGCTGCGATAGCGCGCTATCGCTTCAACCGGTATCCCGTCTTGAATATCCAGAATATGCCAGCCAGGCAGGCCGTCATGAACAGGACGGTCATGCCGAGGCTGATGGCGGGTTGGATGTCGGACACGCCGAAGAAGCTCCAGCGGAAGCCGCTGACCAGGTAGACCACGGGGTTGAACAGCGTTATGCCGCGCCAGAACGGCGGCAGCATGCCGATGGAGTAGAAACTTCCGCCCAGGAAGGTTAGCGGCGTCACGATCAGCAACGGCACCAGGTTGAGCTTCTCGAAGCTGTCGGCCCAGATGCCGATGATGAACCCGAACAGGCTGAACGTCAGCGATGTCAGAACCAGAAAGCCGATCATCCAAACGGGATGCGCTATGCCGAACGGCACGAACAGCCGCGCTGTCAGCAGGATGATGACCCCGAGTATGATCGACTTGCTCGCAGCCGCGCCGACATAGCCTGTCACGATCTCGACGGCGGAGATCGGCGCCGAGAGCAGCTCGTAGATCGTGCCGACGAATTTGGGGAAGTAGATGCCGAACGATGCGTTTGCGATGCTCTGGGTCAGCAGTGACAGCATGACCAGGCCTGGAACGATGAAGGCCCCGTAGCTCACGCCGTCCACCCGGGCCATGCGGCTGCCAATGGCCGCGCCGAACACCACGAAGTAGAGCGACGTGGAAACCACAGGCGCCACAATGCTTTGCAGCAGCGTGCGCCACGTCCGGTTCATCTCGAACCGGTAGATCGCCATGATTGCATGCCGGTTCATGGTTTGGAGTGTACCAGGTCGACGAAGATGTCCTCGAGAGAGGATTGGCGAGTTTGCAGGTTCTTCACGTCGAGTCCCAGCGCATCGAGTTGCCGAAGCAGCGAGGATACCCCGTTCGCCTCGGCCTGCACGTCGTATGTGTAGACCAGATCCGTTCCGTCGTTGAACAAATCGAGCCGCCATGACGAGAGCGCGTCCGGGATGGAGGGCAGGGCGCGCTGCAGTGTCAGCAGAAGCTGGGTCTTGCCGAGCTTCTGCATCAACGCGGTTTTCTCCTCGACGAGGATCAGCCGCCCGCGGTCGATCACGCCGACACGGTCGGCCATCTGCTCGGCCTCATCGATGTAGTGCGTGGTCAGCACGATGGTCACGCCGCTTGCACGCAGGCGCCGCATCATTTCCCACATGTCGCGCCGCAACTCCACGTCTACGCCCGCCGTCGGTTCATCAAGGAACAGGATGCGCGGCTCGTGCGAGAGTGCCTTGGCGATCATCACGCGGCGCTTCATCCCGCCCGAGAGGGTGATGATCTTGCTGTGTCTCCTGTCCCAAAGCGACAGCTCTCGCAACACGTGTTCGATGTGGGCCGGATTGGCGGGCAGGCCGAACAATCCGCGGCTGAAACTCACTGTGGCCCACACAGTCTCGAACGCGTCGGTGGTCAGCTCCTGTGGCACCAGCCCGATCTTGCGGCGCGCCGCGCGATAGTCAGCGACCGTATCATGTCCGTCAGCCACGACCCGGCCGGTCGTGGCGTTGACAATGCCGCACACGATGCTGATCAGCGTCGTCTTGCCGGCCCCGTTCGGACCAAGCAGAGCAAAGATTTCACCGGCAAAGACCACAAGATCAACGTTCTGCAACGCCGCAAGGCCGTTCGGGTACGTCTTGCTGATACCCTCGATCGATATGGCCGCGACTTGCGTCACTCGTTGGGGCGTGTGCATGTCTGTCATGGGTGCCCGTGTAGAAACCTGCGTGCGCTCTGGCAATCAGCAGCGTGGAGCAAGCCGACTACAACCGATACCGCTCACATTGTGGTGAGTCGCTTCGCTCCGGGTCAGCGCAAGGAATTCCTCCTCGTCAATACTGTCCTGCCGCCAATACGGGCAAGGATCGGAAGCAACACGGAAAAGTCGCAACGGGCGCAGTTGTCCAGTATAAATGAGTGGTCTAACCAGTTAAAAAAGCGCACATGAACTGGTTCAGGCAGGCAGAGATTTGTGTGGACACGCGTCTCCGAGTGGCCCAGATGCCTCCCGATCCCGCGGTTGAAGGATTAAGCGTTCGATATCGGCAAAGTTTGAGTAGTCAAAAACGATGGTCCGTGGCGGGTCGGGCGTGGTTGCCGGAATAGGTGATCTTCAAACCGGGCAGCTCGACAGGCTCGGGTCGTCACACCTGGCGCGGCCAGCACAGCACGCACGTTACAATCATTCATCAGAGGGTTAACCTATGGCCAACCAAACCATTGTTGCAGTCTACGACACGCCCGCACATGCAGAACTCGCAGTTCAGGACATGCTGCAGGCCGGCGTTCCGGAATCGGCGATCGAGCGTCACGCCCAGGAGGGCACGTATTCCGGCCGTGCATCGTCCCCCGTTGCCCGCTCCACCGAAGGCCAGGGTTTCTGGTCCGGCCTGTTCGGCGGTGAACCGGACCACGACACCACTGTCTATGACCGCAGTGTCCAGGGCGGCTCCAACGCGGTGTCGGTCAAGACGCCCGACGAGCACGTGACCCGCGTCACGCAGATATTGGAAAGCCATCACCCGATCGACATCGACGAGCGGGCCGGCAGCTACGGGCTGACGCAGACCGCCACCGCCCGCACTGCGCCGCCGATGGGCACCACCACCGCGCGCGCCACCGGCGACACCACCGGGCGCGCCACTGGCGACACCACCGCGCGCGCCACCGGCGATGACACCATGCGGCTTTCGGAGGAGGCGCTGTCCGTCGGCAAGCGCGTGGTCAACCGCGGAACCACCCGCATACGCCGCTTCGTCGTTGAAACTCCCGTCGAGCAGCAGGTCAGCCTGCACGACGAGCATATCAGCATCGAGCGTCGCCCGGTGACCGACGGCCGCGCCGTGACGGGCGCCGACTTCGCCGACAAGGTGATCGAGGTAACCGAAACCGGCGAGGAAGCCGTGGTCGGAAAGACCGCGCGCGTTCGGGAGGAGATCAGCATCCGCAAGGAGGCGAGCGACCGCGTGGAAACGGTGCGCGACACCGTTCGTCGCGAGGACGTGGAAATCGTCAAGGTTCCCTCTCAGGAGGCGACCTCTCCGGCCACCCTTGATCCGGCGGCACGCCCGAAGGTCTGAGCCGCATGGGCGTGGTCCGCGCGCCGGACCACGCCTCTCGACATACGGCACGATCGTAGGCGTCATCGGTGGATTGCTGGCCGTCGAGCGCCTTTACACGGTTCGCAACGGGTGGTCCGTTGCGAACCTCGCTGGCCGGGCCCGGCCGTTACGACCGGCCCGTCATTCGCCTGTTTGAAAGGAAGTTACCATGTCCATCATCGGCTGGCTGATCCTCGGCCTCATTGCAGGCTTTATCGGCAGCAAGATCGTCAACAAGAGCGGCGAGGGGCTGCTGCTCGACATCGTGCTCGGAGTCGTGGGCGCCGTGGTCGGCGGCTATCTGTTCACCGCCTTCGGCGCCTCGCCGGTCACCGGGCTGAACGTCTACAGCCTGATCGTGGCCGTCATCGGCGCCGTCGTCGTGCTGGTCGTCTACCACGCGGTTTTCGGCCGCCGCACGCTCACCTGACACGTGTTTCGGCGGGAGCCTGCGTGCGACGGCGCAGGCTCCCGCCGAACGGGCGTCCGGCCGCGCGAGAACCGCTGAACTGGGGAGACGACGATGCGACAGGCGACAGCCGCGCTCCTGGCGGGTTCCGCCGT
Source organism: Acetobacteraceae bacterium (assembly GCA_965199235.1). Taxonomy (GTDB): domain Bacteria; phylum Pseudomonadota; class Alphaproteobacteria; order Acetobacterales; family Acetobacteraceae; genus BOG-908. The sequence continues at coordinate 417,980 of CBDAQU010000001.1, read as the reverse complement.
CATGGCAGCCCAGCTCAGCGGCGGGCGGTATCGCCCCACGCCGGACCAGCCGCGCACGGCGTCCTGGTACCTTGCACTTCGTAAACCGTCCTTCACCCCGCCGGGTCCGGTGTTCGGCATTGCCTGGACGCTGCTCGATACCCTGCTCGGTTACGCCGGCTACCGCTTGCTGACGTCCGAGCCGTCGTCAAGGCGGAACCTCGCGCTGGGCGCCTGGGCGATGAACCTGCTGGGCGTGGCCGGCTTTTCCTACGTACTGTTCGGCCGCAAGCGGCTGGACGAGGCGCTGGAGGTCACCGTCGGCATGGTCGTATCTGCCGGCGCTGCCACGGCACTCGCAAGCCAGGTGGACAGGCGCGCAGCGTATGCCGAATTGCCTCTGCTGGGCTGGGTGTTGTTCGCCGCGGTGCTGCAGGAGGAGGTCTGGCGCCGCAACCGCTGAGGCGAGGCCGGTCAGCCCGCCGACTTCCGCAGCGCCCGTCCAAAACGGCAGCCGGTCTCGACGAAACCGGTGGCCAGACAGAACGCCCTCAGTTCGGACTGGCCGGCGTCGCCCGTCAGCACGATTTCGCCGCATCCTGCCACGCGTGCCGCCTGGGCAGCGGCCTTGAGCAGCAGCCGGCCTATCCCTCTGCGTCGATCCTCCATGCCGACCAGCAGCATGTCCACCTGCGCGACCGGGCGGGCCGCCCGCAAGCTGGCGAACCAGTGCAGGGCGACCACCCCGGTCGGCGGTCCCCAATCGAGCGCGATCAACACGGCGCCTGCTCGGTGCCGCACCGACTCCAGCCGGCCGGCCATCTCGACCGGCGTCGATGCGAAGCCGGCATCGGCCAGCAGCGCCGACAGTCCGGCGGCGTCCCCACCCCCTGCCGAGCGTATCTCCAGGCCACGACGGTCACTCAACGGCTTCTCCATCCCGCCCGCGGGGATCATGCTGCGGAATGACCCGCGTTCCATCAGCCCTGTCCCTCTTGGCCGTCCTCTTGACCAGCGCGGGCGCGTCTCAGGCCGCACCCATCACGGAGACGATCGTCATGCTCCGGCACGGCGAGAAGCCCTCGAACGGGCTGGGCCAGCTGAGCTGCCAGGGCCTGAACCGCGCGCTGGCGCTCGGCGGCGTGCTGGCCAGGCGTTTTGGCAGACCGGACGCCATCTTCGCCCCCGACCCCTCCGTCAGGAAACAGGATCACGGCGTGGCCTACGACTACGTGCGTCCGCTGGCCACGATCGAACCTTCCGCCATCGCCTTCGGCCTGCCTGTCAACGCCAGCATCGGCGTTTTCGACCTTGCCGCGCTGCGGGCAGCACTCGAAGACCCCGCCCTGTCGGGCAAGCTGGTGGTGGTTGCCTGGGAGCACGCGCAGATCGTTGCCCTGGCCCGGCAGTTCGTGGCGTCCCATGGCGGCACGGCCAGCGTGCCCGACTGGGATGCGCACGACTATGACGGCATCTACGTGGTCCGCATCACCAGGGATGGCAGCCGGGTAGGCAGCGATTTCAGCCGGCAGCGTGAAGGCCTGGACGGGATGCCGTCCGCCTGCCCAGATGCCGTACCACGATAGGGTCAGCGGTCCGGCTGACGACCGTAGGAAAACAGGCGCGTTTCGCCGAACCCGAGTGTCACGAACGCGTCGTCGGCCAACCCGGCCTCGCCGTTGGCGGCCGCAAGCGCGGTCAACGGCGCGTCGATGGCCTCGTCGGTCAGCTGGAACGTGCCGAAATGCATGCCGACCGAACGTCGTGCGCCCAGGGCCTGATGCGCCTGCACCGCCTCCGCCGGGTTCATGTGGACCGGCGCCATGAACCAGCGCGGCTCGTAGGCGCCCACCGGCAGCAGCGCCACGTCGGGTGCGCCCAGCCTTTCGCCGATCGCCGACCAGTGCGGGCCTGCGCCCGAATCGCCGGCGAACAGCAGCTTGCCGCCATCGGCCTCGATCATGAACCCGCCCCACAGGCTGCGATTGCGGTCGAACGGCGTGCGGGCGGAAAAGTGCCGGGCCGGCGTTGCGGTGATGCCGAGCGGCCCGGCCGCCTCACTGTCCCACCAATCCAGCTCCTGGGCCTCGATCCCGGCCGACCGCAGCGTATGCGCGTTGCCCAGCATGGTGAGCACGCGCGGCGCGAACCGGCGCTGCAGGTCGCGCAGGCTCGGCAGGTCCATGTGGTCGTAATGGTTGTGCGTCAGCAGAACCAGGTCGGGCCGAGGCAGGTCGGCCAGCGCGATGCCAGGCGCCCTGACGCGCCTGGGGCCTGCCCAGGATACCGGCGAGCACCGCTCGCTGAACACTGGATCGGTGAGCACCACAGCGGCGGCAAACCGCAGCAGGAAGGTCGCATGCCCCACGAAGCTGACGGCCACCGTTCCTGGGGCGGCGGTCAACGGCGGGGGATCCACGGCAGGGTCGGTCACGTGCTCCGGCCAGGCGGCCCTGCCGCCCTCCGCCCGCCAGCGGACCACCTCGGCCAGACCCTTCGGCGGGGCGCCTGGCCCCGCGTTGAAGAAACGCTCCCCATCGCAATGGTCGGAAACCGGAAAGCGTGTCCGGCCGGCACGCTGCAACCGTCTGGCTTGTTTGGACATCCAACCCTCGTAACACGGCCGCCGCGCCGGCGCTGCACGGACGCCCACCGTCTTGACGTCTGGGCGTGCGTTGACCAATGGTCCGCGGCGCGGCCGACCGGCTGTTCCGCCGCCCCTCCGCCAACGAGGCTTTGCGCGCCGTTTCGTTGTTTCCTCTGGCCCAGAGCACCCGGTGACATGGTGACCCGCAAGAAAGCCCCGTGGACGACCGTTCGGGCACACGATCAGGCCGTCACGTAATGGCCGGCGATGTCATGGCGCTGCCAGTCCGTCGCGCGACCAATGCCTGGGGCGTTCTGGCGCTGCTGTTCCTGGCCAACATGCTCAACTTCTTCGACCGCACGATCCCTGCGATCATCGCCGAACCCGTGCGGGTGGAGTTCGGCCTCAGCGACCTCCAACTCGGCCTGGTCGCCGCGGCCTTCACCGTGGTCTACGCGGTCGCCGGGGTGCCGCTCGGCCGGCTGGCCGACGCCGGGTCGCGCAAGCTGATCATGGCTGTTGGCCTGGTCATTTGGAGCCTGGCCACCGGGCTGAACGGCTACGTCTGGAGTTTTGCCTCCATCCTGGCGGTGCGCATGGCCGTCGGCATCGGTGAAGCCAGCTACGGTCCGGCGGCGATGTCCATGGTGGGCGACCTGTTTGTGTCTGGCAGGCGGTCCAGGGCGATGGGCATCTACATGCTCGGCTTGCCGACAGGGTTGATCCTCGCCTTTTTCAGCGTCGGCGCCATCGTCAAGGCGTCCGGCACGTGGCGCACGCCGTTCTTCATCGCGATGGCGCCTGGGCTGCTGCTGGCTCTGTTCTTCTGGCTGATCACCGAGCCGCCGCGCGGCGAAGCGGACGCGACCATTGCCGGAAACCGGGCGGCCGGCAGCCCGCTGCTCCGCATCCTGCGCACGCCGACGATGTGGTGGATCATCGTCTCCGGGGTCGCCGCCAATTTCTCCGCCTACGCAGCCAACAGCTTCCTGGTCCCGCTACTGCAACGCTATTACGGACTGCCGCTGGAACGCGCGGCTGTGGTGACGGGCATCGTCGTGGGCGTGGCCGGCCTGATCGGCCTGACGCTGGGAGGCTGGCTCGCGGACTGGGTCCACAAGCGGTCCGAACGCGGGCGGTTGATGCTCGGCGCCGGCAGCATGGCAGGCGCCGCCCTGGCCACCGCGGTCGCCCTCTCCCTCGGCCAAGGCTCGATCGCTGCGTTCACTCCGATCTTCGCGGCCGGCTGGCTGTTGCAGTACCAATATTACACCTGCGTCTACCCGGCCATTCAGGACGTCGTGGAGCCGCGGCTGAGGGCGACTGCGATGGCGATCTACTTCGCCTGCCTCTATCTGCTCGGCGGCGCCTTCGGTCCGGTGCTGGTGGGTTTTCTCTCCGACCACTATGCCCGCGCAGCCATGGCAGCCGCCGGCGCGACCGCGATCAGCCCGGCCTTCAAGGCGGCTGGGCTGCACGGCGCGATGTTCGTCATCCCGGCAGCGTTGCTGGCGACGGCGGTGGCGCTGCTTGTGGCCTCGCTGACGTTCCGGGCCGATGCCGAGGCGATGCAGCGACGCCTGGCGGGCTAGGCGAATACAGGAAAGCACCATGCCCCATTTCGGCGACTTCCAGAACGAGATCTATTTCGGCGGACTGGCCGGCCGCCAGCCTGCCTACCCGATCCGCTTCGACGAGCTGGAGGCACGCGCCCACGCCGCGATGTCGCCCAGCCTGGTGTCCTACGTCGCAGGGGGCTGCGGCAACGAGCGCACCCAGGACGCCAACGTGACCGCGTTCGACGGCTGGGGGCTAGTACCACGGATGTTCGTGGGCGCCGTCAAGCGCGACCTCTCCATCGAGCTGTTCGGCTTGCGGCTGCCATCCCCGTTGTTCATGAGCCCTGTCGGCGTCATCGGCCTGTGCCCGACCGATGGGCATGGCGACGTCGCCGCTGCCCGCGCCGCCGCCCGCACCGGCGTGCCCATGGTCGCCTCCACCCTGATGGTCGACCCGCTGGAGACAGTGGCTGCGGCGCTGGGCGATACGCCGGGCTTCTTCCAGCTCTACACGCCAAACGACCGCGCGCTGGCCGAGAGCCTGGTGCATCGCGCGGAGGCGGCCGGGTTCAAGGGCATCGTGGTGACGCTGGACACCTGGCTGACCGGCTGGCGCCCGCGTGACCTGACGACGGCGAACTTCCCTCAGCTCCGTGGCCTGTGTCTGGAGAATTACTTTTCCGATCCGGTGTTCCGCGCCATGCTGGCCAAGCCGCCGGAGGAGGACGTTCCGGCGGCGACACGGCAATGGGCCAGGGTGTTCGGCAACCCTCTCACCTGGGCCGACCTGCCCTGGCTGCGCTCGATGACCAGGCTGCCGCTGCTTATGAAAGGCATCTGCCACCCCGACGACGCAAGCCGGGCGATCGATGGCGGGGTGGACGGCATCTACTGTTCCAATCACGGCGGCCGGCAGGCCAATGGCGGCATCGGCGCCCTCAATTTCCTGCCGGCTGTGGTCAAGGCAGCCGGCTCGGTGCCGGTGCTGTTCGATTCGGGCGTGCGCACGGGCGTGGACGTTGTCAAGGCGCTGGCCATGGGGGCGACCGCAGTCGGCGTCGGCCGGCCATACGCCTACGGACTGGCCTTGGGCGGCGAGGAAGGCGCGGTCCACGTCCTGCGATGCCTGCTGGCGGAGGCCGACCTCTACATGGCGGTCGACGGCTACCCGACCATCGCCGACCTCAAGGGCGACGCCCTCGTAAGACTCGGTTAATTCACTAGGTTTTGAACATTCCACGGCCTACGGTTGCGCCTGATTGAGCTTCCACAACCGGAAGTTTCAGGAGGGCGACCATGAAAACTGTGCTGGCCATACTCGGACTGCTCGCCGCAGCGCCGGCCTCGGCCGCCGAGCAGGGCGTTCTGACATATCACAACGGCAACAACCGGCACGGTCTTTACGGCGCGCCGGGCCTGACATCGGCTGCCGCAGCCGGCCTCCATCAGGACCCTGCCTTCAGCGCCGCCTTCACCGGCAACGTCTACGCCCAGCCGCTCTATTGGAACCCGCCTGGCGCCGCCGTGCCGCTGCTGATCGTGGCGACGGAGAGCAACCTGATCCTGGGACTCAACGCAAACACCGGTGCGACCGTCTGGCAGACCCCGCTCGCCTCCTCGGTCACCCAGAACGAGCTGCCCTGCGGCAACATCGACCCGGAAGGCGTGACCGGCACGCCCGTGATCGACCCCGCCACGGGCATCCTCTACTTCGACGCGCTGACGGAGACTGCGAGCGGGCCGCGCCAGATGATCTACGGGCTGTCAGCCACGACCGGTCAGTTAGCGGCCGGCTGGCCGGTCGACGTGCAGGCGTCCCTTGCGGCACAGGGGATCACCTTCGACAGCACCACGCAGGGCGAACGAAGCGCCGTGCTGTCCTTCAAGGGCTCCATCTATGTCGATTACGCCGCCCGCTCCGGCGATTGCGGGACCTATCACGGCGTTGTGGTTCAGTTGCAGACGGCCTCGCCCGCGGTGACAGGCTACTGGGCGACGCGCGACACTGGCGGCGGGATCTGGTCGCAGGGCGGTGCGGCTGCTGATGGATCGTCGCTGTTCGTCACCACCGGCAACACCTTCAACGCCGACAACGACTGGATGGACGGCGAGGCGATTCTGCGCCTCAAACCTGGGCTGGCGCATTCTGCGGCGACGAAGGATTTCTACACGCCGTCGAACTGGCAGACGCTCGACAACGACGATGCCGATCTGGGCGGAACCGAAGCCCTGCCGTTGCAGGTCAGGTCCAGCACGGGCAAGGACGTGCCCCTGCTGATCGCGATGGGCAAGGACGGCAACGCCTACCTGGTGAGCCGCTCCAACATGGGCGGCATCGGCGGACAGATCACCACCACGCAAGTCTCCAACAGCGGCATCATCACCGCGCCCGCGGTCTACAACGTCGACGGCGCGACGCTGGTGGCATTCACCAGCTACAGCGGGCTGTCCTGCTCGAACGACAACATCACCATGCTGAGCGTGTCCGGCACCGGTGCAAGCCCGATCTCCATCCAATGGTGTTCGGCGTTCAACGGCCGCGGCGCGCCGATCATCACCACGTCCGGCGGCGGGGTTGACCCGCTGGTCTGGGTGGCGGGTGCGGAAGGCGACAACATGCTGCACGGTTTCGACGCGATCACCGGGGCCACCGTGTTTTCCGGCGCAGGAACGACGATGACGGGGCTGCGTCATTTTCAGACCCTGATCGCAGCCAACCATCATCTGTACGTCGCCGGCGACAACACGGTCTACGCGTTCACCTGGTAGCTTGCGGGAACCGTGGGACGGCGGCTGCGTACTGTTGCCACGGTGTTCCTTCTGTAGGCCGACCGATGTCGAAGATCACGCATGTCGAAATCCGCTGCTACCGCTATGCCTGCCCGGAATGCGGCATGACGGATGCCGAGTTGGGCCACCTGGCGACCGACGACGAGATCCACTGCATGGTGTGCCTCGTCGACGAGGACCGTCACGTGGTCCTGCGGCGCTGGCTTGTCGAGGATCATGACCCCGCACCGACACAGCCGGGTACGGCGGAGCCAAAGACGCCGGACAACAGGGCATAAGCCGCCACCGATCACTTCGGAGAACTGACGGCGCGGGCATCGTCATTCGGTGCCCATTCCAACAAGTATGCGCCGTATTCTTGCTGCAATCGGTGCCGATATGGTGTGTGTCGGGCTGCGCTGCATTTGCCGCGTCACCAGTTCCGCCGATGTCGAAAAGGATACGATCATGCGCCCGTCCCGTTTCACTCTCGTCGCGGCACCGTTTGCTTTGGCGATGCTGGCTGCCCCTTTGACGATGCTGCCAGCGTCGCCCGCCTGGGCGCAGTTCGGCGTCGGCCTGTCGATCACCATCGCGCCGCCTGTGCTTCCAGTCTACGTGCAGCCTCCTCTGCCCGCTCCTGGCTATTTGTGGACGCCAGGATTTTGGAACTACGCGTCGGAGGGCGGCTACTACTGGGTGCCTGGCACATGGGTGCAGCCGCCGGCGGTGGGCCTGCTCTGGACCCCCGGCTACTGGGGTTTCAACAACGGCCTTTACGTCTTCAATCGCGGGTATTGGGGGCCGCATGTCGGCTTCTACGGCGGCATCAACTATGGCTTCGGCTATGGCGGGGTCGGCTTCCTGGGCGGCGAATGGAGAGGCGGCGCCTTCGCCTACAACCGCGCGGTCAACAATTTTGGCAGTGTTCACGTGACCAACGTCTTCGATCGCACCGTGATCAACACCACCAGCAACCGAGTCAGCTTCAACGGCCCGAACGGCATTGCCGCCCGCCCGACGCCGGCAGAAGAGTCGTTCGCCCATGAACAGCATGTGCGGGCAACCGAGTCCCAGCAGCAACACGAACGCGCGGCGGCGCAAAATCCCGAGCTGAGGGCCGCGGTCAACCATGGCAATCCAGTCATCGCGGCGACAGCCCGCCCCGCCGAGCTCAGGGGTTCTGGCGTGGTGCCGGCTCGCCCTGCCGGCACCCCGCTGGCCCGGCCGGCAGAGGCCGCCAGAACGAGCGAGCCGTCGCGAGCCACCACGGCCGCAAACCCGGTCCGTGCCGCGCGTGAGCCTGCCTTGCGGCCGGCAGGCAGCCCTGCCGTCTCCCATCCGGCTCTTCGTACGTCGAGCCCGGCAATGCGCGGTCCTGTGGCACCGCGCGTCGGAGCCGCACGGCCGATGAGCGCCCCTCGTGCAGCGCCTGCTCCGCATCCTGCGCCAGCCGGCCATCCGGAAGAGCGCCATCATTGACGGCAGCGGGTGCAGGCGGGGTTCATGAGCGAAGGACCAGGGGGCGATGCCTCCTGGTCTGCAGTCCGGCCCGCCGGTAAGGCAGCCGTGAAAGAGCCCTGATGCCACACTGGATCGGCTTGTCGAGTGGTCGGCGCCGCTTCTGACCCGATTGCACAGGCTCGCGAAACTCCGCACAAGCGCTCCACAAATGCCGATACTGGTTTTCCACAACAGCCGGACCCGCATGCGTGAGCCGTTCACGCCAGCCGACCCCGACCATGTGCGCATGTATGTGTGCGGCCCCACCGTGTATGACCTGCCGCACCTTGGCAACATCCGCTCGACCGTGGTGTTCGACGTGGTGGCCCGTCTGCTGCGCCACCTGTACCCGCGCGTCACCTACGTGCGCAACATCACAGACGTGGACGACAAGATTGCAGCCCGCGCGGCCGAGAGCGGCGAGACGATCGGCGCGGTGACGGCGCGCACCACGCGGGACTACCACGACGACATGGCGGCGATCGGTAATTTGCCGCCCGACGTGGAGCCCTGTGCCACTGCGCACGTGCCCGAGATGGTGCAGGTCATCGAGAGGCTGATCGCCGACGGCCACGCCTACGCCGCGGACGGCCACGTCCTGTTCGCCGTCGCCAGTTTCGCCCAGTACGGCGCGCTCTCCGGCCGCAGCCCGGACGACCTGCTGGCTGGCGCCCGCGTGGAGGTCGCGCCCTACAAGCGAGACCCCGGTGACTTTGTGCTCTGGAAACCCTCGACGCCCGATCAGCCAGGCTGGGACAGCCCGTGGGGACGCGGCCGGCCGGGGTGGCATATCGAGTGCAGCGCCATGGCCTGGCGCTACCTGGGCGAGAGCTTCGACATCCATGGCGGCGGGATGGACCTGCTGTTTCCGCATCACGAGAACGAGCGCGCGCAGAGCGTGTGCGCCTTTCCCGGCAGCGTGTTTGCACGCGTGTGGCTGCATAACGGCATGCTGCAGGTGAACGGGGCGAAGATGTCCAAAAGCCTCGGCAACTTTACCACTCTGCGTGAGGTGGTGGTGCGTGCGCCGGCCGAAGCGGTGCGTTTGCTGATCTTGCGCACGCATTACCGCGCCGTGCTCGATTTCACCGATGCTGCCCTGATCGAAGCAAAACAGGGATTGGACCGCTTCTATCGTGCGCTGGAGCGCATGCCGGCCGTGCCCGCCGACGCCGTGCCCGAGCCGATTCTGCACGCACTCTGCGACGATCTCAACACCCCTGGCGCAATCGCCGAAATGCGGCAGCTTGCCGACCTTGCCATGGCAGGAGACACCGCCGCCTCGTCGGGCTTGCGTGCCGCAGGCGCGCTGCTCGGTATTCTGCAGGCTGAGCCGAGCGCATGGTTTCGCGGTGCCGATGATGCCGGCGTGGAGGCTGCAATTGCCGAACGCCTGGCCGCGCGGCGTGCGCGCGACTACGAACGGGCGGACGCGATCCGCCGCGAGTTGGCCGAGCAGGGCGTGCTACTTGAGGATTCATCCTCCGGCACGACGTGGCGCCGTGCATGACCGGCCGTGACGGGGGCGCCGACCTTCACCCGATCGGGCAAAGCCCCGTCGTCATCCTCGTGCGCCCGCAACTGGCCGACAACATCGGCGCCGTCGCGCGCGCCATGGCCAATGGCGGGCTGTTCCATCTGCGCCTGGTCGCCCCGCGCGATGGCTGGCCGCAGGAGCGTGCCTGGAACAACGCTTCCGGCGCGCAGCGGCTGCTGGACGCGCTGACGGTGCACGACACGGTGCCGGATGCGGTGGCCGACCTGCATCATGTGTTCGCCACCTGCCCAAGGCCGCGCCACATCGTCAAGACGGTGCTGACTGCCCGTGGTGCGGCAGCCGAACTGCGCGAGATCTGCACGCGCAACCTGCGCTGCGGCCTGCTTTTCGGGCCGGAACGGGCAGGGCTCGACAACGACGACATGGCCCAGGCCGACGCTCTGATCCGCTACCCGATGAACCCGGCCTTCACCTCGTTGAACCTCGCACAGGCGGTGATGGTGATGGCCTACGAATGGTGGCAGACCATAGACGATACGACACCGCGCGTGCTGATGACCAACGAGACGATCGTTGCGACAAAAGACAGGCTGGAGAACTTCCTCTCACATCTTGTCGACCAGCTCGACGCGTGCGGCTTCCTGCGAAATGCGCCCAAGCGGCCGGGCATGGTACGCAACCTGCGTCACCTGTTCCAGCGTGGCGAGGTGACGGAACAGGAACTGCGCACACTTCACGGTGTGGTGACGGAGTTGGCGATCGGGCGAAGAGAGCGTGGGCGCCTGGAAGACACGTTAGGACCCGACCCGAGCAGCTGACCCCAAGGGCGGATGCGTCCGCGATCGTCGATCGCCTGGCGAAGCCAATTGGTGATCGGCGTTTCGATGAACCGAAACACGACCAGTGACGACGCAACACTTGCTAAAATACCCGTCGCCGCAAAGAAAATCGCCAGAGTGGTGCCGGTCATGCCGGTTCTGGCAGCGATCACCCCTGCAACCGGCAAGGCGAAAGCGTGCGTCAGGTAAAGCGAGTAGGATGCTTCCCCCAAACGGACGAGAAACTTCGGCAAGACGCTGCTGATCCACCCTTCGATAGCCACGCTTGCCGACAACGCCAACGTTGCTGCGCCACCCCAAACGATCACCCGTTCGCCCTGCCCACTCACCGGCAGCGCGGCGAGGCCAAGAACCGCGATCGTCAACGCGCAGAACCAGCCCATTCGGCCGGTCGGAAGCTTCCCTCGAACGAATGCCTCGCCCAGCAACAGGCCAAACACGAACTCGAACACGATAGGGTCGGCCAGTGACATCACCGCAGGCCATTGCGGCTGCACGAAAATTGAGGCGACGGCGAGACCGGTCATGATCGGGATGACCACCGCGCTGGCCCGGACCCGGACAAGGAGGGAACACGCAAAGGCCGCGTAGAACAGCAGCTCGAAAGACAAGGTCCAGCCCACCTCGACCACTGGGCGTACGATCCCCAACGCATCTCTTGACGGAATAAAGAGAAAGGACGCGATGACGTTCCAGGCCGTCGGTCGAGTATGAAGCGCCATCGACGGGATTGCCGAAATCGCCGCGAGCTTCGCGGCGGTGACCAGCCAGTACATCGGCACGATCCGGACCAGCCGAAGCGTCAGAAAGCGTCTCCAGCCATCGGCCAAATTGACCAGCCTGCGGGACGACACCACCATGATGAAGCCGCTGATGACAAAGAACAGGTCAACGCCAGCCCCGCCGTTGGCCCAAGGTTTGGCAGTTGCATCAAACTTGTCGTGCCAAAGCACAGTAGTGTGAAAGACGACGACGAACAGCGCGGCAATAGCTCTGAGCGCCTGAATGGCACGGAGCTGCCCCATTGGAGCCACCGGCAAAGTTTTTAGCTTAAATTCCACGTTCAATCCTCAAGCGTGGCAAAAAAAGGCCCACCCTTCGCTCGGGGCAGGTGTCACATGGATCACTGGGCGCTGTGCATCACGATGGCGCGCGTGCCTGATACTGACTGGGTGAATTTCGTGGCGTAAGCCCTCACCCATCTGACCTGCATGGTCGCGGGCATCGGCGTGGACGAGTTCGGTGGTCCTGGCCAGCTCCATTGGCCGCCGACCGCCAGGTTGATCAGCATGTACATCGGCGTGTTCATGCTGGCAGGCGTCGGCGACGTCGCCAGCTTCTGGCCATCGACAAAAAAAGTGATCTGGCTCGGCCCCCAATCGACGGCGTAGGTGTGGAAGGCGGCCGACGTGTCGACCGTCTGCAACTGCTGCACGTTGCTGCCCCAGACGCCCTGCTGGTTCGCGCCGATCGCGGAAAAATACGCAGTTTTGGGCGCTTGTCCCAGCACCTCGAACGCGTCGAGCTCGGCCGTGTACTGGTTGCTTGCCGGCAACAGCCAAAAGGCCGGCCACAAGCCCTGGCCAGCCGGCAGTTTTGCCCGTATCGCAAAAATTCCATAGAGCTGCGAAAACGACGCGTATGTGGTGATGATCCCGGATGTGTATTGCAGGCCGTCCGGCGCGTCTCCCGGGCCTGCCGGCGCGGCGGTGATGTTCAGCACGCCGTTTTTCAGCGAGAACGGATTCACCCCGACGCTGGCATCGGAGTACCATTCGCCATCGTGGTTGGACCACAGCGACCGGTTCTGGCCAGGAAACGACGTCATCCAGCCTGCCGAACCGTCGGGCGAAGACACGAAACTGGTAAACTCGTCATCGAAGGTCAGCGTGCCCGCCTGAGCGGTGGAGGCGGAGCTCGACACGAGCGCGATGGTCAACCCGGCGATCAAGCCCCAGCATGTCGCCAACCTGCGGTCGCTGGCGATCCTCGGCAACATGACGGCAGCGTGCATAGATCGTCTTCCTGCAAACTAAAAGTTGCAGAACCGTTTAACTCAGGTTCGAGGTAGAATTCTACTCCAGATTGCACATGTTGGGAGGATATTCGCTAGCCGGGTGGCTAGCAGCGTTGGAGGAAGGCTGCAGGCAAGGCGCCCGAGGCGGGTATGGCGGGGCAGGGTCTCTGCACTCGGCCCGCGATGCTTTTTTGAGAGCGATCCTGCAGCCTGATCGCCTCTGGCAGACGAAGCGATCAGGCGCTAGCTGTCGCTACCACGGACGTGGTCCCTCCTTGCTGTCGCAGTGTGCTTGCCGCGGCGTCTGGCCCTCGAGACTGAACTCCTGCGGGGCGCCGGCGGGGGTCTTGACCGCGGGCCACCCCGACAAGCGAGGTCTGCCACCGAACAAGGACGAGAAGCGGTCGACGGGCTGCACACCACGGCTCAGCCTCGATGTCAGCACTCCGTGTCGTCTGTCGGGCCGGGTCAACACCGCTTAAGGCGCCCGAGGGGTCAGTCTTGAGGCGGCCCGGCAGACGACAGACGCTCGCCGATCGCGGCAGCCCGGACGGGTACAACGTCCGTGGTAGCGACAGCTAGCTCGTTGTCTTAGCGTGCATGTTTATCGCGGTTGAAGATCAAGCTAAAGCGATCATGCTCTGGACCGTGTTACGAACACACTCCGCGAGTAGGCTGACCTAAAACCGATCAAGTCTTTGTTTGACCAGCAGTTGTACCACTCCGACTGTCCAGTCTGCGTGGCATTTGCTCGGGGTCAAAGCTGACGGGCCAGCCGTCGAGACAGCAGCCAGCCGATCAAACCGGATGCCGGCGCCCCAGGGACGATCAGCAGGAACCCCCAGGGTTGCTGGTGCACGGCCAGATCCATGCCGATGCCCAGCATGAACCCGCCGACCAGCCCGCCCGTCACCCCTGACGAGATCCCGAGCCAGAGTATGTCGCTGCGTGTCACCATGCGCATATTTGGACCCGTGGCGAGCGGGGTGGCAAGCCGTCGTCCAACACGGCCCGTCAGGCGGCGAGTTCAGCTCTGGCATGGTCGGCGGCGTAGGTGGCCAGCATGTCCATCAGCCCCGGCGACAGGCAATCGTACGGTTCCAGGCCCACGTCGCGGACGCGCGCACGGATCCCGTCCATACGGTCCGGCGCGACGCCGCCCTCGATGGCGGAGGACACAAACGCAGCAAAGCCTGGCGGCGCCCAGCCAGCCTCGTGGCTCAGCTCGGTATGGATGAAGTCGAGTCCTTTGAAGGCGTGCTCGCGCTCGACCGGGCCATACATATGCACGCCGCACCCCGCGCAGGCATGGCGTTGGATCAGGGCGGACGGATCAACGACACGCAGCTTGTCGCCGTTCTGGAGCACGCGCACGGAGCCTGCCGGGACGACGCCGACGATGGAGAATATGGCGCCCTCGGGCTTCCAGCATTTGGTGCATCCGCAGGCGTGGTTGAACAGGACCTGGCTGGAGATCGCCACTTTCACCGGACGGTCCGGGCAGTGACACACAAGCGTGCCCCCGGCAAAACCATCGGCCTCCGGTAGGACGCCGCGATCGAGCGCAGGATGAAGTCTTACATCGGCCACGTCGCGTCCCCTTGCATGGATCAGGCGCTAGGAGGCGCATCGCAAGGTAGGCCGTGGCTTACGATGCTTCTATATCGACTGAAGTACAGTCGACCAAAGTACGCGGACCAACTGGCTGATCGGCCATCTGCACAGGAGCAGGCGTTCAGCCCGCTCCCTCAACACCTGAACCAGCTAGCGGGGCGCCACGCTCGCATCTACGGCCGCAGCGTTGGCGGCGCGGGACGACGCCGCGGCTTTGCGGTAGTGGCCGGTCCGGGCCGCGTGCCGGGCAACCTGCCGGTCGTGATGAGCGATCGCCGCGCTGGCGGCGGCACCGGCGGCGGGCCCGGCCGGCGGAACGACCTGTGCCATGGCCGGAAGGCAACCGAGGCTGCCAACGAGTGCCATCAACAGCGCGATACGCATCGGTCGTTCTCCAAAATGGACGGCAGCGCCGCCGGCGTCATCCGTCATCCTTGATGCAGCGTGCACTTTACGGCAAGCGGGTCGTGTGAGGACAGACTGCAGCACCGGCGGCCAGGGCGACGCTTCATCACCTATTCGTGATGAACATTGAGCATCCAAGTTTCAACCTACTTTCCTTCAGAATGGTTGAATTGCTTTGGCGGGCTTTAACCACTAGGTTGCAACTGGATACGGCAGGCCAGCACAAGCTCAATCATGGGATTATCGGGTGAAAAAGCGGCACTTCCTGATCTGGGGATCAGCCCGGCATACCACGTGATCGCCAAGGTGCTGGAGGCGTTCTCCCTGGCGTGTCACGTGAAGGATCTCGATACTGCTCAGGCAATGCTGAAGGTGGCCGAAAGCATCGTGGAACGAGACGGCGTGCAAGCCTTCGCACAATGGGGGCTGGCCCAGACCCTGGTCGACGCGCATTTCCGCCTGTGGGAGATGCGACACGCGGGAGGCTAGCGGACGGTGAGCGGCGCGGCAGGTTCGTATTCGGGTAGCACGGCGACCGACATCGTCTTCGTCTACGTCACCCACCCGGATATCCAGTCGGCAGAAGCGATAGGCCACGCTCTGGTCGAAACGGGTGTCGCAGCCTGCGTCAATCTACTGCCGGGCATGCGGGCCATCTATCGCTGGGAAGGCCGAATCGAGACCGGCCAGGAAGCGGTGATGATCATCAAGACGCGTGCCGACCTGCTCGACCGGGTTCGGCAATCGATCCGAGCGGCCCACCCCTATGACTGCCCGTGCATCGCCGCTTTCCCGGTTGCGGACGGTGATCCGGCTTACCTGGACTGGATCGGGCAGTCCTGCGCGCGCTGATAGTGATCGTGTGACGGACCGTCGGTCCCGC
This sequence comes from Acetobacteraceae bacterium, assembly GCA_965199235.1. Taxonomy (GTDB): domain Bacteria; phylum Pseudomonadota; class Alphaproteobacteria; order Acetobacterales; family Acetobacteraceae; genus BOG-908. The sequence goes on along the minus strand of CBDAQU010000001.1, from coordinate 402,327 downwards.
ATTGTCGCGGTCGGCTTGCTCGGGCTTGCCGGCTGCATCAATTTCATCGACCGCTCGGCGGTTTCCGTCGCCTTGCCCACGATCCGTAGCGACCTGCACCTCTCGGCTGCTCAAGCCGGCTTGCTGCTCTCGGCCTTTGCGTGGAGCTACGCGCTGGCCCAGCTTCCGGCGGGCAGCCTGGTCGATCGAATGGGCGCCCGCGCAGCGCTGTCCTGCGGCCTTGCCGCCTGGTCCGCGGTTCAAGTGGCCACGTCGCTGGTGGCCGGCCTGCCGAGCTTCGTCGCCGCCCGCGTGGCCCTCGGCCTAGGCGAGTCGCCGATGTTCATCGGCGGCGCCAAGGTCTGCGCCGACCGCTTCGCGCCGGCCGAGCGCGCCGTGCCGCTCGGCCTGCTGAACGCGTCCGCCTCCCTCGGACCGGCGATCGCGCCGCTGGTGCTGACGCCGCTTATGCTGTGGCTCGGTTGGCGCGCGGGCTTCGCCGTGCTCGGCGGCGCCGGCCTGCTGGTCGCTGTCGCCTGGGGCATGATCTACCGCAATCCTGAAGCCGCGTCGGGCGAGGTGCTGCGGATCGCCGGGCCGGCGCGGTGGCTGGACCTGCTGCGGCAACGCGCGATGTGGGGTCTTCTGATCGGGTTCGCCGGCACCGTCTACGTGACGTGGCTGTACGTCACCTGGCTGCCCGGCTACCTGCACGACCGCTGGCAGATGTCCACCGAGAAGGCGGGTCTGTGGTCGGCGCTGCCGCAATCTGCCGGCTTCATAGGAGCCATAGGAGGCGGCTGGTTGTCGGACCGGTTGGCGTGCGTCACCAGCGAGCGCGCCGCCCGCCAGTGGCCGTTGGCGCTGGGGCTTTACGCGGCTGCCGGCGCCAGCGCGCTCGCGGCCCTTTCCGGCAGTGCCGCCATGGCGCTCGCCGCGATTTCGGTCGCCCTTTTCAGCGCCAACCTGGCCACCACGAGCGGCTGGGCGCTGGCAGCAGTCTTGGCGCCGCCGTCACTGGTGGCCACCGTCGAAGCCATGGCCAACATCGGCGGCTCCGTCGGCGGCTCGCTGGCGCCGCTCATCACCGGCACGCTCGTTCAATCCACCGGCGCCTTTACCGCCGCACTCCTGGTCGCCTCCGCCGTCGCAGCCCTCTGCGGCGTCGCCAACCAGTTGCTTACGACGCGAAGGATCACCGACGCCTGAGACGTTTGCGGCCGACGCCGCGATGATCGCGCCGGCCGGCCGAATATGCGAAAACGCGTCCCCGAAACGAATACGGCAGCCGCGCTTGTGTTTGACATATTGCATTCCCCAAAGCGCCGTGCTGACCCGGTATCGAAACGAACATCCCGGGCTAGGCGCCGGCGCAGTGCGAGCAGCAGAATCGGAGTGGCCGGTGACTGAGAACATGGACGCAGCCAGCCTCGGCATTGCTCGCCGGCGCAAGGCCGAAACGGACGGAACCAGGATCACCGACGAGATACTGGGCCGGGACGACGGCACCGATCCCTTCGTCGCAGCGGTCCGCGCCACCCGCATGCCGATGATCATGACCGATCCCAGGCAAGCCGACAATCCGGTGGTGTTCGTCAACAACGCCTTCTGCCGGCTTACCGGCTACGCGCGGGAGGAGATCCTCGGCCGCAACTGCCGTTTTCTCCAGGGGCCCGAAACCGACCGCGACGTGGTCGCCAAAATCAGGGCCGCGGTGCAGGGCCGCGTGTCGCTGGAGATCGACGTCCGCAACCACCGCAAGGATGGCACGCCGTTCTGGAACCGGTTGCTCTTGGCTCCTGTATGGAACGCTGCCGGCGAGCTGTCCTATTTCTTCGCCAGCCAGGTCGACGTGACGATCGAGCGGGATCGACTTGTCGGGCTGGAGACCCACAACGCTGCTCTGATCGTCGAGATCGGCGACCGGCTGTTGCGCCAGCGAGAGAGCGAGGACCGGCTGCGCGTCGCAACCGAGGCCGGGCGCCTCGGTGTCTGGCAGCTCAACCTGAGGACGCACGAGCTTATCGCCTCGCCGATCTGCCGCGAAACTTTCGGTCGCGATCCAAGCGTGCCGTTCTCGTTCGCGGAGATGGAACAGGCCGTGCACCCAGACGACCGCGGGCGCATGCAGGCCGAAATTGCGCGCAGCATCGCGGCCGGCACCGATTACACCATCGAGCATCGTGTGACGCGGCAGGGACGCAGACCCGGCTGGGTGGAGGTTCGCGCCAGGGTCGAATACTGCGCGGATGGCTTGCCGCTGCACCTGGCCGGCGTTTCGCTCGACATCACCGCGCGCAAGCGGGCTGAACAGCGTACGGTTGCCCTCGCCAAGCTGGATGACCGGTTTCGCGTTCTGGAGGAGCCGGCGGATCTGGCCTTTGCCGCTGCCGAGACGCTGGGGCAGACCCTGGACGTCAGCAGGGCGGGCTACGGCACCATCGATACGGTCCTGGAGACGATCGCCATCGAACGGGACTGGAACGCACCCGGCATCGCCAGCCTCGCCGGAACGCTCAACTTCCGCGATTTCGGTTCCTACATCGACAACCTGAAAAAAGGCGAGACGGTGGTGGTCGCCGATGCGGAGCTGGACGGGCGGACGAGCGCCACGGCCGATGCCCTGAAGTCGATCAGCGCACAGTCGTTTATCAACATGCCGGTGACCGAGCAGGGCCGCCTGGTTGCCCTGCTCTACCTGAACAACGCCACACCTCGCGTCTGGTCGGACGGGGATCTCAACTTCGTTCGGGAGATCGCCAACCGCACCAGGATGGTCGTCGAACGCCGTCGCGCCGAGCACGATCTGCGCAGGCTTGCCTCGTCGCTGGAAGCCGAGGTGATCGCACGCACCGCCGAGTTGATGGAGGCCGAGGCCGCCCTGCGCCAATCGCAGAAGATGGAGGCGGTCGGCCAACTTACCGGTGGCCTGGCACATGACTTCAACAACCTGCTGACCGGCGTCACCGGCAGCCTGGAACTCATGAGGACGCGCATCGCCCAGGGCCGCACGGACAACATCGAACGCTACGTGGCCGCAGCAGAAAGCTCCGCCAAAAGGGCCGCGGCGCTCACCCACCGGCTGCTCGCATTCTCGCGGCGGCAGACGCTCTCTCCCAAATCGGTGAACGTGAACAGCCTGGTTGCCGGCATGGAGGAGCTGGTCAAGCGCACCGTGGGGCCGGAGGTCAGGGTGGAAGTCGTCGGTTCGGCAGGGCTGTGGAACACGCTGGTCGATCCGAGCCAGCTGGAGAACGCGCTGCTGAACCTCTGCATCAACGCCCGCGACGCTATGCCCCATGGCGGCCAGCTCACAATAGAGACGGCCAACAAGTGGATGGACAAGCGGTCCGCGCAGGATCGCAACATGTCGCGCGGGCAGTACGTCACCTTGTGCGTGTCCGATAGCGGAACGGGCATGGCGCCCGACGTGGTCGCCAAGGCCTTCGATCCTTTCTTCACCACCAAGCCGATCGGCCAGGGCACAGGTCTTGGCCTTTCGATGATCTACGGTTTCGCGCAGCAATCGGGCGGCCAGGCGCGCATTTATTCGGAGCTCGGCAAGGGAACGCTCGTCTGTCTCTACCTGCCGCGATTCCTGGGAGCAAACCCGGAGGAGGCGCTCGTGGTGGAACCCGAGCATGTGACGTCGCCTGCGAAGACCGAGGCCACAGTGCTCATCGTCGACGACGAGCCGGCGATACGCATGCTGATCTCCGACGTGCTGGGTGAGCTCGGCTATCGCACCATCGAGGTTGCGGACGGACCGGCAGGGCTCAAGATTTTGGAAGGCGCCACCAAGATCGACCTGCTCATCACCGATGTCGGCTTGCCTGGCCTTAATGGTCGACAGGTCGCCGACGCCGCCCGAGCCCTGCGCCACAACCTCAAAGTGCTGTTCATTACCGGCTATGCCGAGAACGCGGTGGTCGGCCACGGTCACCTGGAAACCGGCATGCACGTCCTCACCAAGCCGTTCTCTATGGACATGCTCGGGGAGCGGGTCAGGGAGCTCGTCGAGGGTCCGGACTGACGCGCCACCCGAATTACAGGCCGCCCGTCAGGCGACAGGCGCCCTTAGGGCATGACCGCTTCAGGTTGATGTTCAACCACGATGAACATGCTCGCCAAAACAAGGCCTGAACCGGTTCACGTCCGCCTACTCGCGGACACTCTTATACAAACTGGGGCTGAGTCTGACTCGTGAAAGCAAGCAGTCCTTTTTGCAAAAAGGACCAAAAAACCTTTGTTCATTTGATCCGCGACAGCCGGACGAAGGTTTTTTGCTTCTTTTTTGTAAAAAAGAAGGACTTGCCTTCGGGCATGTCGATCTCAAGGCCTATTTGTATTACGTGGTGGCGCCGCATTTGAGACAGATGAACGTCGTCTCGTCGGGAGTCCGGCCGAGAGCATCCAGCTTGAAATCGCCGGACACGTTGTTCACCTCCAGCGTCTCGCTGGTCATCACCACGCGGTCGTCGTGGGAAAAGGTGACGTTGCCGACTGCCCCGCACTGCTTGCAGCTGAGGGGCTCGCTCCATTTTTCTCGGTCTGCCATGCGCTACCATGGCACGACGCCGCCAGCGCGTCACCCATGACGCGGCCCGGTCGCGCGATACAGAACGTGGCGACGCAGTGCGTGTCGCTCCGGCAGGTTGGGATGATTGAAATCGTCTGCCGAGTCGTGGCGCATGCCGATCTCTCCATCACTCGTCTCGACACGAGGTCGTTAGGCAATGTCACGCAGACCGAATAGCGGAGTGACGAGGTTGCTCGACGAAACAAGGCCCAGACCGGTTTGAGGTACGCCTACTCGCGGACACTCTGCGTGAAACCGGTCTAGCCGAAGCTGAGTTGGGTGGGGCGTGACTGAGCCGCCCGGCCTGGAGTGGAGACGGAGGTGGTATGCGCGTCAAACCAAACCAATGGGCCGCAAGATGGCGAAGAGCAAAGGCTACGAAGACCCTGCCGCTGTATTTTCTGCACATTCCCAAGACGGCCGGAACCTCGGTTGCGACGTGGCTGGAGCAGCAGCTTGGCCAAGCCGCCGTCTGCCCCGCCAGGATCTGGGATCAGCTCGTCGCCCTGGATAAGCAGGCGTTACCCGCCTACCGGGCTTTCTGCGGTCATTTCGGCGTTGATCTCGAAGAGTTTCTCGGGTCGAAACTTCTTTCGGCATGCGTGTTCCGAGACCCCGTCGCCCGTACGCGGTCCCATTACGACCACGTCGTCCGCGACGGCGGACACCCTCGCCACGCCTACGTCGCACGGCAGAGCTTCGCCGGCTTCGTGATGGATGAGAACAATTGGCCGATGATAGAAAACTTCCAGGCCCGCTACCTTGTGAATACGCCGCTCCATTTTTTTACCTTTCGCGATCGCCTCGATCGTGACGGGTCAAAACAGAGCAGGCTGTCCGTGCTGTCTGAGGATGCCAGGTATCTTCTCGACAGGGGATACGTCCGGGCAAAATCGCTCGAGACGCTGGACGGGCTTGACGTGGTGGGCGTGACCGAGAACCTGTTGCCGTTCTTGTCGGCCCTAACCACTAGGGCCAAGCTCGGCGACACGGGTGGCCAGATCGTTGCCCCACGCGAGAACGTTACGGTGCGCAACAATGATGATATCGATCTGGACGCGAACGTGCAGGACATCATCAGGAGGCTCACAGGCCTGGATCAGGAGATATACGAGCTGGCCTGTTTGAGAGCATTGCCGCCGTCGACGCACTGACATGCTTGCTCCGCAAGCAGCGCGGCGCGCGCTCTGCATCCGACAGTTGGCCGGCACGCCATTGTCGTACGGTGAAGGTTCAAAAACGGGCGGCTCTCTCGCTCTGGTTGTAATTAAATAATTATCAATACAGCAGCGCGGGTGTGCTACGACTTATCGGGATTTAAGATATTCAAGAGGGCTTTCGATGCTGCGTGGCGCCATTGACGTTGCAAACCGGACCCGGGTGTCGGGCTGGATGATGTCGCCGCTTGCCTCGGTTCGCGGACAAACCGTCAGTGCATTTGTCGGTGCAAGATGCGTGGGCTCCGGCCCGATCGAGGTGGCGCGTCCCGACCTGCTTTGGTTGGTCGAGGACGGTTTCGCCGGGTTTGATTTCGCCATCGAACTGTCACCGGACGAGGATGCAGCGTCGATCGTGATCCGCCTCCAGAATTGTGACGCGGCCATCTTGCAGGCGAACGCCGAGTTGGTCCGGGCCCGTCCGGAAGAGGCGCGGCGGCGGACGCAGACGGACGCAGTGGGCGCCAACCCGACTGCGTCACCAATACCGCGCGAAGGCGCGGCAAGGGGTGGGGTTGTCCTCAGCTACGGGACACCGAAACGTTCGTCCGGCCCGAGATAGCGGCGGTCGAGTCACGGCTGCCGCATATCGGCCGAAACTCCTTCGCCGCTTTCAAGCAGGCCGTCACTGGCGGTTTCGGTGTGGCGGATGGGGTGGGATTCGAACCCACGGAGGGCTTGCACCCTCGGCGGTTTTCAAGACCGCTGCCTTAAACCGCTCGGCCACCCATCCCTCGGCGAGGGGAATCCCACACCCTCCGGCTATTCGCAAGTTCAGCACGCCGCCGCTGGCCGCTCGTCGCTGGCCTTTATTCCCGTCCGGGGACGCCCTACAACCGCCCAAACTCTTGGACGGAAGCACGCATGCGGGTTCGGATTTGGTGCGTTCCCCTGGCGGCCGGCCTTGCCGCATCCTGGGCAGCCCGTGCGGCGCAGCCGCTTGATACTGCCCCAGCGGCGCAGCCGCGTGATACCGACAGCATCTGGACCATCCAGGTCGAGAACGACGCGGTGTCCACGCTGCAGGGGACGTCCGATCAGTATTACACCAGCGGGCTGCGGCTCGGCTGGACCTCCGGCCAGGACGCCGTCGGTCCGGTGGCGCAGCTGGGCCAGAGCGTCTGGGGCAGCGGGACGACCAGGCTGTCGCTCGACATCAGCCAGAGCATCTTCACGCCGCGCTACACCCAGGTCAGTCCGCCGGACCCGACCGACCGGCCCTATGCCGGAGTATTGATCGCCACCGCGGGGCTGGTGCACGACACAGCAGACACGCGCGACCTGGTATCGCTCAGCCTTGGCGTGGTCGGCCCGTCCGCGCTCGGCCGCGAGGTGCAGAACGGCTTCCACAACCTGATCGGCGACACCACCAACAAGGGCTGGCATTACCAGCTTGCCGACCAGCCCGCCTTCCAGGTGCTCGGCCAACGCACCTATCGCCTGCCGCTGGTGCAGCTCGGCCCGATCGAGACCGACGCGCTGCCGTCGGCGACGGCCAGCATCGGCGACGTACGCGACTACATCCAGCTGGGCGGCATAGTGCGGTTCGGGCAGGGCTTGGCCAGCGATTTCGGCACGCCGCGGATCGAGCCAGGGATGAACGGCTCTGACGCCTACACCGCCGTGCGGCCGATTTCCTGGTACGGGTTTGCCGGTGTGGACGGCCAGGCGGTTGGCTACGACGTGACGCTGGACGGCAGCACGTTCCGCAGCGATTCGCGCAACGTTCAGCATCGTTGGGACGTGGGCGAGCTGGAGGCCGGTGGGGCGCTGATGGTGTACGGGCTGCGGCTGAGCTACACCCAGACTTGGCAGACGCAGGAGTTTCGCCACGCGAAATCCGGGCTGTTCAACTTCGGCAGCGTGGCGCTGTCGGCCAAGTTCTAGCGCCGGCGGCATAGTCACCATGTTCTCCCGCCGAGCCGTCCTGAGCCTGCCATTGGCTACCCTGCCGTTAGCCGCCAGGGCGCAGGCAGGTTTTGCCGCCTTCATCGCCGGCGTGCGGGCCGAGGCGGTCCGGGCCGGTATTGCCGGCGGCACCGTGGACGCGGCGTTCGAGGGCGTGCAGCCCAACCCGCGGGTGATCGAGCTGGACCATCACCAGCCAGAGTTCACCATGAGCTGGGCGCAGTACAAGCAGCGTGTGCTGCCGCAGTCGCGACTGGACGAAGGACGCCGCGTCTACGCGGGGCAGGCGAGCCTGCTGGCATCGCTGATGGACCGCTACCCCGCAGATCCGAGGATCGTGATGGGCATCTGGGGGCTGGAATCCGGTTTCGGCGCCAAGACGGGCAACTACCGGATCGTGGAAGCGCTGGCGACGCTCGCCTATGACGGCCGCCGCGCCAGCTATTTCCGGACAGAGCTTATCAATGCGCTGCGCATCCTCAACGCAGGCGACGTCAGCCCGCACGCGATGACCGGCAGTTGGGCGGGCGCCATGGGCCAGCCGCAATTCATGCCGAGCTCCTATCTCCGTTACGCGGTCGATGCGGACGGCGACGGCAGGCGCGACATCTGGACCAGCCGCACGGACGTGTTCGGCTCGGTCGCCAACTATCTTGCGAAATGTGGCTGGCGGCCAGGCGAGCCCTGGGGCCAGCAGGTGCAGGTGCCGGCAGGCTTGGCTGGCCGAACCGGGCGCGAGCTGGTGCGGCCGTTGCGCGAATGGCAGGCAGACGGCGTGCGCCGCATCGACGGGAGCGCCTTTTCCCGCGGCGACGTGCGCGGCGCCGTGGTGATGCCGGACGGCGAGGGCGGAGAGGCTTACATGGTCTACACCAACTTCAACGTCATCAGGCGCTACAACCCGTCGGATTTTTACGCGCTGGGCGTGGGCCTGCTCGCCAATGCGGTTGTTTGAACGCCAGCCGTGATGCGCCTGGCTGCAGTCTGGGCTGCGGCCCTGGTGGCGCTATCGGGGTGTGTGCACCGCCGCCCGGCAGCACCGCCGCCCGCGCCGACGCCGCATTATGTTCTGGGCGATGCCTATCAGGCCGGCGGTTTCTGGTTTTACCCGATGGAGGATTATGGGCTGGACAGCACCGGCATTGCCGCCGTGCAGGCCGGCCAGGCGGGCCTGACCGCGGATGGAGAGCTGCGCGACCCAGGCGCGCTGACCGCCTCGATGCAGACGATCCAGCTGCCGGCGATCGTGCAGGTCACCAACCTGGATAACGGCCGGCAGGTGGATGTACGCGTCAACGATCGTGGACCCGCATCGCCAGGGCGGATCGTCGCGGTCTCGCCCAGGGCGGCCTCACTGCTCGGGATACCATCCGAAGGGGCCGCGCGGGTGCGCGTGCAGATCGACGGCGTGCTCAGCCGCCGCCTAGTCGACCAACTCGGAGGAGGACCGAGGCTGCGTATAGCCGCGGCGCCGAGGGCCACCATTACGGCGCAGGCGCTGCCGGTGATCGGCGGTCCGGCCGGCGCGATCACAACGATCGGCGCTGCGGCCTCGGAGGACACCGGCCCGCTGGTGCCCGACAGGCTGCCGGAGCGGGTGACCGCCACGTATGCCGACCCCGGCACGCTGTACCTGCGATGCGGCGTGTTTGGACGGTTCACCTACGCGCAGCAGGTGGCGGCGAGACTTTCAGGACTCGGCGCCGATGTGGTGCGGTCGCGCGACGGCCGGCAGACGAGCTACGCGGTGCGTGCCGGCCCTTTTGCGACCGTGGCGCAGGCCGACGCCGCGCTGGACCAGGCCCTGCGGGCCGGCGTCGTCGACGCCAAGATCACCGTCGAATAAGGAGCAGGCCATGACACCGACCCGCCGTTTTCTTATGCTCTCCGGCGCGGCCTTCGCCGCGATCCGTCCCGCGGCAGCCCGGCCGCGCCATGCCAAGGACCAGCCTGGCGCGCCGCACCATGCCGGACCCTCCGGCGACGACGAGGAGAGCGCAGCCGCCTATGCCGGCGGAGGCGGCGGAGCGGCCGATACCCCGCTTGGGCCGATGGACACCACGGCGCAATGGGCGGTGATCCTCGATTTCAACACCGGCGCCACGCTGCTGGACAAGCTGGCCGACGCCGAGATGCCGCCATCCTCGATGACCAAGCTGATGACGGCCTACATCGTCTATTCCAAGCTGAAGGCCGGAACGCTGCGGCTGGACCAGACGCTGCCGGTCAGCGAGCACGCCTGGCGCACCCAGGGCAGCAAGATGTTCGTGGAGCTCGGCGCGCAGATCAAGGTGGAAGACCTGGTCCGCGGCATGATCATCCAGTCGGGCAACGATGCCTGCATCGTGCTGGCGGAAGGCATCGCCGGCAGCGAGGAGCAGTTCGTCGAGATGATGAACGCGCAAGCCAAGGCGCTGGGCCTGACGCACAGTGAATTCCGCAACTGCACGGGCTGGCCGGACCCTGCGCACCACATGTCGGTGCGCGACATCGCGACGCTGGCCAAGGCGATCATCAAGGATTTCCCCGAGTATTATCACTACGACGCGGAAAAGACGTTCACCTATCACGGCATCGTCCAATACAACCGAAACCCGCTGGTGCAGCGGGGCATGGCGGACGGGCTGAAGACCGGCCACACGGATGCCGGCGGGTTCGGCGTGGTGGGCAGCGCCGAGCATGGCGGGCGGCGGGTGATCATGGTGCTGAACGGCATGCCGACCGCGCGCGCGCGCGTGGAGGAAAGCGTTCGCCTGATGGGCTGGGCGTTCGCCAATTTCGAGAACGTGAAACTGTTCGCCGCCGACGACACGGTGGAGAACGCCCCCGTCTATCTCGGCACCAGCCACTCCGTGCCGCTGGTCGGCGCGCACGACCTGACGCTCACCATGCCGCGCGCCTGGCGCACGCACGCGCACGTCGCCATCGCTTATGACAGTCCGATCCCGGCCCCGATCCGGCGTGGCGACGTGGTGGGCAAGCTGACCGTCAGCGGGCAGGGCGTGCCGCAGGCCGAAGTGGCACTGGTCGCCGGCGAAGACGTGGGCCGGATGGGCATTCCCGGCCGTGCGGTGGCTGTGGTCACGCGGTTCCTGACGGGCGTTTGACGGACCTATCTACTGTTCGGCATCGTTGGCGCGTGGCGCATCTCTGGTGCCAGCCGGCGCACAGGATCTTTGCGCGCACTGGAACGCGCTGGGCTTGGCCAGACTACCTCTACGGTCATGGCGCCGCGGGATCGTCAAGCAAGCGGAAGGCAGGAGGACACTGCAGCAACCAAGCTCTGGTGGGTTTCCGCCAAGCTACGGTTGGCGTCAACAATCACGCTCGGGCGATGCGCCGCCATCGCCAGAAATGCCGCGCGCACCCGTTCGTGGAACCGCAAGTCCAGCACTTCGAACCGGCCTTCCTCGACGCCCATGTGCGCGAGGCGCGATCTGCTTCTGGCTAGCCCGATTGCGGGATCGACATCCAGCAGCACAGTCAGATCGGGCCATAGATCGCCCACCATGCGGCGGTGCAGGTCAAGGATAAGCGCGTCATCCAGCCCGCGTCCGGCACCCTGGTAGGCGAGCGTTGACCCGACAAAGCGATCGCACAGGACGGTGCGGCTGGCAGCCAGTGCGGGCTCGATTACCCGTGCGACATGCTGCACGCGCGCTGCCACCATCAGGAGCAGTTCGGCGCCGAAATCCCAATCGGCACCATTCTCCGCAAGCAGCAAGCTGCGCAGCGACAGGCCTTCCGGCGTCCCACCAGGCTCGTTCGTCCGCAGCACGTCGTGGCCCCAGCCCTGAAGGGCGTTGGCCAGGACACCCATGGCGCTGGTCTTACCCGACCCTTCCCCTCCCTCCAGAACGATGAAGCATCCTCGGCCAGCAGAACCGCGCCCGGCCGACGTCAAACGAGCGCCATCTCGGGCTGGCGCAGGGCGGCGGCGTGGGCGGCAAGGTCCGCGCCGGAGACCGGCTTGCGCAGCAGCACGGTCAGACGGTCGTCGATGACGGCGAGCCCGACCTCCGTCTCGGCATAACCGGTCAGCAGGAAGGCAGGCAGGCCAGGGCGGCGACGGCGCACCTCGCCGATCAGCGCCAGGCCGTTCATGCCAGGCATCGCAAAGTCGGTCACCAGCAGGTCGGCGGGCTCGCCGTCGTCGAGGAGGGCCAGAGCGGACAGGCCGTCGCTCGCAGTCGTGACAGAAAAGCCGCGGTCGCGCATGTCCTGGGCGAGCAGTTCACACACCATGCTGTCGTCATCGACGAGAAGCAGCCGGAACTCTCCCGCCAATGCGGTGCCGGCGCGCGGCGGCGTTGCCGGACAACAGGCTTGGTCGGCGCTGGCTTGCGGGAACCACGCTGCTACCGTCGTGCCCGCTCCAGGCGCGCTGTGGATGCACAGGCCGCCGCCGGACTGCTCGGCGAAGCCCCTGGCCATCGACAGGCCCAGCCCTGTTCCCTGGCCAGGTCCCTTGGTGGTGAAGAAGGGCTCGGCCGCGCGCTCCAGCGTGGCGCCGTCCATGCCAAGGCCGGTATCGGTCATCGTCAGGCGGATGTAGTTGCCCGCGGAGAGGTTTGGCGGTTGGAAGCCGCCCGCCCCTGCCTGATCGACCCTCGCCGAAAGGGCTATGGTGCCGCCCTCAGGCATCGCATCGCGCGCGTTTACCGCCAGGTTCACCAGCACCGTCTCCAGCTGCGCCCGGTCCGCCCATAGCTTGGGCAGAGCGTCCGGAGCGTCCACGGTCAACCGTATGTTGGCCCCCAGAACCGGCCCAAGCATTTCGCGCAGGCTCTCCATCAACTCATGCGAATCGACCGCCACCGCCTGCAATTCGCCACGGCGCGCGAAGGTCAGCAACCGTCTGGTGACGGCGGCACCCCGGCCGGCGGCATCGGCCGCCATCACAGCCAGGCGATGGACAGCCTCCGGATCGTTTGCCCTCCTCTCGATCAGGCTCAGCCCGCCTGTCACCGCTTGCAGAACGTTATTGAAGTCATGCGCGATGCCGCCCGCAAGCTGGCCCAACGCCTCCATGCGCTGTGATTGAGCAAGCAGCGCCATGGCCTGCTCCCGGCGGTTGATCTCGTGCCGCACGCGCGCTTCCAGGCCCTCGTTGAGCGTGCGCAGCTGATCCATCGCTGCCTGGCGTTCAGCGACGCTGTGCCGCAGCGCGTTGGCTACCGCATCGATCTCGGTGACCCCGAAGGCGTCCGGCGCCCGATCGTTGGAAGGGTCGGCGGCAAGCCTGGCAAGCGCGCGCATCGGTACCACGACACGGCGGGCCAGCGCGTAGGCGACCCCCAGGCTGAGCGCCAACCCGACCAGCCCGGCACCGAACAGCAGCCGGAGCGAGTGGCGCAGAGGTGCCCGCAACGTCGCTTCCGGCACCGCGATCGCCACCGACCAGCCCGAGGGTTCGCTTCTGCTGAAAGCGACCAGCGACGGTATGCCTTCGCGCGACACGACGCTGATCACCCCGTCCGGCTTGGTCAGCATGACGGACAGCAGGCCGGGTGAGGCGGGCTGCCCGACAAAGTGTCTCGGATCCGGCGATCGGGCCACGATGACGCCGTGCCGGTCGAAAACGGCCGAGACCGTGTCTGGCGCCAGGTGCTGGCCCTCGATTATGGCCACGAAACGCTGTGCTGGCAGGACCAGGCTGAGGTCGTAGATCACCTGGCCATCGCGCACCACCGGCACGTCGGCGGTCACGATCAGGCTGTGGTCGAGCGCGCGCGGAAACAGGTTCGAGATGTAGGGCTGCCCGCGGCCGAATATCTCGCGCGCCGCCTCCGCCGCGGTCGTTTGATCCCGCCGGCGCAGCCTACCGCCGGGCGGCACGTGCGTGTTGACCAGCTGTTGACCAGCCCGATCCAGCAGAAGCAACGTCGAGTGTTCCGGCTGTGTCGCCTCAAAGCGCGTCGCCAGGTGGTGGAAACCCTCGACATCGGCAACCTGCAGCAGGGGCGAGAGGGCCAGCGCCTGCAGTCCCGCCAGCGCCGCCGATAATTCGCGCTCCACGGTTGCGGCCATGCTGCGAGCCACGGCCAGTTGGCGCTGGCTGTCGCGTGCGCGCTCCTCCCGGTAATCCATGTAGCCCTCAGCGGCGAAGAGCAGCAGCATGGGCGCGATCGACGCCGCGGCGAGGATTGCGAGCCGTCTACGCAGCGAGCCTGAGTGTACCTGCCCTGACGGGCGTGCTACGATGTAAGAAGGCAAGCATGGCTTCCTGAATGACCGATCATCGTGATCATCTCGGATCATCGCTCAGGACCATTCGGAAGGCGTTAACGCACCACGATCGTTCTAGGCAAATTTATCGTGCCCGCGTATCGACCGTCCTGGGCAGGCGAATGATGTTCGTCTGCACGCGAGCCGAGCGGCCCTGGTGGGGCGGACGATCGGAACGCTGCGGCCTGCTCACCCGCCGGTCCGCGCCTTGCCCACCATCGCGGCGGACACTTGGCCGGCATGCTGGCCGAACTGCCCGATCGTGTAGTTCGTCACCGCGGCCAGCTCGGCGTCCGTGTAGCCGCCCGCGAAACCGGGCATCGCGAGCGCGCCGTCCTTGGTAGCCAGTTTGCCGCCGTGCAGGACGACCTGCAACAGGTTGGTGCCGGCCGGATCGGCGGCGGTCTGGTCGCCGGCGAGCGCCGCGATGGGGGATTGGGCGCCGGTTCCGTTCGTCCTGTGGCAGCTTGCGCAGGCGCCCTCGTAGATATGCGCGCCGAGCGCATCCTGCGCCATGTGGCTGTCCGGTTCTGCGACCGGCGTGCGGATCGCCGGGACGGCCTTGAGGTAGTGCGCCAGCGCGCCTGCGTCCTCAGTCGTGAGGTAGCGCAGCGAGTAGCCGACGGCTTCTGCCATCGGCCCGGCCGCGACCCCGTGCCCCTCGGCGTGGCCGTCGATCAGGTAGGCCGCAAGGTCCTGTTCCGACCAGCCGCCTACGCCGCTCCTAGGATCGCTGGTGATGTTGTAGGCCAGCCACCCCTGCTGGATCGCGCCGGCATAGGCCTGGCCCGTCTTGAACCCTTGCAGCACGTTGCGCGGCGTGTGGCATTGCTGGCAGTGGCCCAGCGCTTCGGCCAGGTAGGCGCCGCGGTTCCAGGCGGCGTCGCGTGCGCTGTCCGGCGCAAAACGGTGGTCCGGGTTGTACAGCAGGTTCCACAACACCATCAGGAAGCGGATGTTGAACGGAAAGCGCATGTCGTTGGCCGGCGTCGTTTGCGGGGACGCCGGCAGCGTCATGACGTAGGCCTTGATCGCAAGCGCGTCCTCCCGGCTCATCAGCGTGTAGTTCGTGTAGGGCATCGCCGGATACAGATGCCTGCCGCCCCGGCCGATGCCGCGCTGCATGGCGGCCACCCACTCGTCGTCGCTGTAGCTGCCGATGCCTCGTTTGGCGTCCGGCGTGATGTTGGTGGCGTGGATGGTGCCGAACGGCGTGCGGAAAGCCCGGCCGCCGGACAGGGCGCCGCCCGCCCCCAGATGGCACGCGGCGCAATCGGCCATGCGCGTCAGGTACTCGCCGCGCGCCAGGGTGCTGGCGTCGGTGGCTGCCCGGGCGGCGGCGCTGCCGGTCAGCAGGGTAGCGGCAAAGACCGCCGCGCGCATCATGCGTTCTGCAACGCCCCAAGCCCGAACGGCATCTTTCGCAGACGCTTGCCGGTGGCGGCAAAGATCGCGTTGCCGAGTGCCGCGGCCGATGCTGCCGTCCCGGTCTCGCCGATGCCGCCGGGGTGCTCGGTGCTCTCCACCTGATGAACCTCGATCAGCGGCGCCTCGTCGATGCGCAGCACGCGGTAGGTGTTGAAATTGCTTTGCTGCACACGGCCATTCTGATGCGTGATGCCGCTGTACAGCGCGGTGCCCAGGCCGAAGCACAGCCCGCCCTCGATCTGGCTCGCCACCGTGTCCGGGTTCACGCGCTGGCCGCAATCGACGGCGACGGTGCAGCGCTTCAGGGCGATCTCTCCGCGCGCGCTCACCTCGATCTCGAGCACGTGGGCGAGGAACGAGCTGAACGCGTATTGCAAGGACACGCCACGTCCGCGGCCGGGCGGCAACCCGCCGCCCCAGCCGGAGCGCTCGGCGGCCAGGTTCAGCACCGCCAGCGCGCGGGGGTTCCTGGCCAGCATGGTGCGGCGATAGGCGACCGGGTCCTGGCCCGCCGCCGCCGCGCACTCGTCGATGAAGCTCTCGACGACGAACACGTTGTGCGTCGGTCCCACGCCGCGCCACCAGGCGGTCGGCACGCCAGCCGGCTCGTGGCGGACGTACTCAACCTTGACCGCCGGCAGGTCGTAGGGGGTCTCCGCCGCACCCTCCACGGCGTCAGGGTCGAGCGCTCCCTTCATCCCTTCCGGCGACCAGCGCGCCGTGACCGAGGAACCGCCGGTCTTGTGCGTCCAGCCGACGATTCGACCGCCGGCATCCAGGCCGGCCGACAGCCGGTCGTAATAGCTGGGACGGAACAGATCGTGGGTGATGTCCTCCTCACGCGTCCAGATCAGCTTGACGGGGTAATCGAGGGATTTGGCGATGCGGCCGGCCTGCTCGATGCTGTCCACGTCCAGCCGGCGGCCGAAGGCGCCGCCCATGACGTGGTTGTGCACCACCACCTGCTCCGGCCGCAGCCCGGCGGCCTGGGCCAGCGCATCGCGCGCCCGCACCGGCACCTGTGTGCCCACCCAAAGTTCGGCGCCGTCCGGGCGGACGTGCAGCGTGGTGTTGATCGGCTCCATCGGCGCGTGGCTCAGGAACGGCAGCTCGTAGATCGCATCGATCCTGCGATGCGCAGCGGCGATCTTGCCTGGCGCGTCGTTGTCGTCGCGCGCGACCGCCCCAGGCTGCTCGGTCGCCTTGGCCAGCGCATCGACGATATCGGCCGTGTCCACCCGCATGTTGGGCCCGTCGTCCCAGCGCGGGTTCGCCGCCTCCAGGCCCTGGCGTGCGGCCCAGAAATGGTCGCCGATGACAGCCACCACGTCGTCCAGCCGCACGACGTCGCGCACGCCGGAGACGGACCGCGCGGCCGCTTCGTCGATCCCGAGCAGGCGGCCACCGAGCACGGGGCTTGCACAGACGGTCCCCACCTTCATGCCGGGCAGCCGAACGTCGATGCCGTAGACAGTGCTGCCGTTCACCTTGCCTGGCGTGTCCAGCCTGCGCTGCGGACGCCCGATCAGCGTCCAGTCGGCGGGCTGCTTCAGCGCGACGTGGCCCGGCACGGACAGCGCACCCGCCGCCTCGGCCAGCGCCGAATAGGGCAGGGTGCGCCGGCTGGCCTCGTGGTGGACCATGCCGGACGCGGCACGGCAGGTGGCAGGGTCCACGTGCCACCGCGCCGCCGCCGCCTGCACCAGCATCATGCGTGCCCGCGCGCCTGCCTGGCGCAGCCGGTCCCAATCGCCGATGATGGAGAGCGAGCCGCCGGTCGCCTGCTCGCCCGCGACCTCGCTGGCGTAGAGCCTGGCGTCCGGCGGCGCAGGCACCAGCCTTACCTGGTCCAGCCCCACCTCCAGCTCCTCTGCCAGCAGCATGGCGGCCGAGGTCCAGATGCCCTGGCCGCATTCGGTGTCCGGCATGATCAGCGTGATCGCGCCGTCCCCGCCGATGCGGATGAAGGCGGTGGGTGCGGGACCGGGCGCATCGGCGTCGCCGGCGCGCGCAGGACGGCCGCCGAAGCCGGGCAGGGCAAATCCCAGCAGCAGCCCGCCGCCTGCCAGCAGGCCGGCGCGCAGCAGCTCGCGCCGATGCGTGCTCATCGGCCCACAGCCGCGTCGTGGATCGCCGCGCGGATGCGCACGTAGGTGCCGCAGCGGCAGATGTTGCCTGCCATCGCCGCGTCGATGTCCTGGTCGGTGGGCTTGGGCGTCTGTACCAGCAGGGCGGTTGCCGACATGATCTGGCCGGACTGGCAGTAGCCGCACTGCACCACCTCGCGGTCCAGCCACGCCTTCTGCACGCGCGCGCCCGCGGCCGAGGCGCCCACGCCCTCGATGGTGACGATCGAGGCGGCGCCCACGCCGCCCGCCGCCAGCACGCAGCTGCGCACCGCCTCGCCGTCCAGGTGGATCGTGCACGCGCCGCATTGCGCGATGCCGCAGCCGTATTTGGTGCCGGTCAGGCCGAGCACGTCGCGCAGCACCCACAGCACGGGCATGTCGGGCGGCACGTCGACCGCATGGGTTTGCCCGTTGATCCTGAGGGTGATCATCGCTCGGCTCCCTGTCGATGGGCGAACATACCGTGATGGGACGTCAAGGCAATCGCCAGGGCGGCTGAGCGTTGAATAGCCAGTCAGGCCTGCAGCGGTGAATGGACGATGCGGCGGCGCCTGCCGCGCGCCCTGCGCTCGAGCGCCAGGTAGATCACCGGCGTGGTGTAGAGCGTGAGCGCCTGGCTCACCACCAGGCCGCCGACGATGGCGATCCCGAGCGGCCGGCGCAGCTCCGAGCCTGTGCCCAGCGCCAGCGCCAGCGGCAGCGCGCCGCACAGAGCGGTCAGAGTGGTCATGATGATGGGACGGAACCGCTCCTCGCAGGCTTCGCGGATCGCCGCCTCCGGACTCATGCCCCGCTCGCGCTGGGCGTCGAGCGCAAAATCGACCAGCATGATCGCGTTCTTCTTCACGATGCCCATCAGCAGGACGATGCCGACGATGCTGAGCACGCCGAGATCGGTGCCGGTGACGAGGATGGCGAGCAGCGCGCCCAGCCCTGCGGAAGGCAGGGTTGACATGATGGTCAGGGGGTGCAGCAAACTCTCGTAGAGCACGCCGAGCACGATGTAGATCGACAGCAGGGCGGCGCCGATCAGCGCCGGCTCGCTGGAGAGCGATTGCAGGAACAGCTTGGCGTTGCCCTCGAACTGCACCTGCACGGTGGGCGGCGGCGACAGCTCGGCGACCACCGCCTTGGCACGGTCGATCGCGGTGCCGAGCGCCAGCCCGGGCTTGAGATTGAAGCCGATCTCTCCCGCCACGCGCTGGGCATCGTGCACCACGTTCAGCGCGACGATGCCGTAGGTGAGATGGGCGACCGCGCCGAGCGGCACCGGCTGGCCGGTGTCGGCGGCGACGTAGACGTGGTCGAGGTAATGCGGGTCGCGCTGCAGCCAGGGCAGCGTCTCCAGCACCACGCTGTATTGGTTGCGCTCCGTGTAGATCGTCGAGATCGGACGCTGCGCCAGTGCGTCGGTCAGGGCAATGTCGATGGAGGCGGCAGAGACGTGCAGGCGCGCCGCCGCCTCCCGGTCGATGGTCAGCGTGGCCTGAGGTGACGCGCTGTCCTGGTCGGATGTGACTTCCAGGAAACCGGGCTCGCGCTGCAGCCGCGTCTCGATGCGGCTTTCCCAAAGCGCCAGCTCTTCGAGGTTATTGCCGACGACGTTGAAGCTGTATTCGCCGCCGCCGCCCTGCTTGTTGCCGCCGCCGAAATCCCCCGGCGCGAACAGCGTTGTTTGCAAGCCGGCGATCGCCTGCAGCTTCGGACGCAGCCGCGCGATGACGCCGTTCGCGCGTACGTGGCGCTCGGCCATCGGCTTGAGGGTGATCAGAAGCGTGCCCTGGTTGGCGGAATCAAAGCCGTTGGCGACGCCCACCACCGAGCCGACATTGGCGATCGCGGGATCGGCCAGCAGCACGTCGATCACCCGGCGCTGCAGACGCACCATCTCGTCGAACGACGCGCTCGCTGCACCCTCCGTGGTGCCGCGCAGCAGGCCGGTATCCTGTTCGGCCACGAAGTTCTTCGGCACGGCGCCGTATAGGAAGAAGGTGAGCACGATCGTCAGCAGGGTGACGCCGATCATCGTCCAGCGGTGGCGGAGCGACCAGTCCGCGCCGCGCATGTAGCGGGCGGTCACGCGCCGGAAAAACCGTTCGATGGAGGCGTCCGCCTGCCCGAGCCACCCCGTGGGTTCCCGGTCCACCAGCCGCCCGCACACCATCGGCGTCAGCGTCAGAGACACCACCGCGGAAAGCACGATGGCGATGGTCAGGGTCAGGGCGAACTCGTGGAAGATACGGCCGAGCAGGCCGCCCATGAACAGCAGGGGGATGAACACGGCGACCAGAGACAGCGTGATCGAAACGACGGTGAAACCGATCTGGCGCGCGCCGACGATGGCCGCCTGCAGCCGCCCCATGCCCTGCTCGCGCAACCGCGTGATGTTCTCGATCATCACGATCGCATCGTCGACCACGAACCCCACCGAAATCGTCACCGCCATCAGCGAGTAGTTGTTCAGCGAGAACCCCATCGCCCACATGCCGGCCGCCGTGCCCGCCAGCGACAGGGGAACGGTCACGGCAGCCGCCACCGTCGCGGCCATGCGGCGCAGGAACAGCATCACCGTCAGCAGCACCAGCACGCCGGTGATCAACAGGGTCAACTTCACGTCGTTGGTGCTGGCGCGGATGGTCTGCGTGCGATCGTCCAGCACGGTGATGTGGATGTCTGGCGAGATCCAGCCGCGTATCTGCGGCAGCAGGCCGAGCACGCGATCCACCGTCTCGATGACGTTGGCGCCGGGGATCTTGTACATGCGCATCAGGATGGCCGGCTTGTGGCCGTTCCAGGCGGCCAGCCGGACGTTGCTGACACTGTCGATCACGTGCGCCACGTCCGACAGACGCAGCACCGCGCCGTTGCGGGCCTTGAGCACCACGCGGCCATAGGCGGCGGCGCGGTTGATCTGGCCGTTGATCGTGATCTCCTCGGCGCGCTGCGGGCCCTGAAAGCTGCCGGTCGGCTCCAGCACGTTGGCGTTGACGATCGCCTGGCGCACGTCGTCGGCCGAGATGCCTGCCGCACGCAGCGCGCCGGGATCGAGCTGCACGCGGATCGCCGGCGTCTGCCCGCCATCGATCTGCACGCGGCTGACCCCCTGAACTTGGGAGAAGCGCTGCTGCAGCACGGTGTCGGCCGCCTCGTAGACCTGGCCCACGGAGAGGTGGTCCGAGGACAGCGCGAGCGTGACGATGGCGGGGTCGGCAGGGTTGAACTTCTTGTACGTCGGCCGCACCGGCAGGCCGGATGGCAGGTCGGTCTGTGCCGCGTTCAGCGCGGATTGCACCTCGCGCGCCGCGTCGTCGGTGCTGCGGTCCAGGTCGAACAGGGTGATGACGTTGGCGTTGCCGGTCGAGCTGGTCGAGAACATGTCCGACACACCGCCGATCTCGCCGATGCGCCGCTCCAGGGGTGCGGCGATGGAGTTGGCCATCGTTGCAGGGTCGGCGCCGGGGCGGGAGGCGAACACCACGATCGCCGGCACGTCCACGTTGGGCAGGGCGGCGACAGGCAGGAACTGGTAGGCGACGATCCCGGCCACCAGCAGGCCGAGCGAGAGCAGCAGGGTGGCGACGGGGCGGAGAATGAAGAGGGTGGAGAAGTTCATCTGAGATGTTTTGCATTGAAACAAGAGAAGACCTTCTTCTTCGCAAGAAAGAAGCAAGAAACTTCTGTTTTTACTGATATATCTCTCTGGGTTGGCATCATGAGATGAATTCGCCCGCTACCTTTGTACCCGTTGCTCGCGACGACGTTGTCGTCGCTTCGTCCACGGCGCGCCGAGCCGCTTCGCCTCACTCCGCCAGCGCCACCTGGGCGGTGGACGCGCGAGGCACGCGCCTGCGCAGCCGCTCGAAACCGACATAGATCGCCGGCGTCGTGTACAGCGTCAGCACCTGGCTCAGCAGCAGCCCGCCAACGATTGCGACCCCAAGCGGCCAGCGCAGTTCGGACCCCGTGCCGCGGTCCAGAACCAGCGGCAGCGCGCCGAGCAGGGCCGCCGCCGTGGTCATCATGATCGGCCGGAAGCGCAGCACGCAGGCTTCGACGGCGGCGTCCTCGGGCGACAGGCCGCGTTCGCGCTCGGCCTCCAGCGCGAAATCCACCACCAGGATGCCGTTCTTCTTCACGATGCCCATCAGCAGCACGATGCCGACCAGCGCCACGATCGACAGGTCGGCGCCGGTGACCATCAGCGCCAGCAACGCGCCGATGCCGGCCGAGGGCAGGGTGGACAGGATGGTGACGGGGTGGACGAAACTTTCGTAGAGCACGCCGAGCACGATGTAGATGACGGCAACGGCCGCCAGGATCAGCCAGGGTTCGGCGGCCAGGCTGCGCTGGAACTCGGCCGCGTCGCCCGAATAGGCGCCGATGATGGTCGCCGGCATGCCGATGTCGCGCTCGGCCTGCTGCACGGCCGCCACGGCGTTGCCCAGGGAGGCACCGGCGCGCACGTCGAAGCTGATGGTGACCGAGGGGAACTGCGCCTGGTGGGTGATCACCAGCGGCGCGGTCCTCCTCACCAGCCGCGCCACCGCCAGCAGCGGCACCTGGGCCACGGTGTTGGTGGTGGCGACCGTGCTGGTGGCGATCTGCGCGGCGCCATTGGCCCCGAAACTCGCCACCGTGCCGGGCACGCGCAGGCGGGCGAGCGAGCCTGGGTCGGCGATCCAGGCGGGGTCGGCCTGCATCACAACGCGGTACTGGTTGCTCTGCTGGTATATGGTGCTGACCTGGCGCTGGCCGAATGCGTCGTAGAGAACGTCCTCGATCGCCTGCATCGTCACGCCGAGGCGCGTTGCCCGGTCGCGGTCCACCACGATCTCTACTGCAAACCCGCGCGCCTGCTGGTCGCTGGTCACGTTCGCCAGGTCGGGCTGCCGCGCCAGCCGGTCGAGCAGCAGCGGCGTCCAATGTTCCAGCTCGGCCTGGTCGGTGTCGGTCAGCGTGTATTGATACTGCGTGCGGCTGACGCGTGCGCCGATCTGGATGTCCTGCACCGGCTGCATGAACACCGACAGGCCTGGCACGCCGGCCAGCGCCGATTGCAGCCTGGCGATCACCGTCGAGACGGTCTGCCGCTGGCGCCTCGGCTTCAGCACGATGGAAAGCCGCCCGACGTTCGGGGTGGGGTTCACGCTGCCCGCGCCCACCAGGGAGGCGACGCTGCCCACGGCGGGGTCGCGCTCCACGATCGCCGCGGCGCGAAGCTGCAGGGCGGACATCGCCGGTATCGACACGTTCTGCGCGGCCTGCGTCGTCGCGATGATCGCGCCGGTGTCCTGCTGCGGCAAGAAACCTTTCGGCACCACCACGTAGAGCACCACCGTGCCCACAAGCGTCAGCACGGCAAGGCCGAGCACCAGCCCCTGGTGGCGCAGGCTGACGGCCAGGCTGCGCCGGTAGCGCTCCAGCACGCCACCAAAAAACCTTTCCGAGCGCGAGGGAGGTCCAGCCACGTGCGGGCGCAGAAGCCTGC
Source organism: Acetobacteraceae bacterium (assembly GCA_965199235.1). Lineage (GTDB taxonomy): Bacteria > Pseudomonadota > Alphaproteobacteria > Acetobacterales > Acetobacteraceae > BOG-908. The sequence continues at coordinate 379,371 of CBDAQU010000001.1, read as the reverse complement.
CGCACATCATCGGCGTCAGCGTCAGCGAAACCACCGCAGAGACCGCGACCGCGACCGAGAGGGTGACGGAAAACTCCTTGAACAGCCGGCCCACGACGCCGCCCATGAACAGCAGGGGGATGAACACGGCGATCAGCGAGACGGTGAGCGAGACGATGGTGAAGCCGATCTGCCCGGCGCCGCGGAACGCCGCCTCCAGAGGGGGCACACCGTCCTCGATGTAGCGGACCACGTTCTCGATCATCACGATGGCGTCGTCGACCACGAAGCCGGACGCGACCGTCAGCGCCATGAGCGAGAGGTTGTCCAGGCCGTAGCCCAGCCAGTCCATCACACCGAACGTGCCAATCAGGCTGAGCGGCAGGGCGATCGCGGGAATGACGGTCGCGCGCCAGCTGCGCAGGAACAGGAAGATCACGCCGACGACGAGGACCATCGAGAGCAGCAGCGTGCGCTGCACGTCGGAGACGGAGGCGCGTATGGTGGCGGTCCGGTCGGCCGCCAGCTCCATATGGATGCCCGGCGGCAGCGCGCGGGTCAGCTCCGGCAGCTCCTCGCGCACCGCGTTCACCGTGCCCACGATGTTGGCGCCGGGCTGCCGCTGCACGTCCACCAGCACGGCCGGGTGGCCCCCCCCTTTCTTGTCGTAGTACCAGGCGGCGACGCGGTCGTTCTCCACGCCGTGCACCACGCTGCCGACATCGCTGAGCCGCACTGCGGCGCCGGCGCGCCAGGTGAGGATCAGGGTGCGGTACGCTTCCGGGGTGAGGAGCTGGTCGTTGGTGCCGACCGCGTAGGCGAGGTGGGCGCCGTTGAAACTGCCTTTGGCGCCGCTGACGTTGGCGCTGTCGATGGCGGTGCGCACGTCCTCCATCGACAAGCCGTAGGCGGCCAGCCGGGCGGGGTCCAGTTGCACGCGGATGGCCGGTTTCAGCCCGCCCTGCACCACCACGCGGCCCACGCCGTCGATCTGGCTGAGCTTGGGCTGCAGCAGCGTGTCGGCGGCGTCGGCCACCTGGTCCACCGGCACGGTGTCGCTGGTGACGGCCAGGCTCAGGATCGGCGCGTCGGCCGGGTTCACCCTGCTGTAGCTGGGCGGGTAGGGCAGCGATTGCGGCAGCACGCCCTGCGCCGCGTTGATCGCCGCCTGCACGTCCTGGGAGGCGCCGTCTATGCTGCGCGTCAGGTCAAACTGAAGCGTGATCTCGCTGATGCCGACGGCCGAGCTGCTCTGCAGCGTGGTGATGCCGTTGATCTGCCCAAGCTGCCGTTCAAGTGGCGCGGTCACCAGGGTCGCCATCGTGTCCGGCCCGGCGCCCGGGTAGCTGGTGGTCACGACGATGGTGGGGAAATCCACTTGCGGCAGAGCGGAGACCGGCAGGGCTGCGTAGCCGAGCGCCCCGCCGAGCAGGACGGCGACGGACAGCAGGCAGGTGGCGATCGGGCGGGCGATGAAGGGGGCGGAGATCGACATGGGGTCAGTTGCCAGTTGTCAGGTGTCGGTTGCCAGAGAGTGGCGTGTCGCGTTTGACCCGCTCCTGCGATAAGGGGCGGAATAGCACGCTCAAGGAGGAGCGCCCCATGGATTACGTCAATCTCGGCCATACCGGCCTGAAAGTGTCGCGCATCGCGCTTGGCTGCATGACCTATGGCGAGCCGGGGCGGGGCACCCACGAATGGACGCTGCCGGAAGCCGAAAGCCGGCCGTTCATCGCCCGCGCGCTGGAACACGGCATCAACTTCTTCGACACCGCCAACGTGTATTCGGCGGGATCGAGCGAGGAGATCCTCGGACTGGCGCTGCGCGACGTCCCGCGCCATGCGCTCGTGGTGGCGACCAAGGTGCACGGGCCGATGCACAAGGGGCCGAACGGCGGCGGCCTGTCGCGCAAGGCGGTGTTCGAGGCGATCGACGCGAGCCTGGCCAGGCTCGGCATGGACTACGTGGACCTCTACCAGATCCATCGTTTTGATCCCGAAACACCGATGGAGGAGACACTGGAGGCGCTGCACGACCTGGTCCGCGCCGGCAAGGTCCGCTACCTCGGCGCTTCCTCGATGCACGCCTGGCAGTTCTGCAAGTCTCTCTATTTGGCAAAGCTGAACGGCTGGACGCGCTTCGTTTCCATGCAGAACCACCTCAACCTGCTCTACCGGGAGGAGGAGCGAGAGATGCTTGGCCTGTGCCGGGAGGAGGGGGTCGGCGTGATCCCCTGGAGCCCGCTGGCCCGCGGCAAGCTGACACGGCCCTGGACCGAGGAGCCGCCGACCAGGCGCGCGGAGACGGACCAGTTCGGCAAATCCCTCTATCGCGGCTTCGAGAACAGCGACCGCGCCATCGTGGGCGCGGTGGCGCGCGTCGCCGAGGCCCGCGGCGTGCCGATGGCGCAGGTAGCCCTTGCCTGGGTTCTCGCCCAGCCGGGCGTGACCGCGCCGATCATCGGCGCCAGCAAGCCGCACCACCTGGAGGATGCGGTCGCGGCCTTGAGCGTTGAGCTGACGGCCGAGGAGGTCGCCGCGCTGGAGGCCGACTACGTGCCCCGTCGCGTCGCCGGTTTTCAGTAGGCCCGACGAGGCGCATAAGCCCGCGCTCGCCGACAGGCCTGATCCACGATAGCCAATGACGGCTGTGCGTCTGAGTCCGACCGGCGGGCTGTCGAACGATCGCGGGCGTGTTCAGGCCGGCGACAGCACGTGGATCACCCGACTCGCGAGCATGTCCTTTGTTTTGCGGGCGTACTCGACCATGTGCGGTGCCGACGCGTGCGCGCGCAGCGCGTCCAAACTGGCCCACGTCTCGATGACCATGAAGGCATCCTCGCCGATCTTGTCCTGCATCGGTCCCAAGCCCTCCGTATCCACCGAGGGCTGGTAGGCGATGCAGCCTGGTTCGGCGTGCACCGCCGGCATGTTCTCGCGAAACGCATCCAGCGCCGCCCGAAGCTGGCCGGGGTGGGCGGTGAGTATGGCGACGACGTGGATCATGGTTCCGGGCCTTCTGGGTGACCGAGGCCTATCACGGCCGAGAGGCGGAACGAAATCACCACGCAGCGGGCAGCTTGAGACGGACCATCCCCAACGGTGACAAAATGTCCTGTCAACCGAAGCCGAGGCGGCACCATGAACGTGTCGGTGACCGACGCGGAAGCTCAGTCGACCAGGTGGTGCGGCGGGCGGAGGCGGGCGACGAGGTCGTTTCTGACGCGCCATCGCTGCCCGCCGGTCTGCCGACATCCTGCTGACCCAGGCCTTGGGCCGTCTTGCGGCGGCCCGGCACAGACAGCAGGTCCGCACGCTCGCCGTCCGTCGAAACCAACGTCGTCAAACGCCGACAACGCGTGGCCACCTGCCTCGTCAGGAGACCATCATAGCAACCAACATCGTCATCGTGGCAGCCCGATGGGTAAAACGTCCGTGGTAGCGACAGCTAGACCGGTTTCGCGCAGAGTGTCCGCGAGCAGGCGGACGTGAAATCGGTCTACGCCTGGTTTTTGGCGAGCAATTTCGCCACTCCGACATTCCAGTCTGCGTGACGTTGCTCTAGCCAGACCTCACGCTTTCCGCCGAGATGCGGAGCTGCCCGACCAGCGCCTGCAGATCGCCGATCACCCGGCGCTGATCGCCCGCTCCGGCGCGCAACACCTCCGCGTCCACCAGCAACGGCTGCACCTGGTCCTTCATCTCGCCCAGCAGCACGGCCAGCTGGTGCAGTTCGGGGCCAACCCCGCCTTGTTCCGCATTGCCGGCGATGGCGCGGTGCAGGCGGTGCGAGAGGGCGGCGGCGGGCGGAATCGCGCCGTCGTGGCGCAGCTCCGCATCGATGACCCGGCCCAGCGCCTCGGGCGGTGGAGTCGGCAGGCCGACATGCGCGGCCAGGCGCTCGGCCGTCTCCGCACGGCGCTCGAACCAGTGTTCGTAGGGCACGATGCAGACCGGCAACCCAGCCACCGCCCGTATCGCCTCGACGTTGTAGCTCAGCCAGCGGTACTCCGCCTGGCCACGGTCCATGCCGTCGCGCGCCGCCAGCGAACGCGCCACCTGGGCAGGGTCCCGCACGCAGAGGACGTAGCGCGGCGCGGCGCCCACATCGTCGAACACCTGCCGCCAGAAGCTCAGCAGACGCGTGGTGCGCGGGTCCTTGAAGCCGAACGGCCGGCCGGAGCCGAGCTGCTGCCCGAGCCAGGACGATGCGCGGGCGCGCAGCTCCTGCACGCGCGGATCGTCCAGCCAGTATTGCGGCATGTCCAGCACGTGGGACGGCGCGGTCCAGGCGCGGCTGAAGAAGCCGAAGATGGCGTCGTTGATGTCCACCAGCTTTGGACGCTCCCAATGGCCTTTCGCGTTGCCCGGCGCGGCATAGGCTGCCTCCGCCATGTCCGCGCCCATGCTGTGCAGAATGTTTGCGCACATGCTGGTGCCGCTGCGGTGCATGCCGATGACCAGGATCACCGGATGGCTCACGACGGCAGCTCCATCAGCTCCAGCGCGCGCCGAAAATCGGCCTCGTCCACCGCAAACCCCACGTGGTCCTGCCCACCGAGCACGTAGCCGGCGGTCTGTCCCAAAGCGTGGCACAGGCCGGTCTGCAGCGTGCCTGGAACGCGCCCGGTGCCGCGCAGCGCGCAGACCGTGGCGCCGGCGCCTGCGAACACGCTGTAATGCAGGGCGGTCGAGTAGGGGCCGATGATGCAGGCAGCGCGGCTGAACAGGGCCGCGCGTTCGGCAAAGCCCAGATGCTCGATCGGCGCGATCCGGTAGCCGCGCCGTTCGGCCACAGCCTCGATACGCAGGTGGTTGTGCAAGACCAGGCCGGCACCGGGCGCAGGCACGTAGATCCTCTCCTGCGGGTCCGGCGCTGCAAGCCCAAGCCGGTCGATCCAGAACCGCGTCGCATCGCCCAAGCAGGCGCTCAGCCTTTCGTGGCGGCGCAGGATGGAGGGCAGCAGAAGAAGGTCGGTGCGGATCGTCTCCCGCCAATGCGCGTAGCGGACCAGCCGCTCGTCGGGGATGCCCAGCAGCCGCACCACGTCTTCCAGCATCGGCCCAAGCGGGTCGGGCACCAGGAAATACAGCGTGTCGAGCTTGTAGCCGGCCTGTTCGAGCAGCCACAGGCGGGGCAGGTAGTCGATCAGCAGATGGGCGTCGTCCTCCTCGGCCGGGCCGAACAGCGGCACGAGCGGGCCCGGCACGTCGCGGCAGGGCGGGTTCACGGCGTTCAGCCGCCCGACGATGGTGGCGACGTGCTCGCGCGGGTGGTTCAGCGACGAGGCAGAAAACGCCACGTTGCGGCACAGGCCGATGCCGGTCGGGGCGACAGCCGCGTCGGCGATGCTGGTGACGCCGACCTCTGGCGTTTCCATCTGGCCGAAGATCTGGCGGGTCAGCTCGGCATCGGACGGGCCGAACAGGAAAGAAGGCGACGGTGCCGGGCTGCGGCCTGCGGGCTCCACCACCCGGTAGCTGACGAGCGGCTGGTCCATTCGGGCCTGGTGGTCGGCAAGGTCAGCGACCCGGGCGACGCTGGCCAGCGTAGCGGGTGGGGCCTCCAGGGTCGCGGCATCGGTCATGCGGACTTCAAGAACTCCTAAACGAGGGCTGCGATGTCCAGGGCACGCTCGAAATCCTCCGGCTGGACGGTGAACACCTGGCCGATATCGCCCGGGGTGGCGCCGAGGACCGTGTCGCCCAAAACGTAGCCGGAATGCTGGCCCAGCGCCGCGGCGACGCCGGACTGGACGAAGCTTGGGTGGCGCGAGGTGCCGCGCAGGCCGATGGCGAGCGTGCCGGGCGCCGCGTAGACCGAACCGTGCAGGGCGGAGCCGTATTCGCCCACGACCACCCTGGCGCCGGCGAACAGCGCCGCCTGGCCGCTCAGCGTCATCTCCTGTGGATGCACGACCGTGTAGCCGCGCGAGGCTGCGATCGCCTCGATTTGCGTGCGGTTGGTCAGGATGCGCGCGCCGATCACCCGGTGGCGTGACACCATCAGGTGGGTCGGCGTTTCGCCCTGCTCCGGCACGCGCGCGCGCAGCCGGCTGGTCCAAAACGCGGTCGCTTCGGCGAACAGCGTGCCGATGCGGTTGTGCACGCGCAGGCCGGTGGGCAGCAGCAGCTGGTCCACCTGCAGCACTTCGCTCCAATACCTGTAGGGCACCAGCTGCGACCGGCCGATGCCAAGATGGGCCAGCAGGCTGCGAGCCACCTTCGTCAGCTCCGGCGGCACGACGTAGCGCAGCCTGCCCAGATCGTAGCCGCATCGGGCCAGCACCCACAGGCGCGGCAGGAAATCGACCAGCCAGTGGCCATAGGTCTCGTGCCCTGGCCCGTAGATCACGGCCACCGTGCCCCTGACCCGCCGGCACGGCAGCCTCGCACCCGTCAGGCGATATACCACCTCGGCGAAATGATGCGGCGGATGGATGAAGGCTGGCGAGCTGAACGCCACCCCGTCCTTGATGGCGATGCCGCTCGGGGCAACGGTCGCGTCCTCCAGCGCGTAGACGCCCACCTCGGGCAGTTCGAACTGGGAGAACAGTTCGTCATGCACTGCCTGGGCGGCTGGACCGAACAGGAACAGCGGAGCGGGCGGGCGGCGGCGCTGCGCCGCCGCGATTTGCTGGAAGCCAACGCAAGGGGCCGCGCCGGAGGCGTGATGTCGGCCGATGTCGGCGATGGTCAGGGCAGGACTTTGGATGGCCGGTTCAGCCTGCGTCGTACCGCCTCCCTGATCGCGCCGAGATCGGCCAAGCCGAAACCCAGCGCTGCCGCACCATACACCGCGACGCCGGCTGCAACCATAACGGTTAAGGCCGAAATGGAAACATTTTTGGGTTGTGGTGCCAGCCAGATGCGCAATCGCCACAGCATGCCAGCCATGATGCAGGTTGCAGCCGCCATGCGCGCCAGACGCGACCATAGCATCCGGTCGGGCGCGAGGTGGCCGCGCCGCAGCAGCAGCGTCGCCAGCAGGATCACGTTCACCGTCATCGCCAGCGTGGTGGCAAGCGGCGGGCCGACGTGGCGCAGCGGGTGCATCAGGGCCAGGCTGAGGGCGATGTTGAGCGCCAGGATGCCCATGCCGATCTTGACCGGCGTGGACGTGTCGCCGCGCGCGAAGAAGCCTGGGCCGAGCACCTTGATCACCACGAAGGCGGGCAGGCCGGCGGCGTAGGCGGTCAGCGACTGCGCGCTCATCGTCGCGTCGGCATGGGTGAAGGCGCCGTGCACGAACAGCACCTGCAGGATCGGGTCGGCGATGATGCAGAGCGCAGCACCGGCGGGCAAGGTCAGCAGCAGCGCATACTCGATGCCGCGGTTGAGCGAGTCCCGCGCCTGGTCTTCCCGGCCCACGCTGACCTGGCGCGCCATCAGCGGCAGCAAGGCGGTGCTGACGGCGATGCCCAGCACACCGAGCGGAAGCTGGTTGATGCGATCGGCGTAGTACATGAACGACACCGATTTTTCCGGCAGGTAGGTGCCGATCACCGTGTCGACCGCAAGGCTGAGCTGGGTGACGCCGGCGCCGACCAGGCCTGGCGCCATGCGGCGCAGCAGCAGCCGCATGCGCGGCGTCATCCTCGGCCGCGGCAGGTGCAGCCGCATGCCCGACCGGCGCACCGCCCAGTACAGCAAGGCGAGCTGGGCCACTCCGCTGGCCGAAACGCCGATGGCCAGCGCATGCCCTGCCGTCGGCACGAAGGGCACCAGCGCGTACATCGCCCCGATGGCGAACGCGTTGTACAGCAGCGGCGCGGCCGCGGCGGCGGTGAACCGGCTCATCGCGTTCAGCACGCCGGACAGCAGCGCCGCCAGGCAGATCAGCAGCAGATAGGGGAATGCGAGCCGCGCCAGCACCACGGTCAGCTCGAATTTGCCAGGGTCGTCGGCGAAGCCGGCGGCGATCAGGTGCAGCAGCGGGCGCATGAAGATCTCGCCCAGCACGGTCAGGATCAGCAGCCAGAAGGCGAGTGCTGCTGCGGCCTGTTCGGTGAACTGCCGCGCCACCTCCTCGCCCTCGTTGACCAGCAGGCCGGAGAACACCGGCACGAACGCCGCGTTGAACGCACCCTCGCCGAACAACCGCCTGAACAGGTTCGGCAGCCGGTTGGCAACGAAATAGGCGTCCGACACCGGCCCGGCCCCAAGGACAGCGGCGATCAGCAGGTCCCGCATCAGCCCCGCCACGCGGCTGGCCATGGTCCACGCGCCGACCGTGGCGATGCCCCTAAGCATAGCGCAGCCCGCAGAGTGCGTTGCGCCTTGGCGACCCACCCCAACAACGCACACGCATCAGACCATCGCGCTCGGATAGTCGAGATGAAATCATCGCTCGTCAGACCTCCTCGCGCAGTTTGCGCGCCAGAAGGCGAGTCATAGCGTCGATGAGCGACAACCGCCCGCCGAGCAGGTCGGCGACTGCGGTGCAGATCGGCAGGTCCAGCCCGGCGGCCCGCGCCACCAGGGCGGCTGCAGTCGATACGCCCTCTATCACCCCGGAGGGAACGGGCGCTCTGCCGATTCCCAACGCCTGGCCGTAGGCGAAATTGCGGCTGGCTGTCCCCGTGCATGTCAACACAAGGTCGCCCAAGCCGGACAGGCCGGCTGCGGTTTCCGCCCGGCCACCATGCGCCACGATCAGGCGCGAGAGCTCGGCCAGTCCGCGGGTGATCAGGGCGGCGCGCGCGTTCTCGCCGTAGCCGGCGCCGATCACCGCGCCCGCTGCAATGGCGATCACATTCTTCGCCGCCCCGCCCAGCTGCGCGCCGGCCGGGTCGGCGCTGCCGTAGAGGCGAAAGCCGGGCGAGCCGAGCAGGCCGACCAGCCGGCCCCGCAGCGCTGCGTCGGACGCGGCGACGACAGAGGCGGCAGGGTGGCCCGCGGCGATCCCTGCGGCGAAATTGGGGCCGGTCAGGACCGCGTTCGGCATGCCTGGATGCAGCTCCGAGAGGATTTCGAGCGGCAACCGGCCGGTGCCCGTCTCCAATCCCTTGCAGCACGCCAGCAGAGGCGCCTCGGGGCGAAGCTCGCGTGCGACCATGCGAAGCTGCTGGGTCGGAACCGCCAGCACCATGACATCGGCCCGGCTCGGCGGTTCGTCCACCAGGCTGACGGCATCCGGAAGCACAAAGCCGGGCAGGCGCGGGGACACCCGCCCGATGAGCGGCGTGCGGGACCATAGGAGAACCTCGTTGCCGGCGCGGGCGGCCTGAATGGCGAGCGCGGTGCCCCAGGCGCCAGCGCCGACGATCGCAACCCTATTCATCGGCGAGACGTGTCAAGGTCGCGTCCTGGCCGGGTTCGCCGGCGCCGAGCCGCTGCAGCAGGGCGGTCAGGATGGGCGGCAGCTCGGCATCGAAGCGGTAGGGCGGGTTGACGATCACCAGGCCGCTGCCGTTGAGGCGGGCGGCGTCGACAGGTTCGCGGAACAGCAGCTCGCATGCGACCACGTCGCGGACCGGGCCGGTGCGCAGTGCCTCGTGCAGGGCGCGCACGGGCGCGCGGTGTTTGACCGGGTACCAGGCGAGCATGGTGCCGCCCGGAAAGCGCGCGTTCCCGGCGCGCAGCGCAGCGGCCAGCCGGCCATGCTCGTCGGGCTGTTCGTAGGGCGGGTCGATCAGGATCAGGGCGCGCCGCTCATGAGGAGGAAGGAACGCGGCGATGGCCGCGTAGCCGTCGCGCAGGTGCACGCTGAGGCGCGGGTCACGCGCAAAGGTCTGGGCGCGCAGGGCGGCGTGATCCTCCTGGTGCAGCTCGCACAACGCCGCCCGGTCGCCGGGCCGCAGCAGGGCCGCGATCAGCGCCGGCGAGCCTGGATACAGGCCAAGGCTGCGCACCAGGCCGACATAGCCTGAGAGGGCGGCAGGCGTGTCGTCGAGCAGCCGCAGGATGCCGCCCTGCGCCTCGCCGGTCCGCTGCGCCGCCTCTCCCGATAGATCGTAGCGCCCGATCCCCGCATGCGTGTCCAGCACGAAAAACGGTTTTGCCTTCCGCGCCAGCGCGCGCAGCACCCACACGAGCACGGCATGCTTGAAACAATCGGCCGCGTTTCCGGCGTGATAGGCGTGGCGGTAGTTCACGGGCCCAGGAGTTCGTCCAGCGGCCAGCGCGGGCGCGGCGGAGCGTCCATCGGGCTGGCCAGCCCGGCGCGCAGACGCTCGATGCCGGTCCAGGCCACCATCACCGCGTTGTCGCCGCACAGTCTTGTCGGCGGCACGGCGAGCGTTACGCCGGCCGCCTCGGCCACCGCCGCGAGCCTGGCGCGTATGGCGCCGTTGGCGGCGACCCCGCCGGCGGCCACCAGCAGCCGGGCTTGCGGCATCATCGCCAGCGCGTGGGCGGCGCGGTCGGCCATCACCTCGCTCACCGCTTCCTGGAAGCCGGCGGCGAGGTCGGCGGCATCCTGCGCCGGCAGGGGGCCTGGCGGGTAGGCGGCCACCAGTTGGGCGAAGGCGGTTTTCAGCCCGGAGAAGCTGAAGTCGCAGCCGGCGCGGCCGAGCAGGGGGCGGGGCAGCGAGACGCGTGCCGCTTGGCCGCCCGCCGCCAGCCGCTCCAGCGCAGGGCCGCCCGGCCAGCCAAGGCCGAGCAGCTTGGCCACCTTGTCGAAAGCCTCGCCCACCGCGTCGTCCATCGTGCCGCCGAGCCGCCGGTAGCACCCCAGGCCATGCACGGCCACGCACTGGCAATGCCCGCCGGACACCAGGAGCAGAAGATAGGGAAAACAGGCATCGTGGCCGAGCCAGGGCAGCCGCACCGTCAGCGCATGGGCTTCGAGGTGGTTGACGGCGACGAAGGGCAGGCCCGCCGACATCGCGATGCCCTTGCCGAGGCCGGCGCCCACGATCAGGCCGCCGATCAGGCCAGGTCCCGCCGTGGCTGCAACCCCGCCCAGCCCGGCATAGCCGAGGCCGGCCTGGGCCATGACCTGCCCGACCAGGCTGGGCAGGTGCTCCAGGTGGGCGCGGGCGGCGATCTCCGGCACCACGCCGCCGAACGCCGCGTGCTCCTGCTGGCTGAGCACCGCCTCGGCCAGCACCGCGCCGTCCGAGCCGAGCACCGCGGCGGCGGTTTCGTCGCAGGATGTTTCGATGCCGAGAACCGGGGCAAGCAGGCTCATGGCGGATGGCAGCCATGCAGGCGGGCGATCGCCAGCGCCGCTTCCCTGGGGATTTCGGCGGGCGACCCCATTGCTTGACGCACTTTGCACAGCATGCGCCGGGTAATAGGACAGTAGCATGACCGCCGCCCATCCCCCTCCCACGCCGGATCCCGACCAGGCAGCGTCACGCCCGGCTTCGTGTGCGGCGGCGCCGGCGCGCGTGGGACCGCATGCCCGCCGGCCGCTGCCGCTGCGCATCGGCAGCAGGGCCTCGCCGCTGGCGCTGGTGCAGACGCGCGCGTTCATGAGCGCGATCATGCATTTCTGCCCGGTGCTGCGCGCGCCCGGCGATTCGGACGACGTGGCGGTGTTCGTCGAGCACGCCATCCGCACCACCGGCGACGCGGTGCAGAATCGGAGGCTGGCCGAAATCGGCGGCAAGGGCCTGTTCGCCAAGGAGATCCACGAGGCGCTGCTGGACGGCCGGATAGACATGGCGGTGCACAGCCTCAAGGACCTGGAAACCGTGCTTCCGCCAGGCGTCGTGCTGGCGTGCACGCTGAAGCGGGAGGACGCGCGTGACGCGCTGATCCTGCCGCACGACACGCCGACGCCCGACCCGGACGACCCGTTCGCGGCCTTGCCTGCGGGCGCGCTGGTCGGCACGTCCTCGGTGCGGCGGCAGGCGCAGATGCTGCACCGTCGCCCCGACCTCGCCATCGGCCTGATACGCGGCAACGTGCAGACCAGGCTGGACCGGGTCGCCGCCGGCGATTTCGCCGCGACCCTGCTGGCGCTGGCGGGCCTGCGCCGGCTCGGCCTGGACCAGCGCGCCAGCCTCGTTCTGAACCCCGAGGTGATGGTGCCGTCTGCCGGCCAGGGCATCGTCGGCGTGACCGTACGGGAGGCCGACACTGAGCTCTGCGCCCTGCTCGCCAGCATAGAGGACCCGGTGGCGCGCGCCGTATCCACCGCCGAGCGCTCGATGCTGGCGGTGCTAGACGGGTCGTGCCACACGCCGATCGGCGGGCACGCGCGCATCCGCTCGGACGGGCGGCTGCGGCTGACCGGCCTGACCGCGAGCGAGGACGGCAGTTTTCTGCTCAAGCGCAGCCTGGACGGCCTGGCGGGCGACGCGCAGCGCCTGGGCGCCGAGCTCGGCGCCTCGCTGCGCGCCGACAGCCCCGCCGCGCTGTTCGACGCCTGATCGGTCCGCGAAGATCTTCCGCGGTTTGCGTCAGCGAGATGCGGATTACCTGATCGGCAGGGCCGGTCTCTCAGCCAGTGTCGCCCTGCGTCCTTCTTTCAACGTCAGCCGCTTGCTTGCCGGGTGGGGCTCGCGGTCGAGGTCGCCGCAGGCCGGACGTCCTTCGCCGCACCGACCGCGCGTGACCGAAATCCGTCCGCACCCCGGCCCATGTGCCCTGCCATGCCACAATCCGTCCTGATCACCCGCCCAGGCTTCGCCGACACCACCAGCGCGCGCGTCGCGGCGAGGGGTTTCGATCCGATCGTGGCGCCGTTCCTGACCATCGCCGCAAAAACCGTCGCCATGCCGAGACGCGCGCAAGCGGTCCTGGTGACCAGCAGCAACGCCCTGGCCTCGCTTCCGCCTGGCGGCGTGCGGCTGTTCGCGGTCGGCGACGCGACGGCGGAGCGGGCGCGCGCGCACGGCTTCGCCGACGTGCTGAGCGCGTCGGGCGACGCCGCGGCACTCGCCGCGCTGGTGGCGCGTGAGGCCGATCCCGCCTCCGGGCCGCTCGTTCTGGCCAGCGGCGCAGGGCAGGGGGCGGCGCTGGCGTCGAACCTGCGCCGACGCGGCTTCCGCGTAGCCAGGCGGGTCTGCTACACGGCCAGGCCGGTGTCGCATTTCCCCGACGCAGCGGCGCTGGCGTTGCAGTCCGGCCGGCTCCGCGCCGCGATGTTCCTCTCCGCCGAGACCGCCGACGCCTTCGTGCGTCTGCTGCCGCCAGCACTTTGGGGGGCGCTGCACGGCGTGGCCGCGCTGGCGATCGGCCAAACCACGGCGGAGAGGCTTGAGGCGCTGCCATGGCTGCGCGTATGCCGTGCGCGCAGCCCAACACTGGACGATGTTCTGGCCCTGATATGAGCGATTCCGAACCGACATCCGATCCCGTCCCGCCTCCGGTCATCGAGCACGCCCCGGCGCCAGCCGTGGCGGTCGTGCGGCGCCGCGGCGGCACGCCGCTGCTCCTCACCCTGTTGCTGACTGCGGGGCTGGGCGGCGCCATATACTGGGTGTGGACGCATCCGAACGGCGCGCCGGCGCAGGCCGCCGCCGACTCGCAGCCCGCCATCGAAGCCGCACGGGCGCAGATCATGGCGGCGGTGCAGTCGCAAACCCAGGCGCTGTCCGGCCGGGTGGACGCGCTGGAGAAAGCGGCGCGGGCCCCGGCGCCCGCCCAGGGCGTCGGCCAGGAGGCGGTCGCCGACGCGTCGAAGAAGCTGGACGAGCTGTCCGGCCGGGTGGATGCGCTTTCGGCCAAGCAGGATGCACAGGCAGCCGAAATACAGAAAGCGGGCGAGATCGCCTCGCAACGCCCGCCGGAGACCGCGCCGCCGCCGCCCGACACGACCGCCGCCCAGGTGCCCGCGCTCGTTGCGGGGCAGCAGGCGGCCGACATGGGCAGCAAGCTCGACCGGCAGAAGGCGGCAGAGGACGACGCCCTGGCGCAGCAGAAATCGACGATGGACGATCTGCAGCAGCGCCTGGCCAAGCTGGAGGCGGCGCCAGGCCAGGCTGACGCCGCCCGCCAGCAAGCCGGCCAGCAGCAGGCGCAGGACGAGGCCAAGGCTGGCGCACAGGTCGAGGCGCTCGCCGCAAGGGTCGACAGGGTGGAGCAGGGATTGCGGCAATCTCAATTACCGGCCCAGAATCAGGCCCAGAACCAGGCCCAGACTCAGGCGCAAACTCAGGCCCTGGCGCAGGTTGCCGCACTCGGCGCGCGCATCGACAAGCTCGAGCTGGGGACAGGACAGGCGCAGTCGCAGGAACAGGCGCAGGCAAAGACGACCGAGCAGGGCGAGGCCGAGGCCAGGACGCAGCTCGCAGCGCTGACCACCCGGGTGGAGAAGCTCGAGCAGGGCGAGGGGCAAGTGCAGGGGGTGGCACGGAACGCCAGCCGCGCCGTCCGCATCGAGGAAGCCCAGGCAGCGCTGCAATCGGGCCAGCCGCTCGGCGCCCTGCCAGACGCGCCGCCGGCGCTCTCGCGTTTCGCGACCGTCGCACCCCCCACGGAAAGCGGGCTGCGCGCCGCCTTCCCGCAGGTGGCCGAGGCTGCCCGTGCCGCGAGCCAGCCCGACCTCTCGAACCGGTCCTTCCTGGATCGCGCGCTCGCCCGCGTGCAGCAGAGCGTAACGGTGCGGCGCGGCGACCGCGTGCTGGTAGGCGACCCCGCAGCAGGCGTGCTGGCGCGCGCGCAGGACGCGCTGAACGCCGGCGACCTCAAGCGCGCGGCCGACACTCTGGGCGCGCTGGACGGGCCTGCCGCTGCCGCGGCAAGCAACTGGGTTGCGCAGGCGCGCTCGCTGGTGGAGGCGCGCGCCGCCCTTGCCGCGATGGCGCATAGCTGATGCGCACCATCCTGCTGATCATCCTCCTGGCCGCCGCAGCGGTCGGGGCTGGCTGGTGGGTGCAGCATTTGACCGGCGCGGTGTCGATGACGGTCGGCCAGACCGACATCCAGATGCCGCTCTCGGTCGCGGTGCTGGCGCTGATCCTGCTGGTTGCCGCAATCTACCTGCTGTTCCGCGTCGTCGCCACGATCTTCAGCCTGCCCGGCGCCTTCCGGCGCGGCGGCGAGCGGCGCCAGCGCCGGCGCGGCGACGCTGCCGTGACCAACACCCTGCTCGCCCTGGCCGCGCGCGAGCCCGAGGATGCGCGCAGGGAGGCGGCGCGGGCGACCAGGCTGCTCGGCGAGACGCCGCAGACCCTGTTGCTGCGCGCCTATGCCGGCAGCATTTCCGGCAACGAGGACGAGGCGGAGGCGGCGTTCGAGAAGCTGGCCGAACGTCGCGATTCGGCCTTTCTCGGCCTGCGCGGCCTGTTGCGGCTGGCGATTCAGCGCGAGGATTACCCGCGCGCGGCGATCCTGGCGCGGGAGGCCGAAGCGGCGCATCCGGGGGCGGCCTGGCTGCGCGGCGAGCGCACCCAGCTTGCGCTGCGCACCGGCGCGTGGTCCGAGGCGCTTCAGCTCAGCCAGGACGAGGCGCCGAAGGCCGGGTTTGCCGCCGCGGCCGCCGACGCCGAGGAAGACCCTGCGCTGGCGCACAAGCTGGCCAAGCAGGCCTGGAAACGCGACCCTTCGCTGCCGCCCGCCACCATCGTCTATGCCCGGCGGCTGCGCGAGGGCGGGCGGGAGAGGGCGGCGATGGACGTGTTGCGGCGCGGCTGGGCAGCCACCCCGCATCCCGACATCGCCGAGTTCGCCCTGCGCACCGCGCCGGACAAGCTGACGCGCCTCAAACTCGGCACCGACCTGGTGCGCGGCGCGCCGGAGCACGCCGAAAGCCACCTTCTGCTGTCCAGGCTGGCGCTTGATGCAGGGCAGCCCGAGGAGGCCAGGCGCCATCTGGAGGCGGTCCGCGCGAGCGGGCTGGACCAGCGCCGCGTGCACCTGCTGCAGGCCGACATCGCGGAGGCGGCCGAAGACGAGCCGGGCCAGCGGGACGCCCTGCGCCACGCCGCGATGGCGGGCGCCGACCCGGCATGGCGGTGCGAGGCCTGCGGCACCACCTTCGGCGCCTGGCATCCCGCCTGCCCGGTCTGCCACACCGTGGGCCGGGTGCTGTGGGGCGTGCCCACCGCGAACTACACCGCCCCGGTCGCGCGCATCGCCGGGGCGCCGCAGATCGCACCCGCCCTGGACGGGACGGCCGAGCTGTATTGAGGGACGGGACGGCCGAGCTTTATTGAGGGACGGCACGGCTGAGCCGTATTGAGGGTCGCATGTCCGGTCTGGCCTGCATCATCCCGGTGGGATACAGCCCAGGGATGATTCCCCTCGTGCTGGACCTGGACGGAACGGCTGCCTGCACCGACACGCTGGCGGAGACGGCGATCCGGCTGCTGGCCAACCGCCCGCTCACCTTCCTGGCGATGCTTCCCAGGGCGCTGGGCGACCGGGCGGCGTTCAAGCGCGACATGGCTGCGGCCGAACCGCTCGATCCGTCGACGCTCGTCTATGACGACCAGGTGCTCGCCCTGGCGCGCCAGGCGCAGACCGACCAGCGGCCGGTCTATCTCGCGACAGCGGCCGACAGCAGCGTCGCCCTCAGCGTATCCCGACACCTCGGCGTGTTCGACGGGGTATTCGCGTCCGACGGCCTGGTGAACCTGAAGGGACAGGCCAAGGCGCGGCTGCTGATCGAGAAGTTCGGCGCGCAGGGATTCGACTACGCAGGCGATTCGGCGGCCGACCTGCCGGTGTGGCAGGCAGCGCGGCGCGGCTACCTGGTGGCGCCGTCCTCCGGGTTGCGCCACGCGGCGGACGCGGTGTGCGCCGACACCCAGGCGATCGGCCGCGCCAACTCGAGCCTGCAGACGCTTCGGCTGGTCGCGCGTGCCACCAGGCTGCACCAATGGGCCAAGAACCTGCTGGTGTTCGCGCCGTTGCTCGCCGCCCATGCGGCCGGCGCGCAGCCGCTCGCGCAGGCCTGCCTGGCGTTCCTGGCCTTCAGCCTGTGCGCGTCCAGCGTCTATGTGCTCAACGACCTGGTGGACCTGCCGCACGACCGTCTGCATGCGACCAAGCGGCACCGGCCGTTTGCCAGCGGCGCGCTGAACCTGGCCTGGGCGCCCGGGCTGACGGCGGGTCTGCTCGCCGGGGCGCTCGCTTTGTGCGTGGCGCTGCCATGGCGGTTCGCCGCCATGCTGGCGCTGTACTACGCCAGCACGCTCGCCTACTCCCTGGTGCTCAAGCGGCGCATGGTGTGGGACGTCACGACGCTGGCCGGGCTCTACACGCTCCGCATCTTTGCCGGAGGGGCTGCGACAGGCATCAAGCTGTCGCCCTGGCTGCTGGCCTTTTCGCTGTTCCTGTTCTTCTGCCTGGCGGTGGTGAAGAGACTGACCGAGCTGATCAGGCTGGTGCGGCGGAGCGTGGTGCCTTCAGCGACGCCGATCGCCGGCCGCGGCTACGCGCCGGACGACCTGGACATGCTGCGAAGCATGGCGGCGTCGTCCGGCACGATGGCCGTCCTGGTGCTGGCGCTCTACGTCAACAGCACCGAGGTGGCCTCGCTGTATGCGCGACCCGCGGCGCTATGGGTGCTGTGCCCGATCCTGCTGTTCTGGGTCAGCCGCGTGCTGATGCTGGCCAATCGCGGCCTGATGAACGAGGACCCCGTGGTGTTCGCCCTGCGCGACCGCGTCAGCCTGGCCGCAGGGGTTGCGAGCCTGGCGGCCATCCTGGCCGCGACGTGACGCCGGAGATCTCGACGCTGACCGGCTGGGGCCGGGCAAGGCGGTCGCCGAGCCTCGTCTGGCGGCCGGCCGATGTTGCGGACGCATCGTCGGCCTTGGCGCAGCGGCCGGCGGCGCACGGGCTGATCGCCCATGCAGGCGGCCGGTCCTACGGGGACTGCGCGCTGAACGGGCAGGGGTCGGCCCTGCTGACGGGCGGTCTGGACCGCATCCTGGGCTTCGATGCCGAGACGGGCATCCTGCAGGCCGAGCCTGGCGTCACCTTCGCCCAGCTGATCGACAGGCTGCTGCCGCAGGGTTTCATGGTGCCGGTCACGCCGGGCACGAGCTTCGCGACGCTGGGGGGAGCGGTCGCCAACGACGTGCACGGCAAGAACCACGAGGCGTCCGGCAGTTTCGCCCGCCATGTGGTGGAGCTCGACCTGCTGACGCCGGACGGCACGCTGCGCAGGCTGGGGCCGGATCAGGACGCCGAGCTGTTCCACGCCACCGCAGGGGGGTTGGGGCTGACGGGGGTGATCACCCGGATTGCGCTGCGCATGAGGCGCGTCGATTCCAACGCGATGGCGGTCCACAGGCGGCGGCTGCCCGACCTGGACGCGTTCCTGGATGCGATGGACGCGGCGCATGGCGCGACCTACGCCGTCGGCTGGATCGACGGCATCGCGCGCGGCCGCAGGCTGGGGCGCGGCATATTGGAGACGGCCGAGCCGGCATCCGAGGGCCTGGCGGCGGCAGAGCCGAGACGCCTGCGCGTGCCGTTCGACTTTCCTGTCCTGGCGCTGAACCCGGCGAGCATACGGCTGTTCAACGCAGCCTATTTCCGCTCGGCGCCTGCGGGCGGCCGCACGCGCCTGGTACCGGCCAAAACCTTCTTCTACCCGCTGGACGCGGTGGCCGGCTGGAACCGCATCTACGGGCGTCGCGGCTTTCACCAGTTCCAGAACGTGGTGCCGTTCGAGCGCGGGCCGGAAGCGCTGCGCGCCCTGCTGGAGGTGATTGCGGCGTCTGGCCGGGCCTCCTTCCTGGCCGTGCTCAAGCGCATGGGTGCGGCCGGGCAGGGACATCTGTCCTTCCCCCGGCCCGGCTACACGCTGGCGCTGGATTTTCCGGCCGGGCCGGGGATCGAGGCGCTCTACGCTTCCCTGGTGGCGATCACCTTGCGTTACGGCGGGCGGGTTTACCTGGCCAAGGACGCGCTGCTGACGGCCGATGCGTTCAGGGCGATGTATCCACGCTGGCAGGCGTTGTCCGCCGTGCTGGACAGGGTCGATCCGGACCGGCGGCTGCAATCGGACATGTCGCGCAGGCTGCGGCTGCGGGACGCCCCGTGAAGGTCGCCGGCCTGTGCACCATGGCGGTCTGCATGGTGCTCGGCTGGTGGTTCTATTTCCTGCTGTTCCGCACCACGCCAGGCCAGGACTGGATGGTGTTCGACACCGCGGGCCAGGCCTATCTGCGCGGCGACATTGGGCTGCTGCTGGACGGCCAGCGTTTCACCGCGGTGCTGAACGCGACCCATTCCTGGCTTGCCGAGCCGCTGCGGTTCCACCCCTGGGTCTATCCGCCCTACACGCTGCTGCTGGCGCTGCCCTTCGCCCTGCTGCCCTGGTGGGCCAACTACGCGGTGTTCCAGGCGGCAAGCCTCGCAGGCTTCATGGCCTCCCTCTCGCTGTGGGCGCGCGGCAGGGATCGGGCGCTGCTGATGGCGGGCGTGGTCTGTTGCGCCGCCACCGCCTTCACGCTCGGCTCTGGCCAGAACAGCTTTCTGAGCGCAGGGCTGGTGACGGCGGGCATCGCGTGGATGCGCCGGCGGCCGCTCCTGGCTGGCTCGCTGCTCGGGCTGCTGTGCTTCAAGCCGCAGCTGGCGATGCTGCTCCCCTTGGCGCTGGCCGCTGCGGGCGCCTGGACGTCGCTGGCCGCGGCGGCGACCATGGTCTGCGCGCTGCTGGGCGTGAGCCTGATCGTGCCCGGCCTGGCTCTCTGGCGGGCCTGGCTGAACCTGTTCCTCGGGGGCGACCCGGCATGGCATGCCTGGGTCGAGCAGGGCCGCCTGTACGGCCAGAGCGTGTTCGCCTGCGCGCGCCTGTCGGGTTTTTCCATGCAGGCCGCCACGGCGGCGCAGTTGGGCGCCGTGCTCTGCGCTGCCTGCTGCGTGGTCGCCGCCTTCCGTGTCTGCTCGGCGGCCGACCGGCTGGCGGTTCTGCTGCTGTCGATGGTGCTGGCGGCGCCGCATGTCGGCACCTACGACGCGATCATGCTGGGCGAGGCTTCGATGCTGGTGCTGCTGCGGCTCGGCGGGTCGGGCCTGACCGCCGGGCGGGCCGCCCTGGCGGTGGCCGTCTGGTGCGCGCTCAGCTTTCAGCCGCCGTTCATCGTGCATGCGGCCGTGGTTACTCCGCTGCTGGTCCTGGCGCTCGCCGTTTCCGTCGTGCGGGCCGCGTTCGGTGTTGCAAAAACCGGAGGCGGCTTAAGTTTGGGCTTCACCGCGAAGTTACCGCCAGAGACGGTTTAGCGCGCTGCCATCTTCGTGTTTCATGCCAAATGCGTGGCGTCCAAGAACTGGAAATATATGCGTCAGCTTTTCGCGCCAGGTGCCGATGCCGTCCTCCGCCTAGCGCTGCTGACGGTGTCCGTAGGTGCCATCCTGCTGCTGGTCGTGGCCGGCGCGGTTGCCAATTCGGATTACATGTCCGGCGTCGGGATCGCACCGCGCCAGCCGGTGCCGTTCAGCCACAAGCACCACAGCGGCGAGCTGGGCATCGACTGCCGCTACTGCCATACGAGCGTGGAGGTCGCAGCGACTGCAGGCATGCCGCCGACCCACACCTGCATGACGTGCCACAGCCAGATCTGGACCGGCGCGCCGATGCTGGCGCCGGTGCGCGAGAGCCTGGCCAACGACGACCCGCTGCATTGGACGCGTGTCAACCACATCCCCTCCTACGTCTATTTCAACCACTCGGTGCATGTGACCAAGGGGATCGGCTGTTCGAGCTGCCACGGAGCGATGGACCACATGCAGATGACGCTGCGCGTGCAGTCGTTCCACATGGAGTTCTGTCTGCAGTGCCACCGCCATCCTGAGGAGCACGTGCGCACGCCGGACCAGGTGTGGAACATGGATTGGGGCGCGCCGCCCGACCAGGCGGTCAAGGGTCCGGCACTGGTGGCGAAATACCACATCCGCAACGCGGCCCAGTTGACCGATTGCTCGATATGCCACCGATGAGCCGTCTGACACGCGACGCCGCCGGCCAGTGGCGCCAGGCGGGGGACGGTGCGGACCATGCCGCGATGGCGTTCATCCGCGACCATTTCCCGGCCGCTGCCGATTTGCTGCACACGCCCGACCGCAGGCAGTTCATGCGGCTGATGGCGGCCTCTCTGGCGCTGTCCGGCCTGGCCGGCTGCGACGACGACTCCCGTGACGAGATCGTGCCCCCGGTGAACCAGGCGCAGGGTGCTGCACCCGGTTCGGTGCTGAGCTACGCGTCCTCCGTCCTGGTGGACGGGTTGGCCAACGGTGTGCTGGTCAAGGCGCGCGACGGGCGGCCGATCAAGATCGAGGGAAATCCCGACCACCCCTGGAGCCGAGGCGGAACCGACGTTTTCGGCCAGGCCAGCGTGCTTGGCCTCTACGACCCGTTCCGCTCCCAATCGGTGCAGTTCGACACGCGCGAGAGCGACTGGCCGGCGTTCCGGGCAGCGATGGTCGCCCCCCTAGGCCAGTGGCGGGCGAGCGGCGGGCAGGGCGTCGCGATCCTGGTCGGACCGACCACCTCGCCGTCTCTGGCGGCGCAGCTTGCGGCGTTGCAGCGGGCCTGGCCGCAGATGCGGCTGTACGCCCACGTGCCCGCCACGCGCGCGGCGCTCTACGAGGGCACGCGCCAGGCGTTCGGCAGGCCCCTGGAGACGCATTGGCGGCTGGCGGGCGCGCGTGTGATCGTCAGCCTGGACGGCGACCTGCTCGACCCGGGACCGCACCAGGTGGGCGCGGCGCGCGAGTGGTCCGACGCGCGCCAGGCTGCCTCCGCCGCTGGCGGGCTGCTGGCGATGTGGGCCGCCGGCCCGGTGCCGAACCTGACCAGCGCCAAGGCGGACCACGCGGTATCGGCGTCGCCGGCGCTGGTGTCGGCGATGGCGCAGTGGCTGCTGGCGCGCGCGCAGGGCACGGCAGGACCGCCATTGCCGCAGGCTGCGCAGCGCTGGTGCGAGGGTGCCTGGCACGCTCTGGACGGGGCGCGCGGCGCAGGCGCGGTGGTTGCAGGACTGCACGCCGATGCTGGCGTGCAGGCGGCGGTGCAGCGGCTGAATGCGTCGTTGGGCAACACCGGCCGCACCGTGCTTCACACCGCGCCGCTGCTGCAGCAGGCGCCCGACCTGTCCGTGCTGGCTGCCGACATGGCGGCGGGACGCGTGGAGGCGCTGCTGATGCTGAACGCCGACCCGGTCTACGACGCGCCCGTCGACCTGGATTTCGCAACGAAGCTGTCGCGCGTGAAGCTGAAGATCCATGCCGGGCTGTACGCCAACGAGACGGCGTTGAACGTGGACTGGCACTTGCCGATCACCCATCCGCTGGAGTGCTGGGGCGATGCCTACGCGCTGGACGGCACGGCCTGCCTGATCCAGCCGACCATCAAGCCGCTCTATGACGGGCGGTCGCTGCAGGAGATCGTCTCCTTCCTGGCCGATGCGGAACCGAAGCCCGGACTGGACCTGCTGCGCTCCCATTGGGGTGCCAACGGCACGCCGGCTTCCGAGGAGCGTTGGCGTGCGGCGCTGCTGTCCGGCGTGTTCGAGGACGGGCGGTCGCCTGTGGTCGTGGTGCAGGCTGGCGCCGCACCGGTTGCCGCATCACCCTCGGCGCCGCAGCCGGAGGCCGGCGCGCTGACCCTGGTGTTCAGGCCCGACCCGACCGTCTGGGACGGCTTTGCGAGCGACAACGCGTGGCTGCAGGAACTGCCCAAGCCGATCAGCAAGGTGGTTTGGGAAAACGTGGTCGGCATCGGCCCAGGGCTGGCCGTGCGGCAGCATCTGGCGACGGGCGACGTGGTCCAGGTCCAGGCCGGCGGCAGGATGGTCGAGGGCCCTGTCTGGGTGTTCGCCGGCCAGGCCGACGACGTGGTGAGCGTGACGCTGGGCTACGGGCGGCAGGTCGTCGGTCAGCTATCGGCAGGGCTCGGCTACAACGCCTACGACATCAGACGGTCCGACGGGCCCTGGCTCGGCGGCGCGGTCGTGCTGCGGCGCACCGGCGAGCATCGCACGCTGGCGAGCACGCAGGACCACACGACGATGGAGGGGTATGACTTCGTGCGCGTGCAGCATGCCGGCGCCCCGCCGGTCGGCGACGGCGACTACCGGCCGCCGACGCTGTACCCCGACCATCAGTCAGACGGCCGCGCCTGGGGCATGGTCATCGATCTGGACACCTGCATCGGCTGCAACGCCTGCGTCACCGCCTGCCAGTCCGAGAACAACATCGCCACCGTCGGCCGCGACGAGGTTCTGCGCGGGCGGGAGATGCATTGGCTGCGGGTCGACATCTACCAATCGCAGGAGCCTGGCCAGTCACAGGAGCCTGGCGAGTCACAGGAGCCTGGGCCCACCGCAGCGCAGGCCGACGCGTCGCCGCTGCCGCCCGCGCACTTCATGCCGGTGCCGTGCATGCATTGCGAGCAGGCGCCCTGTGAAGTGGGCTGCCCGGTGGAAGCGACGCTGCACGACCATGAAGGCCTGAACCTGATGGTGTACAATCGCTGCATCGGCACGCGCGCCTGTTCCGGCTACTGCCCCTACAAGGTGCGCCGCTTCAACTACGCCGACTATTCGGCGGGTGCAGCACCCACCATCGTCGAACAGCGCAACCCCGACGTGACGGTGCGCTCGCGCGGGGTGATGGAGAAGTGCACCTACTGTGTCCAGCGCATCGCAGAGGCGCGTGCCGCGTCCGACCGCGACTACACGCCCATCAAGGATGGCGGCGTGCGCACCGCCTGCCAGGACGCCTGCCCGACACGCGCGATCACCTTCGGCGATCTTGCCCTGCAGGGCAGCGAGGTTGCGCGCGCGCATCAGGATCCGCGGCGTTATGCTCTGCTGGGCGAACTGAACACGCGGCCGCGCACCACCTACCTCGCGGCGCGCGCGCCGGCAGCGGGAGAGAGCTGAGCATGCCGTCCGGCGCCTCCGAAACCGCCTCGCCGTTCATGGGCGCCGGCCAGACCTATGACAGCATAGGCGACACGCTCGCCGGCATTCCGCTCAGCGTTCGGGGCTGGCGCAGCTGGTGGCTGGCGTTCGCGGCGGCGCTGGCGCTGACCGGCCTGCTGGCGGTGTCTCTCGGCGTGCTGTTCTACGAAGGCGTGGCGGTCTGGGGAAACAACATCCCTGTCACCTGGGCGCTCGACATCGTCAGCTACGATTGGTGGATCGGCATCGCCTGCGGCGGCCTGCTGGTCAGCGGCATGTTCCTGCTGCTCGACATCGCCTGGCGCAGCGCGCTGAACCGGATCAGCGAGACGATGGCGCTGCTGGCTGCCGCAGCCGCTGCCGTGTACCCGATCATCCATCTGGGGCGGCCGTGGTTCTTCT
This sequence comes from Acetobacteraceae bacterium, assembly GCA_965199235.1. GTDB lineage: Bacteria > Pseudomonadota > Alphaproteobacteria > Acetobacterales > Acetobacteraceae > BOG-908. The sequence continues at coordinate 355,231 of CBDAQU010000001.1, read as the reverse complement.
ACTGGAACCTGCCCTACCCCAACAGCTTCGCGCTGTGGCCGCAGTTCCGCAGCCCGCTGTTCTGGGACGCGTTCGACATATTGAGCTTCCTCGGCCTGGCGTCCGGGCTGTGGTTCGTGGGTCTGCTGCCGGACTTGGCCAGCCTGCGCGACGCGGCCTGGCATCGCGCCCGCACCACCGCGCCCACGGGCGACATCAACTGGGCGCTGTTTCGCGCGCAGCTCTACGGCATCGCGGCGCTTGGATGGCGCGGCTCCGCCGTGCACTGGCATCGCTGGGTGCAGGCGTACCGCTCGCTGGCGCTGCTCGGCGTGGTCACCGTGGTTGCGTTGCAGGTCGGTGCCTCGGTGATGTTCGCCGGCACCTCCGAGCCTGGCTGGCACGACACCCTGCTGCCGGTCACCTACCTCGCAGGCGCGGTGTTTGCGGGCGTCGGCATGCTGTCCGTGCTGACTGTGGTCCTGCGCAGCGCGTTCCACCTCGAATCGCTGGTGACACTGCGCCACGTCCAGCTGCTGGCGCTGCTGCTGCTCGGGCTGGCGCTGGTCAACATCTATTGCGAGGCGACGACGGCGTTCGTGGGCGCGCTCAGCGGCGACTCGTTCGAGCATGCGGCAAGGCTGCGCAGGATTGCCGGGCCGGCTGCCTGGAGCTTCTGGATGCTGGTGACGGCCGGGCTTCTGCCGCCGCTGCTGTTCGCGATCCCCCGCCTGCGTGCCTCTCCCGCGGTGTTGGCCTGGGTCGGCGGGGCTGCTGCTGCAGGCATCTGGGGCGACCACTACGCGCTGATCGTGGGCAGCCTGCAGCACGACTACCTGCCGTCTGCGGCGCATGGCAGCCGGATCACGTTCTTCGAGTGGAGCACGTTTGCCGGGTCGGCAGGGCTGTTCCTCCTGCTGCTCCTGCTGTTCCTGCGGCTGCTGCCGATCGTTTCGATGATGGAGAGCCGCCAGCTTGCCCATCGCACCGGCGCCGGCATGGACCCCGCCAAGCAGGGTGCGGCGCATCGCGCGCCGACCTGGGGGGTGGCCGCCGAATTCGCGACCGAAGCCGACATGGCCCACGCGGTCGAGGTGCTGCGCGGGAAGCAGGACCTGCGGGTCGACGCGTATTCGCCGGTCCCGAGCCTTGCCGCGGCGCGCGCGCTGGGTCTGCACAGCCACTCCATCCGCGGCTTCGCCCTGGGCGGCTTCCTGCTCGGCGCGGGCGGCACGTTCGGCATCTGCACGTACGCCACCGTGCATGACTACGTGTTCAACATCGGCGGCCGTCCCGATTTCAGCTGGCAGTCCTTCGTCGTGCCCAGCCTCTCCTTCGGGTCGCTGGTGGCGGGCATGGCGGTGGTCGGCGCGATGCTGGTGTTCAACCGCCTGCCGCGTCTGAACCACCCCGCGTTCAACATCCCCGGCATCGTGCGCGCGTCGGCCGACCGCTTTTTCGTGGCGGCGCACGGGCTGGACGAAGCCTTCGACCCCGGCACGGCGGAAGCGATCCTGACCGCTTTGCCGGCGCTGTCGGTGCACAAGGTGCCGCGATGAGCGTCCGGCTTGTGTGTGCCGCGCTGCTGGTGCTGACCGCGGTGAGCGCCTGCAAGCGCGAGGACATGTACACCCAGCGGGTGATACGGCCGTGGGACCGCGACGACACGGCGTCCAACGGGTCCAGCATGCGGCCGCCTGTGCCCGGCACGCTGGCGCGCGAGCAGCCGGACGCGCCCGTACCGCCTCCCCGCATCATGGATGCCGCGCTGATCGAACACGGCCAGCAGCGCTACAACATCTTTTGCACCCCCTGCCACGCCGATAGCGGCGACGGCGAGGGCATGATCGTGCAGCGCGGCTTTCCGCATCCGCCGAGCTTCCACTCCGAACGGCTGCGCCACGCGCGCGCACAGGTGTTCTACGACGCGATCACCTACGGCCATGGCGTGATGTACAGCTACGCCGCCCGTGTGCCGCCGCCCGACCGCTGGGCCATCGCCGCCTACATACGCGCGCTGCAACTGAGCCAGGCGGCGCCGGTGGCAAGCCTTTCGCCCGAAGAGCGCGCGCAACTGGCGCCGGCCAGGCCGGCGGAGGGCATGCGTTGAGACGGGTTGCGGTAGCCGCAGTCGTGTTGGCGGCGGTCTATGCCGCCGCCGCAGCCCTGGGCGGCAGGTTGATGCCGTCCTACTTGGCTGCGTGGCTGTTCTGCCTTTCCGTCCCGGTGGGCGCTCTTCCTATCGTTTATGGACTGGAGCTGGCCGGGCTTGGCGGCTCGCTGGAAACCGGCCCTCTGCGCTGGCTTCTTATCCTGTTGCCTTTGACCGCGCTGGCCGGTTTGCCGATCTTCTTTTTCCTGCCATCACTATATCCCTGGGCGGCGCATCCCATGCACGGCTTTGCCGGTGCTTGGTGGAGTCCTGTGCCGTTCATAGAAAGAAGCGTCGTCTATCTCACGGTGTGGAGCGTGCTTGCCTTGCTCAGCTTGGGGCCGCCGCGGGGCCAGCCGCGTGCGGCGCTGTGCTGTCTTGGCCTGATACTGCACGTGGTCGTCGGCGCGTTGGCAGCGACGGACTGGGTCATGTCGCTGACGCCCGGCTTGAACGCTGCGGGATTTGGCGTGCTGGTTATGACAGGGCAATCTGCGCTGGCGCTGGGCGTCAGTTTGCTGCTGGTGCCTGCACGGCCGGTCTGGGCGGCCTCTTGGCTGGTGGTAGCCATGGTCGCCTGGAGCGTCATGCAGTTTACCCAGTATCTCATCATCTGGTCGGCCAACCAGCCGGCGGAGATTGCCTGGTACATCCAGCGTGGCGACGCTCTCGGCGTGGGGCTGGGCTGGGCTGGAGCATCTGTGCTGGTGCTTTGCGTCGTGCTGCTCGGGCCGTCCTGGCTTGTGCAGCGCCGCTTCGTCTTGAGGTCTTGCGCTGCGGCTGTGGTGCTGGTGCAGATGGGGGCCGCACTCTGGCTCGTCACGCCAAGCATACGCGGGCGGTTCCTGTTGGACGTATCGGACCTGGCATTGCCTGCCTCTGCGCTGCTCTGCGCGGCTTTTCTGTGGATGCTGCGGCCCCGCGCGGTGCCGGCATGAGCGCGCCCCGGCGGCGGGCAGGGGTTGCGACCTTCCTGATCGGCGCCGTTGCGGCGCTGGGCGGTGCGCGCCTGTTCGCCCCCCGGCCGCGCGCCAAGGACGACCCGTTCGATGAGCGCAGCGGGCGTGGCGCGCCGGCGATGGCGCCCAGCCGTGCCGCGGTGTCGGCAGGGCACGAGCCGGTCGATGCGGACTCGCGCGGCATCTTCCGCGCGATGGCCATCTACGGCAGCGTTGCCGTCGGCTCCATCGCCCTGATGGCGACGCTGCTGCACACGCTTCATCATGCCGACAGCGCGCGCGAGGCGGGGCTGACGCCCACCCAGCGCGTGCAGACCACGCCGCCCGAACCCAACCTGCAGGCAGATCCGGTGGGCGACATCGCTCGCCTGCGAACCCACGAGTATCAGCTGTTGCACAGCCTCGCCCGTCTCGACCCCAATACCGCGCGCATTCCGATCGACCGCGCCATGGCGCTGCTGGCCGGCCAGCAGCTGGACCGGCCCGACACCCAGGGCGACGGGCGCACGCCCACGCAGGGGGACGGGCGGTGAGCGTTTCCGGCAGCCCCGCCGAGCACGCGCTTGCGCTGTGGCCGGAGGCGGCCAGCCACGCGGCCACCCATGTCGACTACCTGATCCTGGCTTTCACGGTGGTGACGCTGCTGCTGACAGTGCCGATCTTCCTGGCGATCACCTATTTCGCCCTGGTGTATCGCACGGGGCGGCGTGCGGACCGAGAACACACGTCGGACCGGAACGTGAAGCTCGAACTGTCCTGGATGCTGATCCCGTTCTTCCTCACGCTGACCTTCTTCGCGTGGGGCGCGCAGATGTTCGATACAGCCAAGCACCCGCCCGGCAACGCCCTGCGCATCGAGGCGATTGGGCGGCAGTGGATGTGGAAGTTTCAGCACCCGGGCGGCCAGGCGGAGATCAACGACCTGCACGTGCCCGCAGGCCAGCCGGTGCTGATCAACATGATCAGCCAGGACGTGATCCACTCGCTGTACCTGCCGGGGTTCCGCGTGCAGATGGAAGCCCTGCCAGGGCGCTACACGCAGCTTTGGTTCACCGCCGACCTGCCGGGAACCTACAGGCTGTACTGCTCGGAATATTGCGGGACCGATCATTCGGTGATGGACGGGCAGATCTACGTCCAGACGCCGCGCGACTACGAGCATTGGCTCGGCCAGGCGGGATCCAGCCAGTCGATCGCGGCCGGCGGCAAGCGGCTGTTCGCCAGTTACGGCTGCACCGGCTGCCATGGTGCAGCCGCGACCGTGCGCGCGCCGATGCTGGCAGGGCTGTACGGCCGGCCGGTGCCGATGGAGGCAGGCGGCACGGTGATTGCTGATGACAGCTACATCCGCGACAAGATACTCAACCCCGATCACAACCTGATTGCCGGCTACAAGCAGGTGATGCCGAGCTTCGCCAACGTGATTCCGGAAGACGAGCTGATCCAGCTGATCGCCTACATCAAGACAGTGCAGGAGCCAGGGTCATGAGCCCACTCGACTCGATCTACCGCGACCCAGGCACCGCCAGGATCACCCTGGACCGGCCATCGGACTACCTGCACGCCGAACACACGCTGCGAAGCTGGTTCTTCACCACCGATCACAAGCGCATCGCGTTGCTCTACCTCGCCTCGATCACCGGGTTTTTCGTGCTGGGCGCGATCGCGGCCGGGTTGGTTCGGTTGTCTCTGGTGGTGCCCAACGGGGTGATCTTCACCAACGACACCTACAACAAGCTGTTCACCATGCACGGCGTGATCATGGTGTGGTTCTTCCTGATCCCGTCCATTCCGGCAACGTTCGGCAACTTTCTGGTGCCGCTGATGATCGGTGCCAAGGACCTGGCGTTTCCCCGGCTGAACCTGCTGAGCTGGTACGTGTTCATGACCGGCGCGCTGTTCACCCTGGTCACGCTGATCGTGGGCGGAGTGGATACGGGATGGACGTTCTACGCGCCCTACAGCACCACGTATTCGAATTTCTACGTGATACCGGCGCTGATCGGCGTGATCATCGTGGGCTTCAGCTCGATCCTGACCGGGCTGAACTTCATCGTCACCATCCACAAGATGCGTTGCCCCGGCATGACGTGGTTTCGCATGCCTATCCTGATCTGGACGCTGTACGCCACCAGTCTGATCTTCCTGCTCGGCACGCCGGTGATAACGCTGGCGCTGATCCTGCTGGTGATGGAGCGCGCGTTCCACATCGGCGTGTTCGACCCCAAGCTCGGCGGCGACCCGGTGCTGTTCGAGCATCTGTTCTGGTTCTACTCGCACCCCGCCGTCTACATCATGGTGCTGCCCGGCATGGGCGTGATCACCGAGCTGGTGGCGGCGTTCAGCCAGAAGCGCGTGTTCGGCTATCGCTTCGTGGCCTATGCCAGCATAGGGCTCGCTTCGATCACCTTCTTCGTGTGGGGCCACCACATGTTCGTCAACGGCCAGAGCCAGCTGGCGAGCACGGTGTTCTCGTTCCTCAGCTTCGCGGTCGCGGTGCCGTCGGCGGTGAAGGTCTATAACTGGACGGCGACGATCCATAAGGGCGCGATCCGTCTGGACACGCCCATGCTGTATGCGATGGGCTATATCGGACTGTTCGTGCTGGGCGGGCTGACCGGCCTGTTCCTGGCCACGCTGGCGGTGGACGCGCATCTGCACGACACGTATTTCGTGGTCGCGCATTTCCACTACATCATGGTGGGCGGCACCATGCTCGCCTTTCTGGGCGGGCTGCATTACTGGTGGCCGAAATTCACCGGCCGCATGTATCCCGAAGCCTGGGGGCGGGTTGGCGCGTTCCTGATCTTCATCGGCTTCAACGTCACGTTCTTCCCGCAATTCATCCTGGGCTATCTCGGGATGCCACGGCGCTACCACGTTTATCCGCCGGAGTTCCAGCTGCTGAACGTGCTGTCGAGCGCCGGGTCCACCATACTGGCGGTCGGCTACTTCTTTCCGATGATCTATCTCACCTGGTCGTTGTGGTTCGGCAAGCGCGCGCCGGCCAATCCTTGGCAGGCGAAGGGCCTGGAGTGGACCACCAGTTCGCCGCCGCCTGCGCATAATTTCCTCTCGACTCCGCGGGTGGATTTCGAGCCTTACGATTACCCGATCAAGGCGCCGGAAGTTGGCTGACAGCGCAGCGGAAGCGGTCGACATCGAGCTGGCCGAACATTTTACCACCAAGGAGCAGCAGCGAGAGGTCGGCACGCTCGGCATGTGGGCGTGGCTGGTCACCGAGCTGCTGCTGTTCGCCGGGCTGTTCCTCTGCGCGCTGGTCCTGCGCATCCAGTTTCCCGCCGACGTGACGTTGGCGACGACTCACCTGAAATTCTGGATTGGCGCCAGCAACACCGCCGTGCTGATCTGTTCCAGCCTGACGATGTCCGGCGCGATCGTACTCTCCCGCCTCGGCTGGCGGCGCGGCATGATCGGCTTCATGCTGGCCACGGCCGCCTTGGGCACGTTGTTCTTGCTGCTGAAAGGCTACGAGTATTACCAGGATTACGGCGAGGACATGATGCCGTTCCTGTCGCGGCCCTACGCGCTCGGCGCGCATCCGTCGACGCGGCTGTTCCTCGACGTGTACTACGTGACGACCGGGCTGCATGGCGTGCATCTGATCACCGGCGTTTCCATCCTGCTGGCTTTGACATGGCAGGCGAGCAGGCCGCATTTCCTGCAGACGCATCAGAACAGGATCGAGATCTATGGCCTCTACTGGCATTTCATCGACCTGATCTGGATCATCGTCTTCCCCGTACTTTACGTGCTGAACCGATGACGGCGGAGGATCGCCGCCTGCTGTGGCGCCACATGCGCGCGCCGGTGCTCTCCTTCGTGGCTCTGATGGCGCTTCTCGGCGTCAATGTTGTGCTGGGCGCCACTCTTCCGTTCCGTGCGGTTTGGGCCGTAGAGGCGTTCGTCGTGGTCTGCATGGTGCTGACCGTGCTGCTCGTCTCGATGGAGGTGCTGCAGGAACCACCGCTGGTGCGTGTGTTCTCGAGCCTGGGCTTCTTCTGGGTGCTGATCCTGTTCGGCATGACTCTGGTGGATTATCTGACGCGCTAGACCGGTTTCACGCAGCGTGTCCGCATAGAGACGACGTCAAACCGGTATAGCTCCTGTTTGACGAGCGATTCGTCACTCGATCTTTCCGGTCTGCGTGACATCGCTCTGATTTCGGTGGAGGCGGCGTCTGCAACTTCGGCCACCACCTGGTGTTTTCGCGGTGGGCAGAGGAGGCGCCCGATCATGGCATCACCGAAGCTCAAACCACTCTCGCAGCAGACGATCGTGCTGACTGGCGCCACGTCCGGCATCGGGCTCGCGACCGCGCGGCTCGCCAGTGAGAGGGGCGCGCGCCTGCTGCTCGTCGCGCGCAACGAGGACGCGCTGGCCGAGCTGTGCACGGAGCTGAAATCGCAGGGCGGCCAGGCGGAATACGCGGTGGCCGACGTCGCCGACCGTAAGCAGGTCGATGCCGCGGCGGCCCGCGCGATCCAGTTGTTCGGCGGCTTCGACACGTGGATCAACGACGCCGGCGTATTCATCTACGGCGCGATCGAGGACGTGACGCTGGAGGACCAGCGGCGCCTGTTCGACGTCGTCTACTGGGGCGTCGTCCATGGCATGCTCGCGGCCAGTGCACACCTCAAATCCAGCGGCGGCGCCATCGTCAACGTCGGCAGCGTGCTGGGCGAGATTGCGATACCGTTTCAGGGGCCTTACTGCGCCGCAAAGTTTGCTGTGAAGGGCTTCACCGAGGCATTCCGTCGCGAGACCGTTGCGGCCCACTATCCGGTGTCGATCACGCTGATCAAGCCTGCTGCGATCAACACGGGTTTCATGGAGCATGCCAGGAACGCCATCGGCGCGCCCGGAACGCGCAATCCGCCGCCGGCCTACGATCCCCACCTTGTTGCGCGCGCGATCCTGCACGCGGCGGAACACAGGATGCGCGACATCACGATCGGTGGCGCAGGCGGCGAATCCCTGGTGATCGCAAACCGGATCGCGCCTGGCCTGATGGACTGGGTGTTCGCAAGCTTCGGCAGGTTTTCGCAGACGACGAAGCACAGGGGCGATGCCGCGCAGCGCGACAACCTCTACGAGGTTCGCGAGGATTTGCACGAGCGAAGCACGCTCAAGCCGTTCACCCGCAAGACCAGCCTTTTGCTGGAAGCGCAGATCAACCCGGTGGCGACCGTTGTTGCCGCAGCCTTGGGTGCGATGCTGTTGGGCGCTGCGGTACGACGCCGCAGCTGATCGCGGTCAAACAAGCGTGACGCAGGAAGCGCAGGCGGCTTGCGCGCGCTAACACCGTATCAACCCACACGGAGAGATGTCATGGACGGCGATGCTGGCGGAAACAAGATGCACGAAATCTATCACACGGGTTTGCGCAACCTGCATGCTCTGGAGCAAACGGCGATCGAGCTGACCGAACGTCAGGTGGAACGCCTGGAGAATTATCCTGAAATGAAAGCCAAGCTCTCTCAGCACCTGGCGGAATCGAAAGAACAGGCATCGCGTCTGGAGTCGATTCTGCAACGGCACGGCACGACGCCGTCTGCGGTGAAAGGTGCCGTGCAGTCGGTGATGGGCAACGTTGCCGCTGCCCTGCACGCGCCGGCCCCCGACGAGATCCTGAAGAACACGTTCGCAAACTACGCGTTCGAGCATCAGGAGATCGCGTCCTACACCAGCCTGATCGCGATGGCCGAGCAGGTCGGCGACCCGGCGGCGATACCGTTGCTGAAGCAATCTCTGGGCGAGGAGCAGGCGATGGCGAGGTTCATCGAGCAGGCGATCGTGCCAACGACGCAGAAATACATGTCGCTCGCCCAGGCCGGCCAGACCGCCGGCGTATAACGCGTCTGCGGCCCTGCAATGCTGTTTTCAGGACCGCAGACGAGTGCTGCCGAAGCAGTTACCAGTTTCGGTGACGGCCAAGGTTGCCACCCACCTGCCCGAGGCTGCCAGCGTCGCCTGGCTCGTCGGGCAGAGAGGGGTGCACTCCAGAATCTTGATTGGCCATGTAGTCCGGCTCGCCGATGTCCTGGTTCGCGTTCTCCCCTGTTGGCAACGGCGCGTCCGCCGATAGCGGCCCGTTCACCAGGTCTGTGATGACAGCCACAGAGACATCGTGGGCCATGCCGGCTGCTTGCGCTTCGGCCATAAGGGCAACCAGCCTGGTACGAAACCACTGATGCGGCGACTCTGTCATTGAACTCTGACCTTTATGGACTGTCGGCAGTCTCGCGCTGAGACTTGAGCCAGCATGTTACTGTCGGAGGGACGGTGACGGAAGCTACGCCAGGGTGGCTCAAGCGTATCACCGGGCGGAACTGGCAGACGATGTTTCACGCCTGCGCCACCGCTTCGCACTGTTGCTGTGGCGCATTTCGAAGGAAGTGAGCAGATGACGGGCGCCAACCTGCACCTCGCCGATTACCACGCCTTCATGGACAAGCAGGGGCGCAATCCAAACGACTTCGAAATAACGGCCTCGCTGCCCGTTCCGTCCGAAGGCGAACTCGGCCCGTCCCGAAGAGTGGTGACCGTCACGCACAAGTCGAGCGGTGCCTGCCGCACCTACGCTCTCAGGACATGGCTGGCAGATTTCGCCGGTGACGTCGGCACGGGCGTTTTCCACAACTGACGTGCCGGGGCTGGGCTAAGTGTTCCCGCTGTGCAACCTTGCACGCTTCAGCGGGAGCGCATGGCAGTGGGCATCCTCGTCTCAGTAGGCAGATTTCTCGTCGGTGCCGCGGCGATCCTCGTTGTGATACTGGGCATACTCGGCGGCGGCGCTGCGTCTCACAGCGCCCACATGGGGTTCCTGATCGGCGCCACCATCGGCGGCTTCATCGGCTTGGTCATCGCTGGAACCCTGTTTGGCGCCATCGCGGCTCTATTCCAGGTCGCCGACAACACGTCTAGGACAGCCAGGGCCATAGAGGACCTTCTGGCAAGGGCGCCCCGAGGCTGATCCGTAGAGACATACCCCGACTGTCACACGAAGACACACCCGGTTCATCATGCCGTAATCCAAGCCGGACTACCCAAAGCAGCCCGTTCAGCTCAGTACGGGCGCTCAGCGGGAGCATATCGACATGTCCACCAAGCACCGCGACGAACTCGCCCAGCGGGTTCTACGGCTCACCGACGGTGTCACATCGGACGGCAGCCTGGCGCGCGAAAGTTTAAGAGGCTTGCGAGTCTACGCCGAACTCGCAGACCTCGAAGCAGCCAACGACCCCAAAGACACCGCTCCAGCCACGTCGATTACAGAGACGCTGGCCCGCAAAGACGTCGTGCTCTCCGGCTAGACGCCATTGAAAGGCTGTCCGCGCAGTCTTGAAAGAAGTGCGCTCCTCAGCGGCGGGATGTGACCTCGACGTGCGAGACGGTGGATCAGCCGATTAGGGCTTGGGCGAGGCTATCGCGCAAGGCGATGGCGACCAGCGGCCGGTCCGCCTCGGGCAGCGCGCCGATCCGCTCCGCGTCCTGTGCCTCGATCGTGGCAATCTTCGCGGATCGAACGACGGAAGCAGCCGGCAAACCCGCGGCGGCAAGGTCAGACACAGCCACATCGCCCGGCCAGCCTCTATTCGCCGCGCTGGTCACCATCAGCACCCACAGCAGCCTCGGCGCCCCCGGGGCCTGCGGCGCCGCCACCACCAGAGCCGGCCGGCGTTGCTGTATGGGGCGGTTGGTGTAGGGGAAGGGAACGCGGACGAGGTCCCAGACCTCACAGTCCGGCATAGGCTTCAGCGTCGGCGGGGCTATCCCATTCGGAGAACGTTGCGAACGGATCGTCCCGCGGGTGGTCTGGCTGTGCCCGCGTCAGCACCACACGGCCCGGCTCGATGGCATAAGCAATGTCGTCACCCTCTCGTAAACGCAGGGCGGCTCGAACCGATTGAGGTATTGTGGTTTGGGCTTTGCTAGTGAGCTTGCTCGTAATCATGATGCGTCTGGTAAGGAGTTTCCTTACGAGAGGCAAGGGTGAAGCAGGTATCGTGGATGCGCACTGCAGCGTGGTCATTGTCGTTCGACGATGAAGTCTGGTGCTCTTTGACTGAGCTACGTTGCCGTAATGCACCGGTGGGCGTCAGGCCCACGACATCCAGAGGAGAAACCGTCGAATTCCGGCCCGCGCCGTAATCCGTGGAAATGTCGGGCATGTAAATCCCGTGCTGAAGCCTACCCTGCGTATGGGGTCAGGGGGGCGGCGGGTTCGGTTTGGATCGGGACGAGGCGGAGGTGCGTGAGGCTGCGGACCGCGCGGCGGGCGGGTTTTTCCACGGTGTAGAACGTGAGGGTTGCGACCAGGAGCGTGATCACCAGGGGAACCACGCCCGCCAGCGAATAGGCGTGCGGGATGTGGTGCAGGTTGAGCTGCGCCTTCAGCGGCCGGCGCACGAGGTTTTCGATGGGCACATGGACCAGGTAGATCGAGTAGGAGATTTCTCCAAGCCAGTAGATCACGGGCGTGGCCAGCACCCGTGCGGTCAGTGACCGCTCGAACGACAGGGCGACGACCAGGGCCACGAAGGCGGCGATCAGCAGAACGTCGGTTCCGGGCGTGATCCACAGCAGCAGCACGACCGCAAAGGTGACGTCGCCGGCATATCGCCAGTTTCCGGCGGCTCCGGCCCTGGCCCGCACGGCCAGCCGGGTGGCGGTCATGCCCATCACGAAGGATGCGAGACAGCGGAGCAACGGGTAGGGGGTTCCGAGGCCGGTTATGTCCATCGGGCCGCTTCGCAGGATGTGCCCGCCCGCGACCTGGTTGAGTTCTGCCGCGCTCATCGACGACAGGATAACGACAGCGGCCAGCGCGACGCACGATGCGGCCGCGCACAGTGCCCGGCGGGTGAGGACGAGGTGGACCATAAGCGGGAACATCAGGTAGGCGGCCCATTCCGTGCTGATCGACCAGGCAGGCGCATCGATGCTGTCGGCCAAGCCCCATGTCTGGACCATCAGCAGGTTGCTGCCCAGCTCGGCCGCCGAGGGCGCAGGGCGAGCGGTCAGGCCGCCCCACATGAAGGCTGCGGCGAGCAACGTCATCAGCAGATAGAGTGGATATACCCGAGCGAGCCTCTTGCCGAGGAACTCGAGGTAGGCGCGCGAGGAAAACGTATCGAACGTCTTCGCATAGTTGAGTGCGATGACGAAGCCGCTGAGAACGAAGAAGAGGTCCACCCCGATGTAGCCGTGGAAGACGGCCGCGTGGAGGAGCGGAGTTCCCTTGCTGTCTTGGAAGTAATGGTAGAGCACGACCATGATGGCGGCGACGCCGCGGATGCCTGTAAGCGACCTGATTTCGCTTGAGCGTGTGGCCGAAAAGGGCGCCCGGCGGCTGCTTAAACGGCTCAGTTCGCCGGACATCATGTTCATCCTTTTCGACTGACCGGCACAGACGGCGTGTCCCGGATGATGGTGTGTCGAAAACCTAGCCGATGGTTAACGAATCGTTCGTGACATGTCCCAGGCCGAATGTCACGGCTTCTTAAGAAATGGAGGTCTGGGGTCCCTGACCCGGCAGGGGGGTTGGGGGACAGCGTCCCCCAAGCTTTTACGGACACTCACCCCCGCAACCGTTGATTGTCCCAGGTGGCGCGTAGTTCAACGCTGTTGCCTGGGAGATGAAGCCGCTGAACTGAGCGAGTTCGTAGAGCACGCCATCTCCCAAATCGCTTTGCTGGAGCGGTTCTCCGGCTTGCGCGAACGAGGGGAAGCTCTGTTGGGAGACCATCACGACCAGGCCGAGGGGCTGGCCGTTCGGCGTCGGGTTGCCGGCGTTGAGCGACCAGTCGAAGAGGTGCTGGTGGATGAGCCGACCGTCGAGGAACGACGATATGATGCTCTGTGTCGGAACGGTGTTGTCCCACGAGACGACGTATTCGTGTCTTCCGGCGTTGATGGCGAGTTGGGGCGGCGTTTCGAGGTACGGTTCCTCGCCCTGGCCGTTGTGATAGATCCAGCCGTTTCCGCTTGGCCAGTATGTCGAGTAGCTGATTCCGTTGGCTTCGTAGGGAAAGCCGTCGATGATCCCGTGTCCTGCGGCCGTTGCGGGGTAGGCGTAACAGGTGGTGAAGTTGTCGGGCGTGTCGAATTCGTAGCTGAGGCCGTTGACGGAGCTGTAGATCTGATTCGGGCCTGTGTTGAAGCCGGAGGTTTCCTCGCCGGAGAATTCCCACATGGCGAACCATTCCTTGCAGCCGGGCGGGCTGGTGAACACGAATTTCAGGGTCTGATTCGGTAAAAAAACGAATTGCGGGCGTATCATGCCAGACCAGATGTTGCCCTGGGTGCAGTTGGTCCTGTTGTTCGAGCAGATGCTCTTGAAATGAAGTCCGTTGGCTGTGACCAGCAGGTTCTGGTTCCTGCTTCCCATGGGAAAGGTGCGGTAGACGCCGAACTGGAAGCTGTCTCCTGCGGTGTCTGCTGGCGCCACGTTCGGGGCTGCTTGTGAGGGATCGATCGTTTCGCCCGACAGCGGACGTGTGAAGAAGGTGTTCAGCACGTCCTGAAACGACCGGACGTTGGATCCGGCGGCGGACTGACCGAACACGTAGTCCGTCAGGTTCGTCAGGCCCACATTGGGCAGGTTGTGTCCCAGGGCGGCTGCGGCGTTGGGTTGGAGCGAGCGTGAGGGATCGGGGAAATACTCGGTCGTGCAGAAATCCGTGGTGTCGTCTCCTGCCGTGGGCGAGGGGTTGCAATTTGGCGGGAAGGCTGCGGCGTGGGCTGCCACCGGCAGCATCAGGGCTGCGCAGGCGAAAAGGAAAATTTTCATTCTACACCTCCAGTTGAGTTCTTTGGTTGTATTAACCAATAGAAACAAAAACCTGTCACGCGGGTGGTCGTTACTTGAGTGAACACCAGAACATTACGGTAGACGAGAAGCAACACAAATCACTGGATCAGTATCATATCGATACGGTATCGGACCGTTTTTAACGTAGTCGATGAGTTGGCGGATATACTGAAGGGCTGACCGCATCTCGAAGTATTGGCGGCGATGCGCCTATGCAAAACGCCTGGACCGGCCTCGTCTCGATGGCGTGCTGCCCGTCGAGCCTGCAAGCCGGCGATACGGGTTGCCGGTGTCCGACGGGCGTGCCGCTGTCCTGGCCACGCGAGGTCCCTGGGCCCGCGGCGGATTGCTTAGGCTGGTGGCCTCGCGACGATCGGCGGGCCGCAGGGTGTCGGGGCTATGCGGTTGGGATTGCGTCCCGCACAGCTTGCAGGGCGGCGTCGGCCTGGGTGGCGTCTGGGGCGCCGGCTTGGGCCAGGGTCGGGCGGCCGCCGCCGCCCTTGCCGCCCGCGGCAGCGCTGGCGGCCTGCGCCAGCCGGACGGCGTCGACGCGGCCGGCGAGGTCTGGGGAGATTGCCACGACGATGGCGGCTTTGCCTTCGGCAGTGGAGACCAGCGCGACGATGCCGGTTTCGAGCTGCTTGAGGACGGCTTCGGCCAGGCCCTTGAGCTCCTTCGGGGCGACGTCGCCCACGTTGCGGGCGGCCAGGCGTATGCCTCCGACGTCTTCGACCTCGGAAGCGGTGCCGGTGGCGAGCTTGCGCTGCAGGTCGCTGACCTGGCGTTCGAGGCGGCGGCGGTCCTCGACCAGGTTGGTGACGCGCTGCAGTATCTCGGCGGGAGGTGCGCGCAGCAAGACCGCGGCCTGCTGAACGAGAACGTCGTTGTCCCTGATTGCAGATTGCGCGGCGTCTCCCGTTACCGCTTCGATACGACGCACCCCAGCGCTCACCGCGCTTTCTCCCACGATCCTGAAAAGCCCGATGTCGCCGGTCCGGCGGACATGGGTTCCGCCGCACAACTCGATGGACCATGCGGGCTTCTGCTCGTCTCCGAGGCCCATGGCGACCACACGCACCTCGTCGCCGTATTTCTCGCCGAACAGGGCCATCGCACCTTCGGCGACAGCCGCCTCGGGCGTCATCAGCCGCGTGGTGACGTCCGTGTTCTCGCGTATGCGCGCGTTCACGACGTCTTCGGCCTCGGCCAACTGTGGGCCGGTGATCGGCTTGGGGTGGCTGACGTCGAAGCGGAGCCTGTTCGGGGCGTTCAGGCTGCCTTTCTGCTGGACGTGGGTGCCCAGGCGACGGCGCAGCGCCTCGTGCAGCAGGTGGGTGGCGCTGTGATGGGCGCGGATGCGGGTGCGCCGGCCGTGGTCCAGCTCGGCCAGGACGGGGGCGCCGATGCGGGCCTCGCCGTGCTCGATCACGCCGACATGGACGAAGAGGTCGGAGACTTTCTTCTGGGTGTCGGTGATGGCGACCCGCAGGCCGTCGGGCCCGGTGAGCGTGCCGGTGTCGCCGACCTGGCCGCCTGATTCGGCGTAGAACGGGGTCTGGTTGAGCAGGATCCTGACGGGCGTTCCCGAGGGGGCGGACGCAACCAGCTCGTCGCCCACGAGTATGGCGCGGATCTCGGCCTCGGCCTGTTCGGTGCCGTAGCCCAGGAACTCGGTGGGGCCGGCGGCGTCGCGCGCGGCGAAATAGACGGCCTCGCTGGCGGCGTCGCCCGAGCCGGACCAGGCGGCGCGGGCGCGTATCCGCTGCTCGGCCATGGCGGCGTCGAAGCCGGCGACGTCGACCGCGCGGCCCTGTTCGCGCAGCGCGTCCTGGGTGAGGTCGAGCGGAAAGCCGTAGGTGTCGTAGAGGCGGAAGGCCACGTCGCCCGGCAGCGTGGCGCCGTCGCCCAGTCGCGCGGTTTCGTCCGCAAGCAGGGAAAGGCCGCGGTCGAGCATGGCCTTGAAGCGGGTTTCCTCCAGGCGCATGGTTTCGGCGATCAGGGATTCGGCCCGCGGCAGTTCCGGGTAGGCGGCGCCCATCTGGCGGACCAGGGCGGGCACGAGCCGGTTAAAGACGGGGTCGCGGGCGCCCATCATGTGCAGGTGGCGCATGGCGCGGCGCATGATCCGGCGCAGGACGTAGCCGCGGCCTTCGTTGGAGGGCAGCACGCCGTCGGCCATCAGGAAGGCGGCGCTGCGGAGGTGGTCGGCGACGATGCGGTGGCTGGCGCGGAACGGGCCGTCCGCCGGCACGCCGGTCGCGTCCGCGCTGGCCGCGATCAGGGCGCGGAAGGTGTCGGTGTCGTAGTTGTCGTGCACGCCCTGCAGGATGGCGGCGAAGCGTTCGAGGCCCATGCCGGTGTCGATGGACGGGCGCGGCAGGGGGGTGCGGGTGCCTGGCGGGTTCTCCTCGTACTGCATGAAGACGAGGTTCCAGATCTCGATGAACCGGTCGCCGTCCTCGCTCTCGCTGCCTGGGGGGCCGCCCGGGATCTCAGGCCCGTGGTCGTAGAAGATTTCCGAGCAGGGGCCGCATGGGCCGGTGTCGCCCATGCGCCAGAAATTGTCGGCCGTCGGGATGCGGATAATGCGGTCGTCCGGCAGGTGCGCGATCTTCCGCCACAACGCAGCCGCGTCTTCGTCGTCGGCGAACACGGTCACCAGCAGTTTGTCGCGCGGGATGGCGAAATCGCGGGTCAGCAGGGTCCAGGCGAGCTCGATGGCGTCGGGCTTGAAGTAATCGCCAAAGCTGAAATTGCCGAGCATCTCGAAGAAGGTGTGGTGGCGGGCGGTGTAGCCCACGTTGTCGAGGTCGTTGTGCTTGCCGCCGGCGCGCACGCATTTCTGGGCGCTGGCGGCGCGGACATACGGGCGGCGCTCCTGGCCGGTAAAGACGTTCTTGAACTGGACCATGCCGGCATTGGTGAACAGCAGCGTCGGGTCGTTGCGCGGCACCAAAGGCGAGCTTGGAACGGTCTGGTGGCCGTGGTTCGCGAAATAGTCGAGGAAGGTTGCGCGTATGTCGTTGCTGCTTGGCATGGGGCGGACGTAGCGCAGGGGCGGCGGGGAGGGAAGTTCGCCCTCCAGGCTGAGCCGCTTCGGGGCGCCTGCGGCGGCCTTGACCGGGAATCACCCCGACAAGCGGGGCTGACACCAAGGACTGGCGTGCCGGAGCGTTGGCTGCACGGTCGGCTCGAGAGGAGAGCAGGCCGACCTCAAACGGGTCTAGGCCCTGTTAACGAGCAATTTCGTCACTCCGGACGTTTTGGTCTGCGTGACATTGCTTTAAAGCAGGGCGGCGGCTGGATGGCCTTTGGGCACGATGGTGAAGATGCCGGGCTGGCTGGCGCGCGCCGTGGTGACCGCTCGCTTGGGGCAGATTCCCAGGCAGCCCACCTCGATGATGCCGACCTGGCCGCGCCTGCCGGCGGCGCGGAGGGCGCCTCGGACGGCCTGGCGCAGCGTTTCCTCGCCTCCGGCGCCGAAGCCGCCATGCAGCTTCTTGCTGCATTTGCGGCAGATCAGGAGCGTGTCCGTCCAGCCGGTCGCGACCGTCCGCACGGTTGCTGGAAGGGGTTCGATCTTGCTCATCCCAGTATGTCCGCAATGGTGCCCAGGAGTGGAATTGAACCACTGACACTGCGATTTTCAGTCGCATGCTCTACCAACTGAGCTACCTGGGCTCCGCTTGGAGGCGGGAGGCTTACTCTACCGGTTCGAGGTGATCAAGCGCGCCGTCCCCGTCGGCAGGTGCGTCTGCCGGGACGACGTATTGGGCGGTCAGCCAGCGGCCGAGGTCGATGTCGGCGCAGCGGGCCGAGCAGAACGGGCGGTGGGCGTCGTTGCCCGGTTGTCCGCAGATCGGGCAGGGTCTGGTCACGATGCGTCCTCGATGACCCAGGCCGTGCGGGGCAGGGTGGGGTCGGCGTGCAGGATGAGGGGATGGGTCAGCCGCCGTGCAAGGTCGGGCAGGGCGGCGGGGTCGGCCTGCAGCGCGGCCGCGACGGCGGGCGAGGCGCGCAGGGCGGGACGCCGGGCTGCTGGCTCGGCGGCGAGCAGGCGCAGGGCGGCAAGGCCTGCGGCGTGCGGCCCGGCGAGCAGCTCGTGCAGCGGGGCGGCGCTGCGCGGTCTGACGATCTCGGCCAGGCCGAGATGGCTGAAACCGAGGAAGCGCGGCCGGGCGGGGTCGTGCGACAGCGCCTGCTGCAGGTCGGGCGCCAGGGCGGCGCGCCGGCGCGCGGGGATGCCGGCCAGGTCGACCAGGATCGCGCCGGAGAGGTTGCGAAGGGCGACCTGGCGCGCCAGAGCGGGGAGGGCGGCGCGGTTGGCGGCGAGCTGGCCCGCGGATTTTCCCGCTCGCGCGGCGGTGGCCGACCCGCCGTCCAGGTCGATCGCGGTCAGCGCGGGCGTGGGCGTGAAGGTCGCGCGCAGGCCGCCGGGCAGCGCGGCCGAGCGTAGCCCGAGCTCTTGGGCGGCGGACTCCAGCGCGTCGTCGAAGGCACGGTCGACCAGGGAGAGCCGTGCGCCCAGAAGCGGGCGGAGCTGGGCCAGCATGGCGGCGTCGTCCACCAGCACCGGCGCGTCCGGGTGGGCGCCGGCCAGGCGGGCCAGGGCGTGGGGGCCGCGCCTGAGCAGGCGCGGCGGGTCGGGGTCGGCGGGGTCGGGCGTCTCTGCCAGACGAGGGCCCTTGCCGCCCTGCGCGGTGCGCGCGACCCGGACGATCAGCCTGGTTCCCTCTGGATGGCGGCCGCCCTCGCCTTCGGGCAGGAATCCGCTGGTGGTGCCGATGTCGGCAAAGGCGCCGGCCATCGCCGGGACGCGGGCGGTGATGCGGGCGGCATGAACGTCGCCCAGGCCGTCCGGGGCGCCGGGCCGCCACAGGCCGTAGGCGGTGAGCGTGTCGCCGTCCAGCACGGCCGCGCGGACTTCGCCGGGGCCGCAGGAAGCGCGGATGGCGATCACGGAACCAGGTAGCCGCGGCCCCGCAGCAGCTGCGCGCATTCGAACAGCGGCAAACCGACCACGCCGGAGTAGCTGCCGTGCAGCGCGCGCACGAAGGCGGCGGCGGCACCCTGGATCGCGCAGCCGCCCGCCTTGCCCTGCCACTCGCCGCCGTCGAGGTAGGCGCGCCTCTGGTCCTCGGTGAGCCGCGCGAAGATGACGGTGCTTTCGGACAGCCTGGAGGAGGCTGCGCCGTCTGGGGCGATCAGGGTCACCGCGGTGTAGACGTGGTGCCGACGGCCGGAGAGCAGAGTGAGGCAGCGTTCCGCCTGGTCGCGCGTGTCCGCCTTCGGCAGCGCGCGCCGGCCGACGGCGACCACGGTGTCGGCGGCGAGCACGAAGGCCCCCTGGGTCGCCGCGGCGCTTGCCTTTTGCCGCGCCAGGCGCTCGGCCAGCGGGCGGGGCAGTTCGCCCGGGCGCGGGGTCTCGTCGACGTCCTGCGGTGCGACCATGTCCGGCACGATGCCGATCTGCGCCAGCAGCGTGAGGCGGTGTGGGCTGGCCGACGCCAGGATCAGGGGGACGGGCAGGGGATTGCTTGAAACGGCCAGGTCACCTGGAGCGGCCAAGTCACTTGTAGCGGCCAGGTCACTTGAAGCGGCCAGGTCACTTGAAGCGGCCAGGTCACTTGAAGCGGAACGTGATGCGGCCCTTGCTAAGGTCGTAGGGGGTCATCTCCACGTTCACGCGGTCGCCTGCGAGGACGCGGATGCGGTTCTTGCGCATCTTGCCGCTGACCTGGGCAAGGATGGAGTGCTCGTTGGTGTCAAGTTTCACCCGGAACATCGCGTTTGGCAGCAGTTCGGTGACGATACCGCTGAACTCGATCATGTCTTCTTTGGACATCAAGCCTCTAATGTTGATCAACGGCGCGGTTGTGCTGACGCGCGGCTTCGGGGTCAACCCGCGGCCTGTGAAATGGTGGGCTGGGGTGCGGATGTCACGAGGCGGGTTGCTGGCCCTCGGGGCTGAACGTGGACAAGGCTTTGGGCAACGAGCTGGCGTAATGGGCTGCAGATGGCGGCTTTCGACGATGTGGGCCTCATCTGCCGGCCGCCCGGCCTGCTCGAGACCGCCGCAGGCGCCTGTCGGTCTTGAACAGGCGCGGACGGCAGACGATCGCGGATCGTCGCAGCCCGCGAATTAACCCCTATCCGTCGAGCCGGACCTGCAGGCTGCGCGCATGGGCGTGCAGGCCCTCGGCCTCGGCGAGCATCGCAGCCTGCCGGCCGACCCGGCCGAGCGCCGCGCCGTCTGCGTCGATCCAGGTGGTGCGCTTGAGGAAATCGTAGGTGGACAGGCCGGAGGCGAAGCGCGCGGTTCGGCCGGTGGGCAGGACGTGGTTGGGTCCGGCGATGTAGTCGCCCAGCGCCTCCGGCGCGAAGCGGCCGAGAAAGACGCTGCCGGCGTGGCGCAGGCGGGCGAACAGCGCGTGCGGGTCGGCGACCATGACCTGCAAATGCTCCGGCGCCAGACGGTCGGACAGGGCGGCGGCCTCCTCCCAGTCGCGCACCAGGATGATCGCGCCGCTGGCGGCCCAGCTCGCGCCGGCGATGGCCGCGCGCGGCAGGGTCGCGAGTTCGGCCGTGACGGCGCGGGAGACGGCTTCGGCGAAGATTTCGCTGTCGGTGATCAGGATCGATTGCGCGGACTCGTCGTGTTCGGCCTGGGCCAGCAGGTCGATCGCGACATGGCGGGCATCGTTGTCGGCATCGGCCAGGATCAGCACCTCGGAGGGGCCGGCGACGCCGTCGATGCCGACGCGCCCATAAACCTGGCGCTTGGCTTCGGCCACGTAGGCGTTGCCCGGGCCGACGATGCGGTCCACCGGCGCGATGCTGGCCGTGCCGTAGGCCAGGGCTGCCACCGCCTGCGCCCCGCCCACGCGAAAGATCTCTCTGACGCCGGCGCGGCGGGCGGCCGCCAGCACGAGCGGGTTCAGCACGCCGCCGGGGGTGGGCACGCACATGGCGATCCGGCCGACGCCGGCCACGCGCGCGGGCAGCGCGTTCATCAGGACCGAGGACGGGTAGGCCGCCCGGCCGCCCGGCACGTAGATGCCCACACTGTCCAGCGGCGTCCAGCGCAGGCCCATGGTCAGGCCGGCATCGTCGTGCATGCGCATGTCGACCGGCATCTGGGCGCGGTGGAACGCCTCGATCCTGACGGCGGCCAGGTCGAGCGCGGCCAGCAGCTCGGGCGCCACCTGGCCGCAAGCCGCCTCGATCTCGTCCTGGGTGATGCGCAGCGTGGCCGGGCTGAGCGCGAGGCGGTCGAAGCGTTCGGTGTAGGCGCAGAGTGCCGCGTCGCCATGGCGGCGCACCTCGGCGATGATGGCCGCGACCGTGCCGTCGACGCTGGCGGTGGTCTCTCTCGCCTGGTCCAGCAGGGCCTCGAACGCGGGACCAAAATCCTGGCCGGCGGTGGACAGGCGCCTCATGCGACGGCGGCGCGGAAACGGGCGATCCAGGCGCCGATCTCTTCGGGCCGGGTCTTCAGGGCGGTGCGGTTGACGATCAGGCGGCTGGTCACCTCGGCGATCACCTCGGTTTCGCGCAGGCCGTTGGCGCGCAGGGTGGCGCCGGTCTGCACCAGGTCCACGATCAGGCGGCACAGGCCGAGGCCGGGCGCCAGCTCCATCGCACCGTTGAGGTGCACCACATCGGCGTGGATGCCGCGGGCGGCAAAATGCCGGCGCGCCGTGCCGGGATACTTGGTGGCGACGCGCACGGTGGACCAGCGGGCAGGATCGTCCAGCTCGGCGTCGATCGGGGCGGCGACGGACACGCGGCAGGCGCCGATCTTCAGGTCCAGCGGGGCGTAGATCTCGGCGAAGTCGAACTCGCCCAGCACGTCCGCGCCGCAGATGCCGATATGGGCGGCGCCGTAGGCCACGAAGGTGGCGACGTCGAACGGGCGGACGCGCACCACGTCGAGCAGGGGGTCGCTGGTGGGGAAACGCAGGCGGCGGCTGTCCTCGTCGGTGTAGTCGGGTGCCGGGTTCACGCCGGCGCGCGCGAGCAGCTTGCCGCATTCGGCGAGGATGCGGCCTTTCGGCAGCGCCAGCACGAGGGGGGTCGCCACGTCCGGCGACAGGGAAGCGTGCGTGAACGGGGCGGTCATCGGTCGGTGGCCAGCATGGGCGGGCGCTTACCATGCTGTGACATGCGTGTCAGGTGCGGGCTGGGCGGTGTGCAGGCCGTTGCGGCACGGCTATGATGCGGCAAACAACGAGGATATCCGCCATGGTCCGCGCCGCTTTCCTGATTGCCGCCGCGCTGAGCTGCAGCACCGCGAGCTGGGCGGCGACCCAGCCCGACCCGGCGTTGCTCGCCGCCGTGCACAGCGCCGCGCGCACGCCGAAGCTGGTGGCGCGCGACCCGGTGCGGCATCCGGCCGAGGAGCTCGCCTTTTTCGGTGTGAAGCCCTCGTCCAGCGTGGTCGAGATCTGGCCGGGCGGCGGCTACTGGACGGAGATACTTGGCCCCTACCTGGCGGCGTCCGGCCATTACACGGTGGCGCTGCCCGGCGGCGGGGACGAAGAGAGGGACGTGGCCCGGTTCCGGCAGAAATTCGAGGGCAAGCCCGGTTTTGCGGCGATGAAGTTGTCGGAGCTGGGGCCGCAGCACATGACGATCGCGCAGCCGGGCTCGGCCGATTTCGTGCTGACGTTCCGCAACGTGCACAACTGGATGGCGGGCGGCTTCGCCGACCAGGCGTTTGCTGCGTTCTACGCGGCGCTCAAGCCCGGCGGCGTGCTGGGCGTGGAGGAGCATCGCGGGCTGGCGACCGTGCCGCAGGATCCGAAAGCGGAAAGCGGCTACGTGCGCCAGGATTACACCGTCGCGCTGGCGAAGAAGGCGGGTTTCGAGTTGGCGGGGTCGTCGGAGCTGGACGCGAACCCGCGCGACACCAAGACCTATCCGCAGGGGGTCTGGACGCTGCCGCCGAGCTTCGCGCTTGGGGCGGTGGACCACGCGAAATACGCGGCGATCGGGGAAGGCGACAACTTCATCCTGAAATTCCGCAAGCCGGTCCGGTAATTGGCGCGGCTGCCGATCACCGACGCGCTTTCCATCGACGAGGCCGAACTGTCCGAGCGTTTCGTGCTGGCGTCCGGCCCGGGCGGGCAGAACGTGAACAAGGTATCGACCGCGGTGGAACTGCGGTTCGACGTGCGCGGCTCACCCTCGCTGCCGGACGGGGTCAAGGCGCGGTTGGCGGCTTTGGCGGGCGCGCGGATGACGCAGGAGGGCGTGCTGGTGATCGGCGCGCAACGGTTCCGTTCCCAGGCGCGCAACCGCGAGGACGCAACGGAGCGGCTGTTCGCGCTGATCCGGGAGGCCGAGCCGGTGCAGAAGGCAAGGCGGGCGACGCGGCCGACCTACGGGTCGCAGCAGCGTCGGCTGGAGAGCAAGGGGGTGCGGTCGGGCACCAAGGCGATGCGGCGGCGGCCGGAGGGGGAGTGATGTCCGCGCAGAGCTGGCTCAGATGGCGTCCGCGCAGGCCAGCCCGTCCGCCCGCAGGCAAACGGTCGGAGCTGAGCGAGCTTGCCGTCCCGGGCGAGACGGAAGCGGCCTACGATTGTCCCGCTAGCGACACACAGACCTATCGCGGGTATTCCGCGTCCGACCTGCGGGTGTTCGACCGTTTCGCGGGCCAGGTGTTCGAGCCGTCTCCCGGCTTCGTCACGGATTTTCTGGGCGTGCGGACGCGCACGTCGTTCCTCGCCGGGCTGTCGGCGCCGCAGGGTGCGGTGATGGGCCTGCCGATCCCGACCGACAGCGTGCACGCCGAGGCCATCGAGTGGGTCGGCCTGCTCAAGAGCGTGATCACGGCGCGCGACCGGTTCGTGTGCATGGAGCTTGGCGCCGGCTGGGGGCCGTGGATCGTCGCCGGCGCCGTTGCCGCCCGGCATCTCGGGATCCCGGACATACGGCTGACGGGGGTGGAGGCCGATCCTGGCCATTTCGCGTTCATGCGGGACCATCTTCGCGATAACGGCCTGGAGCCGGACGCACATGATCTTGTCCACGCTGCGGTCGGCGTGAAGGCGGGACGTGCGCGCTGGCCGAAAAACGACGACCCTGCCGCTGATTGGGGGAGCCGGCCGGTGATCGGCGCTGCACCGCCTGCCGACCACCTCGGCCGTGTCTTCGCCAGCTGGCTCGACGTCGAGGTTCGACCGTTCAGGGAGCTGCTTTCGGCACAACCTGTCTGGGACCTCGTTCACATCGACGTGCAGGGGTGGGAAGCCGATCTGTGCCGGTCGGCCGCGGGGCTGATGGACCGGCAGGTGCGCTGGGCGGTGGTTGCGACGCATGATCCCAAGCTGCACGGCGACGTCATGCAGCAGATGCATGATCGAGGGTGGCGTCTTGAGAACGAGAAGCCGCCGCGCCTGCAGTGGCGCGACGACGCACCGTCGTTGCAGGGAATGGTCAGCCTGGATGGCACTCAGGTCTGGCGCAACGTGTCGCTGCCGGCTCAGTGACCGGCGGCAGCGGCGAAGATCGTCTAGGAGCCGCCGTCGCAGGGTGGGGCTGCGCCGAACAGCAGGCTGGTCTTTGCCCTGATGCCCCTTATGGGCTGGCGAGGAAGGGCAGCAGGTTGCCGGAACGGTCCTGGCTCCAGCAGTACCAGGTCGGTTCTTTCTCGGCATCATTGCCGGCAGCAGCGTGTCCGCATCGTGAACCTGGTGGCTTCTGCTAACCGTTGTGACGGCCGAGGCGATCAGGATGAAGGCTGCCGGGACCGCGAAGCTCGGCAGGGCGGGCCTGCGGCGCGATGGTTCCGTGGTCGGCGCCCTCTCCCCTAGGTCGTTTCGCGAACGTTTGTGAGCCGCCGCAGTGCGGTCGTCTGGCTGTGCCGCCTCTGGCCAGGCATCCTGGGCCGTGTCAACAATCCCCGCGGCAGGGGGGGGTCGGCATGCGGGCATGTGGCATCGTATCGGCGTTGTTCGCGGCGGTCGTCGGGGTCGGTGTGTCTCCGGCGCGGGCGCGAAGTGCGTTCTCGTTGCCGCCGCAGGCGGTGCTGGGCAGGCAGACCGGGCTGATGGACCAGTCGGCGACGATGCGGCTGGTCCTGGCACTGCCGCTGCGCGACGCGGCGGGTGCTGACGCCCTTGCGCATGCCGTCTCCGATCCGAGGAGCGCTGCCTACGGCAGGTACATCACGCCGCGCGAGTTCGGCGCGCGGTTCGGCGCGAGGGCGGAGGACTACGCGGCGGTGCGCGCCTGGGCGTCGGCGTCCGGCCTCGTGCCCGGGGCGGTCACGCAAAGCCGCAGCACGATCAGCGTCACCGGCACGGTCGCGACCATCGAGAGGCTGTTCGCGACGCGCATCGCCACCTACCGGACGCCGGCCGGCGAGGCGGCTTTCGCACCGGCCACCGCGCCGACGATGCCGGACGCGGTGGCCGGCATGGTGTCGGGCGTGGTCGGGCTGTCCAGCACGAAGCGGTTCGCGCCGCTCCACCGGCTGCCGTCCGGGCCGCGTCCGCAGGGGGCGGCGGGCAGCGGCGTTTACGGGGCCTACTCGCCCGCCGATTTCCGCGGCGCCTACTCGGTTCCGGTGCTGCAGGGCGCCAAGCAGGAGACGGCGGCGGTGTTCGAGCAGGGCGGGTTCGTCGCGTCCGATCTCGCCAGGTTCGAGCGGCATTACGGCTTGCCGAAGGTGCCGGTCGTGGTGGAGGGGGTGGACGGCTATGACGGGTCGGTCAACGACAACGGCGTCGAACTCGAAGCGGTCCTCGACGTGCAGACGCTGATCGGCATCGATCCGAACCTCGGCCGGATCACGGTGTACGAGGACGGCACCGACCCGTTCTCGGTGGCCCTGCTGGACAGCCTGACGATGATGGCCGAGGACGACAGCGCGCAGACGATCAGCATCTCCTACGGCATCGACGAGGCCAGCGCAGGCGCTGCGGCCCTGCAGGCCGAGTACGACGTGCTGGTGCAGCTTGCGACCCAGGGGCAGGCGGTGTTCGTCAGCTCCGGCGACGAGGGTGCCTATGGCGAGGTCGTGCAGAGCACGTTGAACGTGGAGGACCCTGCATCCCAGCCCTACGCGACCGGGGTCGGCGGCACGACGCTGTTCACCGCCGACCGCTCGCTGTACGGGCTGGAGACCGCCTGGGGTTTGCTGGCCGAGCAGGAGGGCGCGTCCGGCGGCGGTGCGAGCGGCATGTGGACCGTTCCCGGCTTCCAGATCGCCGAGTACAACCCTGGGGTCTATCAATCGGTGGCGCTGCCCAACGGCGGGTCGGGCACGATGCGCAACGTGCCCGACCTTGCCGCGGACGCAGCACCCGTCACCGGTGCCTCGGTCTATTCGGGCATCAACGGCGGCTGGCTGGAGATCGGCGGGACCAGCCTTTCGGCGCCGCTCTGGGCGGGCGCCTACAGCGTGCTGAACGCGGCGCGAAAGGGCACCGGCCTGCCGGCGATAGGGTATTTCAACCCGCTCGCCTATTCGATCGGGCTGAACGCGGTCGGGACCTATCACGACGTCCTGTCCGGAACGAACGGCCTGTCGAGCGGCGGCCTGCCGGCCGGCTACGCTGCCGGCTACGGCTACGACGACGTAACCGGCTGGGGATCAATCCGGGAGTACGCCATGCTGATCAGCATGTTCCGGCTTGGCGCCGGCGTCGGCGACCAGCCGGAGCAGGCGAGGCGGATACATCCCGTTCCGGCTTCGACGAGCGTGGCCGTCAGCTGGAAGCCCGCGGCCGGTGCGACCGGCTACCTCGTCACCATCACGTCGCAGGACCCGTTGGACCCGGCCTATTTCGTGGCCGAGGCGGTCACCCAGGGAACGTCCTTCGACGTCGCGGGCCTTGCGCCGGGCACCAAGTACCTGGTGTTCGTCACGGCGGTGGGGGCGGGCGGCAGCAACATCCCCTACGGCGTGCGGTTCGAGACGACCGGCTGAGGTGGCGCCCGACCCCACCCCAGCCGACCGCGTGCCTCGTCATGTCAGCAACGCCTCCCTGAGAGTTTCGAAGCTTTGCAGGTCTGGGGCGCAGATCAGGCCGCCATCGATGAGGCCCGGCCGGTAGGGCGAGCCGTCGAAGCGGGCGGCGTAGCCGCCTGCTTCGCGGTGCAGCAGCCAGCCTGGCAGGTGGTCCCAGGGCATCAGGCGGTTGAACATCAGGAAGTGGCAGTGGCCGGCGGCCAGCATCCTGTACTCATGTGCGGCGCAGCGGAAATCGAAGATCTGCGCCAGGCGCTGCAGGTTCGGCAGCACGGTGGCGCGCACGGGCGGCGGCAGGTAGCGCCAGGAGACGGCGCCCGTCATGCGGTCCAGCCGCACCGGTGCGGCGACCCGCAGGTCGTGGCGCGCGCCGTCTGAGGCCTGCTCCCAGGCGCCCTCGCCGCGCACCGCGACAGAGGAGGTGTCGGACGAGGGGTCGTGGATGACGGAGGCCGCGACCTCTCCGCGCACGACCACGGCGGCCATCGTGCCGAACAGCGGCAGGCCGGCGGCGTAGTTCGACGTGCCGTCGACCGGGTCCACCACGAAGGCGAGCTCCGCGCCGGCCAGGCGGTCGAGCAGGGCGGGGTCGCCTGCCGCGGCTTCCTCGCCCACCACCAGGCAGCCGGGAAACCGGCGGGTCAGCCCTTGCGCGATCATCGCCTCGGCCGCCTCGTCGGCATCGGTGACGAGGTCGAGCGGGCCCGATTTGGTGCGTACCGAGTCGGTGCCGAGCCTGCGGAAGCGGGGCATGATCTCGGCTCGTGCGGCGGCGCGCAGCAGCAGGTCCAGCTCGCGGGCCTGGGCGACGGTGAAGGTGGCCACGCCTCAGTGCGAATGTTCGAAGGGGGGCGAGTGTTCGAAGGGGGGCGAGTGTTCGAAACGGGGCGGGTGTTCGAAGCGGGCGCGGTCGGCGGGCAGCAGGCGGACGGTGACGTGGGCGGCGTCCTCGCCATCCTCGCGGCCGATCACCTCGCCATGCTCGTACAGCCAGGCAAGCCGCGCGCCGTCAGCGTGGCCGATGTCGTAGCGTGCCTCCTCCATGCCGGCGGCCAGGCGGGCGTCCAGCATCTGCAGCAGCGCCGCAAGTCCCTCGCCGGTGGCTGCGGACACGGCGATGCTGCCCGGCTTGGCTGCGACGGCATCGACGCCGCCGAGCAGGTCCGCCTTGTTCAGCACCTCGATGGTGCGGGCGGCGAAATCCTGGTCCAGCGTGCCTTCGCGGGCCATGCCGTCGAGCACGGCCAGCACGTCGGCGCGCTGGGCGGCGCTGTCCGGGTGGGCGGCGTCGCGCACGTGCAGGATCATGTCGGCCTGCGCCACCTCCTCCAGCGTGGCGCGGAAGGCGGCGACCAGTTCGGTCGGCAGTTCGCTGATGAACCCCACCGTGTCCGACAGGATCACCTGCCGGCCGCTGGGCAGGACCAGGCTGCGCATGGTGGGGTCCAGCGTGGCGAAGAGCTGGTCCTGCGCGTGCACCTCGGCCCCTGTCAGGCTGTTGAACAGGGTGGATTTGCCGGCGTTGGTGTAGCCGACGAGGGCGATCAAGGGGTAGGGCACGCGCTTGCGGGCGGTGCGGTGCAGGCCGCGTGTGCGCCGGACCTGCTCCAGCTCGCGCTTGAGGCGCACGATGCGGTCGGTGATCAGCCGGCGGTCCGCCTCGATCTGGGTCTCGCCTGGGCCGCCCAGGAAGCCGAAGCCGCCGCGCTGGCGTTCCAGGTGGGTCCAGGACCGCACAAGGCGGGAGCGCTGGTAGTCGAGATGGGCGAGCTCGACCTGCAGCGAGCCTTCGCGGGTGACGGCGCGTTCGCCGAAGATGTCGAGGATCAGCCCGGTGCGGTCGATCACCTTGCAGCCCCAGCCGCGTTCCAGGTTGCGTTGCTGCACGGGGCTGAGCGAGGCGTCGACGATGGCGACAGTCACGTGCTCGGCCTCCAGCCGCGCCTTTTCGCTGTCCATCTGTCCCGGCCCGAGCAGGGTGGATGGACGGCGGGCGCGCAACGGCAGGATCGATGTGTGCACGACCACGAGGCCGATGGATCGGGCCAGGCCCACGGCCTCGGCCAGCCTGGCATCGGCTGCGCGCGAGGGATCGACGCCCTGGCGCTCGGCCGAACTCGGGCGCTCCCAGGGCAGGATGATCGCGGCACGGGTGGGCGCCGGCCGGCCGGCGTGTTCGCGCTGCGGGCCGGCCGGCCTGTCGTCCAGGTCAGTCGTCGATGTCGACAGAACCGCTCTCCTTGCCGGACAGGCCGGCTGCTTCCTTGGCTTGGTCGAACAGCTGGATCGGCGCGCCAGGCATCACCGTGCTGATGGCGTGCTTGTACACCAGTTGGGTGTGCCCGTCGCGCCGCAGCAGCACCGAAAAATTATCGAACCAGGTGATGATGCCCTGCAGCTTCACGCCGTTGATCAGGAACACGGTGACCGGGGATTTGGCTTTCCGCACGTGGTTCAGGAACACGTCCTGCACGTTCTGCGTCTTTTCTGCAGCCACGAAGTTGATCCTTCATTCTTGGCACAGCCCTGCGTTGGTGCGGGCCGTATCTGCCTGTTTGCAGCGCCCCGCGTCGGGGAACCGCGCCGGCATCCCTGCAAGCGGCATGCCGACCGGCGCCGCTGCTGGCGGCCGGGCTAGCAGGTATTTAGACTGCCAGCGCCGGCAGGCAACCCTCCGGCGTGTTCAGCCCGCCTTGCACGTGCCTGGCGAACAGCCCGAACAGCCGCCTGCCGACCGGGCCCACCAGACCGTCGCCCACAGGCTGCCCGTCGAGCGCCAGCACGGGTTTGACGAAGGTGGTCGCCGCAGTGATGAACACTTCCCTGGCCCGGCGCAGGTCGTGGACGGAGAACGCGCATTCCTGCAGGGTGATGCCGTGTGCGGCGAGTTCGGCCAGCAGGGCCGCGCGCGTGCATCCGGGCAGGATGGCGTGGCTCAGCGGCCGGGTCCGCAGCACGCCGTCCGCACCCACCATCCATACCGAGGTCGAGCTGCCTTCGGTGACCATGCCGGCCTGGTCGAACAATATGGCTTCGGTGGCGCCCTGCTCGCGCGCAGCCTGGCGGGCGAGCACGTTGGGCAGCAGGGCGACCGACTTGATGTCGCAGCGCGCCCAGCGCTGGTCCGGCAGGGTGATCGCTGTCGCCGTCCAGCGATCGGGGTCGGTGGGGAAGGCGGGCGTGCGGCGTGCGGTGACGACGAGCGCGGGCCGTGTTCCGGCGCGCGGAAATGCGTGGTCCCGGCGGGCGACGCCCCTGGTCACCTGGCAGTAGAGCATGCCGTTCTGGCCGAAAGGGGGGGCCAGCCGGTTGCGCGCGGCCACTTCGCGCAGCACGGTCAGCAGGGCGGGCCTGCCGAGCGGCGGGGCGATGCGCAGTTCGTTCAGCGAGCGGTCCAGCCGATCGAGATGCAGGTCGCGGTCGATGAGGCGGCCGCGATGCAGGTAGATCACTTCGTAGACGCCGTCGGCGAACTGGTACCCGCGGTCCTCGACGTGGACGGACGCCTGGCTGTGCGGGACGTAGCGGCCGTTCACGTAGGCGATGCGGCTCATGCGGGGCTTGCTTTCAACGAGGTTCCGCTTTGGGAGGTTCCGCTTTGGAAGGTCCCGCTTTGGCTGTCGCGGTGCGTTTGTCGGCTGGGCTCGCCCTCAAGGCTGAACTCCGCCGGGGCGCCTGCGGCGGCCTTGACCTCGAACCGCCTCGACAAACAGGAGCCGGCAGCAAAGAAGGATGCAATCCGGCGTGGGGCGCACATGATCGTCGCTTGCCGTGGCTGTCCTGGCGGGGCGACGTTCTTCGGCGACGACGTTCAGCCGGCGGGTTCCTCGGCCAGCGCGTCGGGCTGGTCGCCGTAGCCGGCGGCTGGGCCGTTGGCCATCGGCGGCGCCTCGTCCTGCTCGCCTGACGACTGGTCGCGGCGCTGCTGGCCGTTGTACTGGCCGCCCTGGCCCTGCTGCCCCTGATACTGGCCGCCATTCTGCTGGCCGTTCTGGCCGTGCGCCTGCTGCGGCTGCTGCTGGCTCGCCTGGTTGATGGCGTTCAGGATCCGGAAGTAATGCTCGGCGTACTGGAAGTAGCTTTCCGCCATCACCCGGTCGCCCGAGCCGGTCGCGTCGCGCCCGAGCTGCAGGTATTTCTCGAACAGCTGCTGCGCCGTGCCGCGGATCCTCAGGTCGGGACCGCTGCTGTCGAAGACGTGGTTCCTGTTCAGCGGCACGTTCCCGACGTACTGCCGCGGGCTTCCGCCACCGCCCCCGCCGCTGCGATGGGTGCGTCCGCGCATGCGTTTCATGTTCATCCGATGCTACTGTGCTTCATCTATGTGCTTTCCTGCGAGGCCCCCGCAGATGCCATGGACGGTCGATCCGCCATGGGCATAATGCAAAGTCTTGCCGCGAGTTCACGCCATCTGGCTGCGCGCTGCCACGCCGATCCGCCCAAAGCGGGCGGACACTCCACGCCCATCCGATTCTGGGGCTAATTCCCGATGGATAGCTGCCTGGCGACGCGGGCGAACCCTAGCCGCCTCCGCATCGGCTGCCAAACGCTTTTTTAAGCAGGCGCCTCGCCCAGAACCAGCGCCCTGGCTATGCCGGCCAGATCCTGCCGCGTGGCAAGCTGGGTCAGGCCGGCACGCTCGGCAAGTGCTGCCACGTCTTGGGACTGGCCCTGGCCCAGCTCCAGCACAGCGACCCCGCCCGGCCGAAGCAGCGCGGGCAGCGCGGGGAGGAGGGTGGCGTAGCAGTCGAGCCCGGACGGCCCACCATCGAGGGCTTCGTGCGGCTCGTGGCGCGCAACCTCGGGCATCAGCGCAGGCAGGTCGGCAGAGGCGATGTAGGGCGGGTTGCACAGCACCAGGTCGAAGCCGGAACCGAGCGGCGCAGCCCAGTCGCCCACCACGAAGGCCGATCGGTCCGCCAGGCCGCAGGATCGGGCGTTGCGCGCGGCCGCCAGCGCCGCGCCCGGCGAGAGGTCCACGCCCACGCCGAAGGCGCGGCCGAACTCGCTCAACGCGGCCAGCAGCAGGCAGCCCGAGCCGGTGCCGAGGTCGAGGATGCGGACAACCGCATCGCGGTCGGGCAGCGCGGCCAGTGCCGCCTCGACCAGCGTCTCGCTGTCGGCCCGCGGCACCAGGGTATCGGGGTTGACCGCCAGGTCCAGCGTCCAGAACCCTCGCTGCCCCGTGATGTAGGCCAGCGGCTCGCGCGCGGCCCGGCGCGCGGCCAGGGCCGCGAACCGGGCCCGGTCCAGGGGCGTGCCGGCGGGCGTCAGGGGGGTGACCGTGCGGCGCAACAGGTGGGCGGCCAGCAGCCTGGCTTCCCTGGCGGGCGCGTCCACCCCTGCCTCATCAAGCACGCGTGTGGCCCATGCCAGCGCTTCGCCCAGCGTGACTGTCGCGCTATCCTGCGCGTGCAGCATCTGCTGCCCGGAATCCGCCATGCGCCTGCCATTCACCATCATGCTTTGCCTCGCCGCCTGGCCAGCATCAGCCGCCATGGTCAGCTTCCACGTGACCGACCAGACCGACCCGCTGGAGGTCACCGAAGCGACCACCGTGTTCATCAACGGCCAGCTCGTCGCGCATTTCGAGCTGAGCGCAGATCACCCGTTCGCCGACATCAGCGTCAGCGTGCCGGCGGCAGACCGCTACGAATACGCGCTGTGCGGCCGCATCACCATCCGCGCGCCGGACGGCCACAGCGAGACGCACGTGCTGGACGACGGCGCGTCGATGCCCGACCCGAGCGGTCGCCGCCTGGAGGCGCTGGCGGCGGACGGGTTCACCACGTTTTTCCTGGCCGAGCGGCGTGGGGAGCAGGCGCCGGCGCCGGCGGATCTGCACAAGACGAACGTTTGCAGTATTCCGATATCGTAGTGTCTGACCGAAATGCTGCTATGCCGGACATCCGACGCGGTTTGGCTGCGCTCCGGTGCTCATGGCCCAACGGCCACTCCGCTCCGGTGCTCGCCAAATCACGCCCGCTCACTCGGCCTGGCGCATTTTCGGTCAGACACCCAGGGCGTTGGTTTCGGCACTCGTTCATCCGCGCTGCCCAAACTGCCGCCTGGATGTGACCAAGCAGTATAACCATTAATCTGCTCGTTCGCGTGGTGCTTGATCTCGAGCGCGCATCGCAGGACCCAAAGCTTTCTGGTTCTTTGTTCTCGAAAAACAACAAGCTTTTTACACGTCAGCAGCCAGCCGAGCCGCCTGATCCTCCTCGGTCAGCGCATCGACGAACTCGTCGAACTCGCCCTGCATCACCCGGTCGATCTTGTGCGAGGTCAGGTTGATGCGATGGTCCGACACCCTGCCCTGCGGGAAATTATAGGTCCGTATCCGTTCGCTGCGGTCGCCGGTGCCCACCTGGCTCTTGCGGTCGGCCGAGCGGGTTGAGTGCAGCGCCGAGCGTTGCGCCTCGTACATGCGCGAACGCAGGATCTTCATCGCCTTGGCACGGTTCTTGTGCTGGCTGCGCTCCTCCTGCATCGCCACCACGATGCCGGTCGGCAGGTGGGTGATGCGCACCGCGCTCTCGGTCTTGTTGACGTGCTGCCCGCCGGCGCCCGACGCCCTGTAGACGTCGATGCGCAGGTCGCTCTCGTTGACCTGGACGTCCACCTCCTCGGCTTCCGGCAGGACGGCGACGGTGACCGTGCTGGTGTGGATGCGGCCCTGGGTTTCGGTCGTGGGCACGCGCTGCACGCGGTGCACGCCCGACTCGTATTTGAGGCGTGCGAACACGTTGCGGCCGGTGATCTCGGCGATGCCTTCCTTGAGGCCGCCGAGCTCGGTCTCGCCGAACTCCAGCAGCTCGAACCGCCAGCCGCGCAGGGCCGCGTATTTCTGGTAGGCGGCGAACAGCTCGGCGGCGAACAGGGCCGCCTCGTCGCCGCCGGCGGCGGGACGGATCTCGAGGATGGCACTGCGCTCGTCCGCCTCGTCGCGCGGCAGCAGAGCGAGCTGGATCTCGCGGGCGAGGCGGGGGATGCGCTCGCGCAGGTCGCGAAGCTCCTGCTCGGCCATGCCGCGCATCTCCGGGTCGGCCAGCAGCGTTTCGGTCTCGCGTTCCTCGGACTCGGCCGCGCGCCACTCCTCTATGCGGGCGACGACCGGCTCCAGCTCCGAAAGCTCCCTCGACGCGCGCGAGAACGCCTCCCCGTTCAGCCCGCTGGAGAGGTCGCTGCGCAGTTCTTCGGCGCGCAGCACGATGCGGTCGAACTTCTGGCTCAGATCGGCCGCCATGCTCAGCGTCCCAGGTTGTCGGCCAGGTCGGCGAGCCTGACTTCGGTCTGGGCGCCGGTGAGCAGGTCCTTCACCTGCGCCACGCCGCGGGCGACCTCGTCCTCGCCCAGGATGACCGCCGCGCGCGCGCCGATCCTGTTGGCCCGCTCCATCCGGCGCTTGAAATTGCCGCGATAGGCGATTTCCGAGCGCAGCCCGGCGCGGCGCAGCGACGTCAGGACGTCGAGTGCCGCGGCTTCGGCGGCGTCGCCCATCGGCACCACGGCGATGGGCGCGGGTGCGGCGGGCGTGCCGGTCAGCAGCATCGACAGCCGCTCGATGCCGGCGGCCCAGCCGACGGCGGGGGTCGGCGGGCCGCCCATTTCGGCCACCAGCCCGTCATAGCGGCCGCCGGCCATCACCGTGCCCTGCGCGCCGAGCCGCGTGGTGACGAACTCGAAGGCGGTGTGGCTGTAGTAGTCCAGGCCGCGGACGATGCGGGGGTTCTCGACGTAGGCGACGCCGAGGCGGGTGAGCTGCGTCCTGACGCCGTCGTAGAAGGCTTGGGCGTCCGGCGTGAGATAGGACGCGATCGTCGGCGCGCCGGCGACCAACGCGCGGTCGCCCGCATCCTTGCTGTCGAGGATGCGCATCGGGTTGCGGGCCAGGCGGTCCTGGCTGTCCGGCGACAGGGCGGCCTGGTGGGCGGAAAAATAGGCGACCAGGGCGGCGCGGTAGGCGTCCCTGCTGGCGGCGTCGCCGAGCGTGTTGAGCTCCAGGACCACGTCGCCGGCGATGCCGAGCGCGGCAAGGATGTCCCAGCCGAGGGCGATGATCTCGGCATCGGCCAGCGGCTCTGCCGCGCCGATCAGCTCGGCGCCGAACTGGTGGAACTGCCGGTAGCGCCCCTTCTGCGGCCGTTCGTAGCGGAACATCGGGCCGGCATAGAAGATCTTCTGCGGCAGCGACTGGGTCAGACCGTTGGTCACCAGGGCGCGGCAGATGCCGGCGGTGTTCTCCGGCCGCAAGGTCAGGCTGTCGCCGCCGCGATCGGCAAAGGTGTACATCTCCTTGGTGACCACGTCGGAGGTGTCGCCCAGGGTGCGGGCGAAGACGCGGGTGTCTTCGAAGATCGGCGTGGACCACTCGTCAAAGCCGTACACGGCGGCTTGCGCGCGGGCGCACTCGACGACCGCGGCGTGGCGCCGCTGGTCGTCGCCCAAGATGTCCCTGGTGCCGCGAACCGGCTGCAACGCTTCCAAGACCAAGCCCTTCCGAACGCGGCTTGCCTCTAGACCGGTTTCACGCAGAGTGTCCGCGAGTGGGCGGACGTGAGACCGGTCTAGGCCTTGTTTTGGCAAACAATTTCGTCACTCCGAGCAGTCCGGTCTGCGTGACATTGCTTTAACACAGGCGAGGGTGGTTTGGTAAACGGGTGCTCAGTCGCCGACCAGCATCGCGCGGACCTTTTCGGCCAGCGTCGTCATCGCGAACGGCTTTGTCATCACCTGCATGCCAGGCTCCAGCTGGCCGTTGCCCACGGCTGCGTTGTCGGCATAGCCGGTGATGAACAGCACGCGCAGCGCCGGCTTGGTGACCCGCGCCGCGTCGGCCACCTGCCGGCCGTTCAGGCCGCCCGGCAGCCCGACATCGGTGATCAGCAGGTCGATGCGCGCGCCCGAGCGCACCAGGCGCAGGCCGGAGGCGCCGTCCACGGCTTCCAGCGTGCGGTAGCCGAGCTCGCCCAGCACGTCGGAGACGAGCATGCGCACCGTGGGTTCGTCGTCGATCACCAGCACCGTCTCGTTGCTGGCGACAGACGCCGGTTCGGGCGCCTGCCGCGGCGTCTCGGCATGCTCGGGGACGCCGTGGCGGGGCAGGTAGATGCGCACCGTCGTACCCTGGCCAGGGGCGCTGTAGATGCGCGCCTGGCCGCCGGACTGCCTGGCGAAGCCGTAGATCATCGACAGGCCGAGCCCGGTGCCCACCCCGATCGGCTTGGTGGTGAAGAACGGGTCGAAGGCGCGCGCGATCACCTCCGGCGGCATGCCGGTGCCGGTGTCGGAGACGCAGAGTGCGACGTATTGGCCGGCGGCCATGTCGCGCTCGCCGGCGGCGCGCTCGTCGAGCCACACGTTGGCCGTCTCCACCGTCAGCCTGCCGCCGTGGGGCATCGCGTCGCGCGCGTTGATGCACAGGTTCAGCAGGGCGTTCTCCAGCTGGTTCGGGTCGCACAGCGTGGGCCACAGGCCGACCGCCAGCACCGTCTCCATGGTGATTGTCGGGCTCACCGTGCGCTGCAGGAGCTCGGCCATGCCGGTGATCAGCCGGTTCACGTCGGTCGGCCGAGGGTCCAGAGTCTGGCGGCGGGAGAACGCCAGCAGCCGGTGGGTGAGCGCTGCGGCCCTGCTGGCCGCGCCCTGCGCCGCCACGAGATAGCGGTCCAGATCGCCCGTGCGGCCTTCGGCCACCCGCATCTTCAGCAGCTCCAGGCTGCCGGTGATGCCGGTGAGGAGGTTGTTGAAGTCGTGCGCCAGCCCGCCCGTCAGCTGCCCCACCGCCTCCATCTTCTGCGCCTGGCGCAGCGCGTCCTCCACCCGCTCGCGCTCGGCCTTTTCGGCCAGCAGACGGTCGTTGGCCTCGCCCAGTTCGCGCAGGTGGGTCTTCTGCACGCGCAGATCGGTCAGCACGCCGCAGAGCAGCACCTCGCCGTCGCCGTCGCGCAGCAGGCTCAGGGAAATCTGCACCGGCAGATGGCCGGCGGCGGTCTGCAGGGCGAACTCGCCCCGCGTGCCGGCCGTGCGCGCCTGCTGCAGGAACGCCGCGAAGCGGCCGGCATCCTGGTCGGCCAGGAACGGCAGCAGGCCGCGCCCGATGATGCGCTCCTGCGCGGTCTCCAGCATGGCCGCTAGGCAGCGGTTGCAGTAGAGCACGGTGCCGTCGCCGGCCAGCGTCACCGCGCCCTCCTGTATCTGCTCGATCAGCACGCGGTAGGGGTGGTCGTCGTTCCTCAGCGTGTAGACGCGATGGTCGCCTGCCTCGGCAGCAACCACGAGCGCGTCCACGGCGCCTTGCCGGATCGCCTCCAGCGTCTCCTCGCTCTCCTCCAGCCGCGCCTCGAGTTCGGCGATGCGAGCGAGGTCCGCTTGGCGGTCGGCATGTCCAGGCCGCGCTTGCGGGCGCGCTTCTGGGTGCGCTTCTGGGCGCGCTTCTGGTCGGACGTTCACGGCACGCCGCTCGGCAGGTCCAGGCCGCGCAGCACGCGCGCCGTCTCGGACAGATCGCCGATGATGCGGCGCAGCGGCGCCGGCGCGAGTTTCACCAGGGTGGGTGCGGCAACAACCTGGTAATAGCTGGCCAGTTCCGGCTGTTGGTAGATGTCGATCACCTCGAGGTCGAACCGGCCTGGCAGCCGCTCGCTGCAGAGCCGTCGCAGGTTCTCGATGGCGCGCTGCGACCGTCCGTTGGTGCCGGCCACGAACAACCGCAGTTTGTAGGGGGCGGGGTGATCTGGCCCATCGGTGGCGCCTGGCCCATCGGTCAAGCCGGGCTGGCCGGCTGTTTGGGGCGGATGTCGAGCCCCACCAGCACGCGCTCGGTGTTGGACAGGTCGCCGATGATGCGCTTGAGAGGGGCGGGCAGGCGGCGGACCAGGGTCGGTATGGCCAGGATCTGGTCGCCGGCGGCAAGCTGCGGATGCTGGATCAGGTCGATCACTTCGATGTCGTAGCGCCCGGCCAGGTGCTCCTCGCAGACGCGCTTGAGGTTGGCGATCGCGGTCAGCGACTTGGCCGTCTGTCCGGCCACGTAAAGGCGGAGGTGGTAGAGTCCCGCATCGTCCGCCTCTGCCGCGTCGGCCATGGTCAACCCTGGCCTCCGCCCTGGCCGCGCAGGGCGAGCATCGTGGTGCGGTCGCTTGTCAGACTCGCCTCCCGGTCGGCGTGCTCGGCGAGCAGGGACGCCATCTCCTCCTCCTCGCGCTCCAGCGTGAGGCGAAGTTCCAGGATCTGCCGCTCGACCGAGTCGCGCCGATGATGGTGCTCGCGCCGGCGGCGCTCGAGGTCGCGCTTGCGCCGCGCGGCCTCGGCACGCTCCTGCGCCTCCTGGGCCTGGCGCGCCGTGCCGGTCAGCACGCCGCCCGGGCCGACATACGCGGGGGTCAGCACCAGGCCCTGGCTGGTGATGCGATACTCGCGCATCTGGTTGGAATGGTTCATGCCCCTCGACTTCACGATGTAGAGCACGCGGTCCCGCTCGCCGTTGGCTTCGACGTCAAGCAGCCTGATCCACGCATCCATCAGCGAGGAGAGCCCCTGGTCGGTTCCCTCCATGATCGAGCCATCCGTGCGCAGGCTGGTAAACAGGCCGGTGATCGCGCGCGCTTTCAGCATGTCGACCATGCGCAGCAGCGTCGCGTGGACCTGCACGGGCGACCCGCGGAACGCCGACAGGGGATCGATGACGACGGTTGCAGGATCGAACAGCTCCAGCGCGCGGTGCATGCGCGCCAGGTGCATCTCCAGGCCGAACATGCTGGGCCGCGCCGCCTCGAAGCGCAGCAGGCCTTCGTCGACCCGGCGCCTGAGGTCGATGCCGACGGAACCGGCGTTGCGGAAGATCTCTCGCTCGCTCTCCTCCAGCACGAAATACAGGCAGCGCTCGCCGCGTGCGCAGGCCGCCTCCACGAGATGCGCGGCGAAAACGGTCTTGCCGGCGCCGGCGACGCCGGACAGCAGGATGCTGGAGCCGCGGAAGAACCCGCCATGCTGGAGCATGTCGTCCAGCCCGCGGATGCCGGTTGGGACGAGGCCGTCCGAAGCGCTGCGATCCGTGCCTGACGAGGTGATCGGCAGGACGCTGATGCCCTGGTCGTCGATCAGGAACGGATACTCGTTGGTGCCGTGCGCCGAGCCGCGGTACTTGACCACGCGCAACCTTCGCGTGGTGATCTGGTCGTCCACCCGGTTGTCGAGCAGGATCACGCAGTCGGAGACGTATTCCTCCAGCCCGTGCCTGGTGAGCTGGCCTTCGCCGCGCTCGCCGGTGATGATTGCGGTGAGTTGGCGCTCCTTGAGCCAGCCGAACAGGCGCCGCAGCTCGGCACGCAGCACGGAGGGGTCGGTGAAGCCTGAGAACAGCGTCTCGACCGTGTCGAGCACCACGCGTTTGGCGCCGACGCTGTCGACCGCGAAGCCGAGCCTGACGAACAGGCCTTCGAGGTCGTACTCGCCCGATTCCTCGATCTCGGACCGTTCGACGCGGACGTGGTCGATGGCCAGGCGGCGCGAGGCGACCAGCGCCTCGAGGTCGTAGCCGAGCGAGGCGACGTTGGCCTCCAGATCCTCGGCGCGCTCCTCGAAGCTCATGAACACGCCTGGCTCGCCGTGGAGCGCCCCGTGGACCAGGAAGGTGGTGGCGAACAGGGTCTTGCCGCAGCCCGCCGCACCGCAGACCAGGCTGGGCCGGCCGGCCGGCAGACCGCCGAGCGTGATCTCGTCGAAGCCCAGTATGCCGGTCGGCACCTTCGGCAGGCCGGCACGGTGGGCCAGCGGCAGGCTATCCTCGGTCATGCGTGGGTCGGGCGCTTTCGGTTGCGGTTTGTTCTTCTAGCCGGTTTGGGTTCAGGCGCCACCCTGGGCGTTGCCGTTGTCGACTGCGAAGCTGACCCTGCAGGTCGCTCCGGCGCTGGAACGCCGCAGGCTTCGCGCCGTCACGAGCACGCACCGGATGATAGCGCTCCACGTCTATCAGAAGTTTCGATAACGCACCAACAACCGAAAGCGGCGATCGTTGCTGACTCGACCATGAAGGCGGTTTAGCGCACTATGGCCGACGTTGCACAGGCGCCGACTGGCTGTCCAACGCCATCCCGAACAGGTGGAGCGTCACGGCGTGAACGAGCAGGACACCCAGACCTTGGCCGTCGCCTCCCCTGGCGACCGCCGGCAGCAAGCGAGCGACTCGGACCCGAGGGATCGCACGGCGGAGCTGGAGAAGCTGATCTCCAACGTGCGGCACGACGTCTGCGGCGCGCTGACGCCGGCGCTGATGCTGGCGGATGGCCTGCAATCGAATGCGGACCCGAAGGTGCAAAGATCCGGTGCGAAGATCGCCGAGTCCATCATGCGCGCGACGCGGTTGCTGAAAGCCACGCGCGAGCTGGTGCCGCCCAGGAAATAGGCGGCCGAACAGGGCGGCCAGCCGGTAGCGCTGCGGCAGACGCCGGGGCATCATGCGCGACGCAGGCATGACCCCTCTGGAACGACACATACTGGGCGAGCACTACGCCGGGCGGCTGGGCAGGAGGGGCTTCCTGCGGCACGCGGCGCGTATCGGCCTGCTCGCCGCCCTGCCGACCCCGGCGGCTCCGGCTGGCCGGGCGGGCGCCACCATACGCGTCGCCAGCCAGGTTCCGTCCGGCGCCATCGAGCCGCTGACGGTCTCCGAGATCGGCGGGCTGGCGATGCTGTGCCAGACCGGCGAGTTCCTGGTCCAGGATGGCGCCGACCTGGTCCTGCGCCCCTCGCTGGCCACCGGCTGGACGCCCAACGCCGATTGTTCGTCCTGGGTGTTCACGCTGCGCCAGGGGGTGAAATTCCACGACGGCCAGGCGTTCGGCGCGGCCGACGTGGTGGCGACGATGGACCGGCTCTGCGATCCCAAGCAGGGGTCGAACGCGCTGTCCGTGCTGCGCGGGGTGCTCTCGCCCGGCGGCACCAGACGCATCGACGAGCTGACGGTGCGCTTCGAGCTGGACGCGCCGAACGGCAATTTTCCCTTCTACGTATCGAGCGACAACTACAACGCGATCATGCTGCCGGCGAACTATGCTGGCGATTTCGAGGCCGATTTCAACGGGACCGGACCGTTCCGGCTGGAGCGCTACGCGCCCAAGCAGGGTGCGAGCTTCGTGCGCAACGCTGCCTACTGGGGCCGGCCAGCGCTGCCCGCACGCACGGAGTTTTCGTTCTTCACCGACCAGCAGCCGCAGATACTGGCGCTGGAGGACGACCAGGTGGACGTGATCGTGCAGATTTCCGTGCAGGGCGCGCAGGGCCTGCTGCGCGACCCTGACGTGCGCATCATCGACCTGCCTGCCTCCACGCATCGCCAGATACACATGCGCTGCGACGAGGGGCCGTTCGCGGACCGTCGTGTGCGCCAGGCGGTGGCGCTAAGCCTGAACCGGCCGGGTTTGCTGCACGGGCTGTTCCAGGGCCGCGCCAGGCTGGGCAACGACTCGCCCTTCGACCCGATCTTCGCCTCGACCGACCGCTCGGTTCCGCAGCGGGCCTGCGACCTGGTCCGCGCGCGCGCGCTGATGCACGAGGCCGGCGCGGCGGACGGTTTCGAAACCACCCTGACCACCGAGCGCCAGCAGGAGATACCGGACTTGGCCGTGCTGGTGCAGAACGCCTGTGCCGAGATTGGCATACGGGTGAATTTGCGCATCGAGGATGGCGGCACCTATTACGGCGCTGCGCAGTTCGGGCGTTCGGATTGGCTCGACAGTGCGATGGGCATCACCGATTACGGCCATCGCGGCGTGCCGAACGTGAACCTGGCCGCCCCCTATCTCAGCAACGGCGCCTGGAACGCCGCGCATTTCAGGAACCCCGAATACGACCGGCTGGTGGCGGGCTACATCGCGGCGACCGACCTTGCGGCACAGCGCGTGCTTGCCGGGAGGATACAGACGCTGCTGCTGGAAGAGACCCCGGTGATCATCCCGTATTTCTACGACTACCTTTGCGCCACCGGCCCGACCGTCACCGGTGTCGCCGTCAGCGGCCTGTCGCAGATTTTCTTGCAGGACGCGGCGCTGGCCTGATGCGAGGCAGGATTGGCAGGGTGGCACTTCGCTGCGCGCTGAGCGTGCTGACTTTGCTGTTGCTGAGCGCGGTGGTGTTCGCGGCAGGCCAGGTGCTGCCGGGCGATGTCGGGCGGTCGATCCTGGGGCCGCTCGCCGATGCGCGCGCGGTGGCGGCGCTGAACCACCAGCTCGGCACGGACGCGCCGCCGCTGCTGATGTATGCGCGCTGGATCGGGCACCTGCTCCAGGGCGACATGGGGCTGTCCTACGCGTATCGCAGTCCGGTGGCGCCGTTCATCCTGCACGCGCTCGGCAAGTCGCTGGCGCTGGCGGCGATCACGCTGGCGATCGTGGTTCCGCTCTCGATCGGGGCGGGCATACTGGCGGCGCTGAACCGGGGGCGGTGGCAGGATCGGCTGATCAATCTGGGTGGCCTGTCGCTGACGGTGGTGCCGGAGTTCGTCTCCGGCATCCTGCTCATCCTGGTGTTCGGGGTCTGGCTGCGCTGGCTGCCGATCTCGGCCAACACGAGGCCGGGCACCGGCGTGCCGGAACAGCTGCGCCACCTGATCCTGCCGGCGCTGCCGCTGGTGCTGATCCTGTTCGGCTACATCGCGAGGATCACCCGCGCAGGCATGATCGATGCGCTGGAGGCCGACTACACGCGCACCGCGACGTTGAAAGGCCTGGGGCGCAGCCGGGTGATTTTCCGTCACGTGCTGCGCAACGCGCTGCTGCCGACGATCACCGTGATCGCCGCGCAGGCGAGCTACCTGCTGGGCGGGTTGGTGGTGGTTGAGACGCTATTCCGTTACCAGGGCATCGGCAGCCTGATCCTGACCGCGGCACACGGCAAGGACTATCCCATGCTGGAAGCCGGCATCCTGACGGTAGGCGCCGCGTACATCCTCTCCGCAATCCTGGCCGATTTCCTGGTTGCCATGCTAGATCCCCGCCCATGAACCAAAAGCTTTTTGGTTCTTTTTTTCGAAAAAGAACATCCTTCCTCGTCGGCCTCTGCATCGTAACCTTCTGGGCGGCGTGCGCCGTTTTCAATGGCTTCGTCGTTCCGTGGAACCCCTACGCCGACGACTTGATGAACGCCCTGTCCCCCCCGTCGGCACAGCACTGGTTCGGCACCGACCAGATCGGCAGGGACGTGTTTTCAAGAGTCATCGCAGGCGCCAGGCCCATCCTGTCGGTGGCGCCGGCGGCGACGGTGCTGGCCACTCTGTGCGGCACCACGCTGGGCTTGGTCACCGGCTATGCCGGCGGCTGGGTGGACACGGTGCTGAGCCGCCTGATCGAGGTGATCCTGGCGCTGCCGCTGATCGTGGTGGCGTTGCTGGTGCTGGTGGCGCTTGGTCCGTCATCGCTCAACGTGACGCTGGTGATCGCGCTGGTGTTCACGCCGATCATCGCGCGCACGGTGCGCAGCGCGGTGCTGGCCGAGTGCAGGCTGGATTACGTCCCGGCGGCGCAACTGCGCGACGAGCGCGCGCTGCACATCATGTTCGTGGAGATACTGCCAAACATCCTGCCGCCGATCCTGGTGGAGGTGACGGTGCGGCTGGGCTACGCGATCTTCACCGTCGCTTCGCTGAGTTTTCTGGGCTTCGGCATCCAGCCGCCCTCGCCCGATTGGGGGCTGTCGATTGCCGAGAATTACGGGCTGATCGTCGGCGGCTATGGCTGGACGGTGGGGTTTGCCGCGTTGGCGACCGCCTCGCTGGTGGTGGGCGTCAACCTGGTGGCAGAGGGCTTGCAGGACACGGCGCGTTGAGCGAGCCGGCGGCGCTGTCGCTTGCGGACGTGTCCGTCAGCTACGGCAGCGCGGCCATCCTGCGCGGAGTGTCGTTCGCGGTTGCGCCTGGCGAGTGTTTCGGCCTGGTGGGGGAGTCGGGCTGCGGCAAGTCCACCGCCGCGTTCGCCGCGCTGCGCGCGCTGCCGGCGGCGGGACGGGTCACGTCCGGCAGCATCGCGGTCGGCGGGCAGGATCTGCTGGCGCTGTCGCGCGCCGGGCTGCGCCAGCTTTGGGCGCGTCGCGTATCGATGGTGTACCAGGATCCGAGCCGGGCGTTGAACCCTACGCTGACGGTGGGCGCGCAATTGGCCGAAGCGTTCACCGTGCTGGGCGTGCCGGACGCGCGGACACGTGCCGAGGCGATGCTTGACAGGGTGCAGATACCCTCGCCCGGCCGCGTGATGTCGGCCTACCCGCACCAGCTTTCGGGCGGCACGCAGCAGCGCGTGGTGATCGCCATGGCGCTGGCGAAGAACCCGGCGTTGCTGGTGCTGGACGAGCCGACGACCGGGCTGGATGCGACTGTGGAAGCCGAGATACTGGACCTGGTGGACGCGCTGCGGCGGGAACAGGGCACGGCGGTTCTGC
Source organism: Acetobacteraceae bacterium (assembly GCA_965199235.1). Classification (GTDB taxonomy): domain Bacteria; phylum Pseudomonadota; class Alphaproteobacteria; order Acetobacterales; family Acetobacteraceae; genus BOG-908. The sequence continues at coordinate 310,892 of CBDAQU010000001.1, read as the reverse complement.
TGATCAGCCACAATCTGCCGATGGTGGCGCGCATGTGCGATCGCATCGGCGTGCTGTACGCCGGCACGCTGGTGGAAGAGGGGGAAGCGCGCGACATCCTGCGGGAGCCTGCGCACCCCTACACGGCGCGGCTGATTGCGTGCCTGCCGAGTGCCGGGCGGCGCAAGCGCGACGGTGCGCTGCAGACGATAGCGGGCGGGTTGCCCGCCCCCGGCGCGACGCCGGAGGCTTGTGTGTTCGCGCCGCGCTGCGACCGGCGGGAGGATGTGTGCCGCGCGACGCCGCCGCCCGCACGCCTGGCGGGCACGCACATGGCCCGCTGTCATTTTGCGCCGCCGTTTCCGGTGTCTGCGGAAACTGCCGCCGGCGTGATGCCGCAGACAAGTGCGGAGGCGGTTCTGGTGGCGGCCCACCTGTCGAAGACCTATGCCGGCTCGGGCGGCACGGTGCGCGCCGTGGACGATGCGACGTTCACGCTGGCCGCGGGCGAAACGCTTGGTCTGGTGGGCGAATCGGGTAGCGGCAAGACCACGCTGGCGCGGCTGCTGCTGGGCCTGACCGCGCCCGACCCCGGCGGCACGCTCACCCTGGACGGCGCGGCGCTCGGCCCGACGATGGGGACGCGCCGCCGGGCGGACCGGCGCGCGATCCAGATCATCTTCCAGAACCCCGATTCCGCGTTGAACCGCGCGCATCGGGTGCGCCACATCCTGGCCCGTCCGCTGGCCCGCCTGGCCGGGCTGTCCGGCCGCGCGCTGACGGCGGCGCTGGCCGAGCTTGCGCAGGGGGTGCGGCTGGGGGAGGCGCACCTGGCGATGCGGCCGCGCGCGCTGTCGGGCGGGCTGAAGCAGCGCGCGGCCATCGCGCGCGCCTTCGCCGGCCGGCCGCGCGTGGTGATCTGCGACGAACCGACCTCGGCGCTCGACGTCTCGGTGCAGGCGGCCATCCTCAACCTGCTTGCCGGGCTGCAGGCGCGCGAGCGTGTGTCCTACGTGTTCATTTCGCACGATTTGGCCGTGGTGCGGTATTTGGCCGACCGGATCGCGGTCATGTACCTGGGGCAGATGCTGGAGATCGGCCCGGCGGAGGAGGTGCTGGCGGGGCCGCACCATCCCTACACCGCGGCGCTGGTTTCGGCGTCCACGTCGGCGACGCGAATCCGGCTTAAGGGCGAGATGCCGGCGCCCGGTTCGGTCGCGCGCGGGTGCGTCTTTCAGCTGAACTGTTCACGCAAGATAGGGGCTGTTTGCGAGACGGTGCGCCCGGCGTTCGACCCGGCGGAGGTGCACCCCGTTCGGTGCCATCTGCCCAGGGGTGAGTTGCCGAAGGTTTTGCTGGGCGTCGAGTGACGGCGCATCGTTCGGCCGCATCAAGTCGCGCCGGGGCGATGATCCGGCGACCGCAGGGCGTGCAGGAGGTCGGGCGCGAAGGAGCGGGTTGCGGCGATCTCGTAGGTCTGCCCCTCCGATCTCCAAAGGCGGACGTCGACGTGGCCGGCCCGCGTCAGCGCCACATGGCCCTGCCGAAACTGCTCGTCTCCGATATCGACCGGTACCACTCTGGCCAGCACCTCGCGTGCCGCAGCGCCAGATACGACGAAGACCGCCCACATGTCACTCTGATCGGTGATCGCGGCCAGCCCTGCGAGACGGTCTGCCAGCCGCCCCGGCAGGCCCGCCTCGCGCGCGCCGCTGGCGAGGAAACGCCCTGGTGCCAGGCAGGACAGCGCGACACCACCCGCCCGCACCGAACGGCACGCGACCGGCACGTCCGCGCCGAACTCGGCACGCAACGCCGCCAGCACTCCGGCCTGGTCGCGGAAGGCGCCGATGCCGGCGACGGAGCGCGGCGGGGCTTCCTCCACCGTGATGCCGGAATCAGGCATGCAGCGCGCGCCCGGCGGGATCGTGGAAGATGTGCGGGACGATCTCCACCTCGGTTTCCATCTTCTGCAGCGGGTTGACCGCGCGAAAGACCTGCCCCAGGCGCCGTTGGCCGCCCGCCAGCAGACCCAGGCCGATCCAGCATCCCAGCGTGGCGGAGTAGGCGGCCGAGGTGATGTGCCCGTGGTCATGCGCGGTCTGGGCGGGGGCGCCGGCGGGGACCAGGTGGGCGCCTGCCTGCAGCGCGGCGCCGGCCTTGCGGGGCCGCAGGCCGACCAGCGCCGGCCGGTCCTGGTCCAGCAAGGCCGGACGGTCCGACAGCGCGCGGCCGATGAAATCCTTTTTCCGCGACAGCATTCGCCCCAGGCCGAGGTCGGCGGCGGTGGTCTGCCCGTTCAGCTCGGCCGCCACCGGATGGCCCTTCTCCAGGCGCAAGACGTTCAGCGCCTCCAGGCCGTAGGGGACGGCGCCCGCCGCGCGCAACGCGCCCGCCAACGCAGCGGCGTGGGAGGCGCCGACTGCGATCTCGTAGGCCAGCTCTCCGGAAAACGAGATGCGGAACACGCGCGCCGGCAATCCGCACACAGGCGCCTCCGCCATTGCCATGAAGGGCAGGGCGCGGTCGCCGACGTCGATGCTGCGACCCAGGAGTTTTTCGAGCACCGAGCGCGCCAGCGGCCCGGCAAGCGCGAACTGCGCCCACTGGTCGGTCACCGGTTCCACGCATGCGTCGAGATCCGGCTTCAACACCTGGCGGCAGAAATCCAGGTGCTGCAGCACGCGCGACGCGTTGGCCGTCGTCGTGGTCGCGACGAAATGCGTGTCCGACAGCCTGGCCACGGTGCCGTCGTCGAAGGCGAAACCGTCCTCGCGCAGCATCAGCGCGTAGCGCACGCGGCCGGGCGCCAGGCTGGAGATCGTGTTGGCGTAGACGAAGTCGAGAAAGGCCGCGGCGTCCGGACCCTGCACGTCGATCTTGCCGAGCGTGGAGACGTCGCAGAACCCCGCAGAGGACCGCACGGTGCACACCTCGCGGTCGACGCTCTGCTGCAGGGTTTCGTGCGGCTGCGGGAAATGCGTGGCGCGCAGCCACTCGCCCGCCTCGGCGAAGCACGCGCCCTGACTTGCCGCCCAGTCATGCGCCGGGGTGCGCCGCGTCGGCCGGTACTGCGCGCCGCGATGCAGGCCGCCCATCACGCCGATGGCGACCGGCGTGTAGGGCGGCCGGAATACCGTGGTGCCGGTCTGCGGGATCGTGCGACCGGTCAGCGCCGCCATTATCGCCAACCCGGTGACGTTGGACGTCTTGCCCTGGTCGGTCGCCATGCCGAGCGTGGTGTAGCGCTTGAGGTGTTCGACGGCGGTAAAACCCTCTCGCGCGGCGAGTGCGATGTCGGACGCGGTCACGTCGTTCTGGAAATCGACGAAGGCCTTGCCGGCCGAGTCCTGCACCTGCCAGAGCGGCAGCACGGCATCGCTCTCGGCGCCGGTGGACGGCACCGCGTCGTCCGTGCCGCCGCCTGCCTCGTTGCCCGTGCGCAAGGCGTCGCGCGTGCAGAAATGCCCGGCGGCCGCACCGGCGGCGCGCATGCCGGGCGGCATGGGGCCGGGCACGAAAGCGGCGAGCGCATCCTGCCAGACGGGCTTGCCGCCGTGGTGGGAGGCCAGGTGGACAACCGGGTTCCAGCCGCCCGACATGGCGAGCAGGTCGCAGGAAAGCCTTGCACCGTTCGCGCTGCCGCCGAGGACGACGCCGGAGACGGCCGCGCCGCCGACTGCCTGCCTGATCGTGGCCCGGCTGAACACGGCAATGTCGTGCGACGCCGCGAACTCGCGCAGCGCAGGCGGCGTCTCCGGACGCGGGTCGACCAGGGCGGCGACGTCGATGCCCGCCTCCAAAAGGTCGGCAATCGTGCCGGCGCCGTCGTCGTTGTTGGCGAACACGACGGCGCGCGCGCCAGGACGGACGGCGAACCGGTTGAGGTAGCTGCGCACCGCGCCGGCCAGCATGACGCCGGGCAGGTCGTTGCCGCCGAACACGGCAGGGCGTTCGATGGCGCCCGTTGCGAGCACGGCGCGCTTGGCCACGATGCGCCACAAACGCTGCCTGGGCAGCGTGCCGGGCGCGGCCAGATGGTCCGCCACGCGCTCCACGCCGGCATAGGTGCCGCCGTCGAACACGCCGGTGATGGTGGTGCGCGTCAGGATGCGCAGGCTGGGCGATGCGCGCAGCCCTGCTTCCGTTGCGGCCAGCCACACGGATGCGGGCTGGCCGTCGATGGTTCGCGTGTCGGACAACAGGCGGCCACCGAGGGCCGAGTCCTGCTCGGCCAGCACCACGCGCGCGCCGGTCCTGGCCGCGGCCAGTGCCGCAGCCAAGCCTGCGGGACCCGCGCCGATCACCAGACATTCGGCGAAGGCGGTCTGCTTCTCGTAGGTGTCGGGGTCGGGCAGGCCGGAGGCACGGCCGAGCCCGGCGGCGCGGCGGATCAGCGGCTCATACACCCGTTCCCAGAAAGCGGCGGGCCACATGAACGTCTTGTAGTAGAAGCCGGCGGCGAACACCGGCGCCAGCGCGCCGTTGATGGACAGGACATCGTGCCTGAGGCTGGGAAAACGGTTCTGGCTCCTTGCCGACAGCCCCTCGAACAGTTCGGCGACGGTGGCGCGGGTGTTGGGTTCGCGCGCCGCACCGTCGCGCAGCTCCACCAGCGCGTTCGGCTCCTCCGGTCCCGCCGAGAGGATGCCGCGCGGGCGATGGTACTTGAACGACCGGCCGACCAGCCGCACGCCGTTGGCGAGCAGGGCGGAAGCGAGCGTGTCGCCCTGGAAACCGTGCAAATGTCTGCCGTCGAAGGTGAACGCGACGGGCCTTGCGCGGTCGATCAGGCCGCCCGTGTCGCGGCGGAACGCCTGCATCATGCGAGCACGGCCGACGCTATCACGTGCGTGCGCGTGTCCCGCTCCACTCTGAGGAACTGCCTGCAGGAGACGGCGTGGTACCAGAGTTCGCTGTGCGGGCCTGCGGGGTTGTCGCGAAAATACACGTAGTCCACCCACGCGGACTGTTCGGCGTTGGAGCCTGGGCGGGAGAGGGTGGCGTCCCCTGCGTAGGTGAATTCTTCCAGGCCTCGCTCGCCGCAGATGGGGCAGATCAGGCGCAAGGGAATACGTTCTTTTCTGCAGGAAAGAACCAAAAGACCTTTGTCAATGGAGTGCCATGTTGGTGCCGCCGCCGGTTTCGTCCAGCAGGCGGCCGGTGGCGAAGCGGTCCAGGCGGTACTTCGTTGCGACCGGGTGTGGTTCGTCTTTTGCCATCAGGTGGGCGAGGCACAGGCCGGCGGCGGGAGTGGCCTTGAAACCGCCGATGCACCAGCCGCCGTTCAGGTAGAGGCCTGCGACGGGCGTGTGGTCGATGATCGGGCTGCCGTCCATCGTCATGTCCATCACACCGCCCCAGCTCCGCAGCATGCGCAGTCGGCCGATCGACGGCATCAGGGCCATCGCTTCCTCGCACGTCTCCTCCATGCAGGGCAGGTTGCCGCGCTGGGCGTACGAGTTGTAGCCGTCCACGCTGGCGCCGAACACCAACCCGCCTTTGTCGGACTGGCTGATGTAGAAATGGCCCGCGCCGAAGGTGATCACGCAGTCGATCAGCGGCTTGATGCCCTCGCTGACGAACGCGGTCAGCACGTGGCTCTCGATGGGCAGCCGCAGCCCCGCCATCGCCGCCACGCGTGACGAGTTGCCGGCGACCGACAGGCCGATTTTTTTGGCACGGATGAAGCCGCGGGAGGTTTCGGCACCAACGACAGCGCCGTTGTCGATGCGCAGGCCGGTCAGCTCGCAATGCTGCAGTATGTCCACGCCGAGCTTGTCTGCCGCGCGCGCAAAACCCCAGGCGACCGCGTCGTGGCGGACGGTGCCGCCGCGCTGCTGCAGCAGGCCGCCCATGATCGGGAAACGCGCCGTGTCGAAATCGAGGAACGGCGCGCGCGCGCGAACCTCGTCGCGGCTCAGCAGCTTCGCGTCGATGCCGTGCAGCAGCATCGCGTTGCCGCGCCGGATCGCCGCGTCGCGCTGGCCGTCGGAATGAAACAGGTTCAGCACGCCGCGCTGGCTGATCATCGCGTTGTAGTTGATGTCCTGCTCCAGCCCCTCCCACAGTTTCAGCGAGGTTTCGTAGAACGCGATGTTGCCCGGCAGCAGGTAGTTCGACCGGATGATGGTGGTGTTGCGCCCGACATTGCCCGACCCGACCAGGTTTTTTTCGATCACCGCGATGTCGGTCAGGCCGTGGTTTCTCGCCAAATAGTAGGCGCAGGCCAGCCCGTGTCCGCCGCCGCCCACGATCAGCGCGTCGTACTCCGCTTTCGGTTCGGGGTTGCGCCATTGCGGCGCCCAGCCCTTCTGCCCCTTTGCCGCCTGGGCGAGCAGCGCCGCGATCGAAAAATGTTTCGTCATGCCAGGACCAGGGCCTGCCATCCACGCGCGGCGCGCCAGTCGGCCGGCAGGCCCGCGAACCGGCCGATGCCGAGCTTGGCGATGTCGGCGAAGCTGCACGCGCCTGTCGTCACCAGGTCGGCGACGGCGCGGCCGGTGGCGGGCGACAGGCCGAAGCCGACACTGGAGAGTGTCGCGATGGTGACGTTGTCGGGAGAGCTCAGCCGGTCGATCACCGGGCGGCCGTCCGGCGTGTTCTCGATGATGCCCGCCCAGCTTCGCAGCACGCGCGCATGCGCCGCGCGCGGGAACAGGGTGGCGAGCCGTGCCGACAGGTTGCGCAGCAGCGGCGTGGTCGGGCGTGCGGGCTGCTGGTACGAATCATCGTCCAGCCATTCGTGCGGGCCGCCGCCATAGGCGAGGTTGCCGCGCAGCGTCTGCCGGCCGTACAGCCCGTTGCCGTCCACGCCCCCCACCGGCATCAGCGGCAGCGCCTCGGTCACGATCATTTCGGCGCGGGCCGCCGCCAGCGGCAGATCGACGCCCAGTTTCGCCAGCAGGCACGCGGTTTGCGGACCGGCCGCGATGACGACGGCGTCGCAACCGTGGCTGTGCCCGTCTGCAAGGATTTCGGTGACGCGGCCGTTGCGGGTCGTAAAGCCGTGCACGTCGGTGTGCTGTAGGATTCGGCCGCCATGATCCTGCAGCGCCCACGCATAGGCCTGCACTGTGCGCTGCGGGTTGGCGTGGCCGCCGAAGTGGAAGTACTGCGCGCTGAGCGCGTGTTCGGTGACCAGGGGCGCGAGTTCGCGCAACTGCTTCACGTCCAGTTCTTCGGAGCCGTATCCCATACCGCGGGTGAGCGAGGCCATGAAGCGGTAGCGCGCCTCGTCCTCCGGCGTCAGGTTGATCACGATGCGCCGGCGGCGGTATTCGGTGGGGTATCCGAGCAGGTCGTCCATCATCGGCCACAGGCGCTGCTCCTCGTGGAACAGCGGGCTTTGGTAGTGCGTGGCGCCGCCGCCGTTTCGGCCGGAGGCTTCCCAGCCGACGATGAAGCGCTCGAAGACGGTGACGGCGTGGCCGGCGCGGGCCAGCCACCAGGCGGCGCTCAGGCCGGTTACGCCTCCGCCTATGATGGCGATCATGGGAAGATGTTCTTTCGTGGAAGAAAGAACCAAAGAACTTTTGGTTTGCTGTCGCTGCGCCAAGAAGCAAAGGTTTTTTGCTCCTTTTCAAAAGAGGAGTGCTTCCTCACGCGTGCATGTTCCCGCGCAACAACGCCGCCTCGTCCGCCGTCCCGATCGCATCGTAGGGCACCCATTGCGTGCGTATGCCGAACCAGACGTCCCAGCCGGCCCGCATCGTGTCGCCATCGGCCAGCACGCCCAGCGGCAGCGGCCTGACCGGCGCGCGATAGCTCGCCAGCGGGATGTCGGCGGGCGAGGCGCCGGACGTCAGGGCCAGCAGCAGCGCGATCTGCTCGCGGCAGCGGCGGCCCTGGCACACGCCCATCCCGGCGCGGGTCAGCCGCTTGATCTGGTCGGGGTGCAGCGGCCCGTCGCGCAGCAGGCTGGCGCCGTCGCGCGCGATCATCCGATCGGAGTCGCAGCCGAGATAGCGCGGGGGCTTTATGCCGAGCAGCTCGGCACGGCTCACCTCCTCGCACATGCAGACCGGCGCCGACACGCTCTCCTCGATCAGCAGAGCGCGCATCCAGGCCAGGCGGTACGGCGTGCCGTCCTGGCCTTGGAGGGCGGCCTGCTCGGCCACCGCCGGTGCAGGGGTCTGCAGCCAGCGTGCCGCGGCGCGGGCCGACGCGCGACCCCGGTCCTCGCAGGCGGTTTCTGCCGCCAGGCCGGCACAGTCGCCGGCGCAGAACACGCCCGGCAGCGTGGTCTCCCCATCCGCCGAGAGCACCGGAACGTGACCGCCGAGATCGCCGCGGAAGGTCAGCCGGCACCCCGCGGCGCCGGCGAGCTCGATGGCAGGCACGGCGTCGATGGCGAGGCAGATCGTGTCGCACACGACCCGCTGCTCCACGCCGTTGCGGCGCAGCACAACGGCGTCCAGGATCAGGCCGCCGCTTTCCGCGCGCAGGATCGTGGCGCCGGTCAGGATGGCCACGCCGCGCCGGCCGAGTGCCTCCGCCAGGTGCGGCGCCGCCTGCGCGTCCGGCAGGACCTCGACCAGGGCGGCCACCTCCAATCCGCGGTCCAACGCATGCAGCGCCGTCTGCGCGGCCAGATCGCCGGATCCCAGGATCAGCAGCCGGCGGCCGTCGAACGCGTCGTAGCGGGCGAGCAGGCTGTGCAGGGCGCGCGCGCCCATCACGCCGGGGATGTCGGCGCCGGGGAAGCCCAGCACCAGGTCGCGCGCGCCGGTCGCCAGTATCAGCGCGTCGAACCCGCACATCCAGCTGCGTGCCCCGTCCGACAGGCCGGCGACCCGGGCTGGCAGGGCGTTCAGGGCGGCGCCGTTGGCGAACACGCCCCAGGCGGTGATGCCCAGCCGCACGTCCACGCCGGCATCGAAGGCCGCTTCCAGGCCCGGCGTGGAGGCGACCAGGCGCTCCACCATGCGGGCAGGCTCCTGCACCGCCGCGGTCATTCGCTGGCCGTAGAACAAGGGCACGTCCAGCCCCATCAGAGAAGCCGAAACCGGGTTCTCGTCGACCAGCACCACGCGCAGTCCGAGCCGTGCGCCCTCGCGTGCGGCCGCGATGCCGGCCGGGCCTGCACCCACCACCAGAAGCTGGGCGTGCTCGTCGGGGGACGCGAACTTGCCGTCGATCGCCCAGGGATCGGTGCCGCGCGCAGCCTCGGAAAAAGCTCCGTCCATCACACGGCCTCCAGCGCCTGGCGCAGATCTTCGACCAGGTCGTCCTGGTGCTCCACGCCCACGGAAATGCGCAGCGAGCTGTCGTCGATGCCGACATCGATTCGGCGCGCGGCGGGCACGTTGGCATGGGTGGTGGTGGCCGAATGGCAGATCAGCGTTTCCGTGCCGCCCAGGCTCACCGCCATCTGGATCACGCGCAGACGGTCCAGCATGCGGAACGCCGCGCGCTCGCCGCCATGGATGCGGACGGTGAAGGTGGAGCCCGCGCCGCGGCATTGGCGCGCGAACACTTTTCCTGAGCGGCTGCCCGGTTCCTGGAAGCCGATGTAGTTCACCGACTGGATGGCTGGGTGCGCGCGTAGAAACTCCGCCACCGCGCGGGCGTTCCGGCCGGCGCGTTCGGTGCGCAGGTGCATCGTCTCCAGCGAGCGCAGCACCATCCAGCTCGAATGCCCGTCCAGCTGGCTGCCCAGCAGGGTGCGCAACTGCTTCAGCGTGTGGATCGGGCCGGCCGCGCCGCTGACGCCGCCGGCGAGAAGGTCGCTGTGCCCGCCGGCGTATTTCGTCAGCGACGTCATGCACAGATCGGCACCCTGGGCCAGCGGGTTCTGCTGGAACGGTCCCAGGAACGTGTTGTCCACCACGACCAGCGGGCGGCTGCCCTGGGCGTGCCCGATCTCTGCCGCGACGCGCGCGATCAGCGCGATGTCGGCGATGCCGCTGGTGGGGTTGGCGGGCGTCTCCACCATCACCAGCGCCAGGCGACCGAGGGATGCGGCCTGTTCGGCGGCGGCACGGATGCGCGCCTCGTCCAGGGCGTCCTCGATGCCGACGGGCGCGATGCCGAAGGCGGCAAGGTGGCTGTAGAGCAGCCCGTCGGTGCCGCCGTAGAGCGGCCTGGTGTGCAGCACAGCGTCGCCCGGCCGGAGGAACGCCTGGGTGATGCCGTTGAGCGCGGCCATGCCGCAGTTGAACACGGCCGAGTCCTCCGCGCCGTCGAGCATGGCGAGCCGCGCCTGCAGCATCGCCATGTTCGGGTGGTCCAGCCGCGCGTAGATGTAGCCGGGTTCGGCGTCCGTCTCGGGCGGGGTCGCGCGGAAATAGCGTTCGTGCACGTCCTTGGCGTGCTGCGCGCTGCGATAGGCGAAGGTGGAGGTGGCAAACAGCGGCGGCTTGATGGACCCGTTATGCGCGGCCGGGTCGTAGCCGGCGTTCACCGTCAGCGTTTCAGGCCGCAGATACCGCTTCGTCGGGCCGTCCATCTCAGTCCATCAGCTCCAGCGCACGCTCGGCCTGCGCGCAGTACCAGTCGGTGAAGCGTCCGACCAGCGCTTCGGCCTCCTCCGAATAGGGTCCCGGCACGTAGCCGAAGGAGTTCACTCCGCGCTGGTTGTTCTCCACCAGCTCGATGTCCTGCCGGTTGGTGGTCATCCACAGCGCCACCAGGTTCTCCAGCTCGTAGTCGATGCCTTCGACCGCATCGCGGTGGACGAACCATTTTGCCGTCACCAGGGTCTCCTGCGGCGCCACCGGCTCGGCGGTGAAGGCGAAGACGTGGTCGGCAACCGCATGACAGAAATAGTTCGGCTCGCCGGCCCAGCGCACCGATCCGACGTCGCCCGACTCCGCCTCGATCATCAGGCGTCGGACCGCGTGCTTGCCGTCTTTGGTCAGCGACACGACACCCTCGTTGAGAGGAAAGCGGATGGCGCCCCACCAATCCCCCAAAGTCGGGCCTACCGGGAGGCCTGCCAGTTCCATGCGGGTGTTGAAACGCTCGACCCGGCCTTCCTCGTCGCCCTCGAAATGCGCGCGCACCTCGACCGGGAAGGCGACCGACAGGTCGGGGTGGCGCACGGCGCAGTGGTAGCACTCGCGCGCGTTCTCCATCACCAGCTTCCAGTTAGCGCGCTCCAGGAACACCGCCTCATGCGCCAGCTTGGCGTTCGGCAGGTCGTGCGGCGCCAGCAGGGGGGCCAGGCCGTCGCAGAACTCGTCGAAAGGCGGCGGGTCGTCCGACAGGCTCACGTACAGGCAGCCGGCGACGTTGCGCACCTGGATCGGCAGCAGCGCGTGGGCGGCGGGATCGAAATCCTCCTGCATGCGGCGAGCGCTGACCAGCCGGCCGGTCAGGTCGTAGCTCCATTGGTGGTAGGGGCAGACCAGCACCGGCCGCTGGCTGCGGCCGGGCGGGCAGACCATGGCCCCGCGATGCCGGCAGGAATTGTGGAAGCCGCGGATCATCCCGGCCCTGTCGCGCAGCAAGACGACGGGCGAGGTGCCCACGGTGAGCGCCAGCGCCGCGCCGGGCGTCGGCAGCTCCGATTCGAAGGCGGCCAGAACCCAGCTTCGCCCGAAGATGGCCCGCAGGTCGAAGGCGAAGGCGTCCTCGGCGGAGTAAAGCGCCTGGGGCAGCGCGTGGCCTGGCCGGCGCGAGTGCAGCAAGGTCTTGACGCGGCTGTAATCGGACATGGCGACCTCGTGGGGCGGGTTGCGCGCCCGCTTGGGCACGGCATGCCACAGCGAGGCATGGTGCGATAATGCCTATTCGGCATGGGGCGATAATGCCAACTCGGCATCGGGCGATAATGCCTACTCGGCATGGTGCGATGATGCCCATTCGGCATGGGGCGATAATGCCTACTCGGCATCGGGCGATGACGCCTATTCGGCATGGCGGGCGATCAGGCACGGTCGATGGCAAAGGCGTTTGGTTTTCCGAGATGTTGGCCGAAGATGGTCGGATCGTGCGGGAGCTGCGTTCATGGTGACGTTTGACAGGCGCTGGCTGCCGCTGAACGCCCTGCGCGCCTTCGACGCGGTGGGCCGCCACCTCAGCTTCACCGCCGCCGCACAGGCGCTGGGCGTCTCGCAGAGTGCAGTCAGCCGCCACGTGATCGGGCTTGAGGAGCTGCTCGGCCACGCGCTGTTCGAACGGCGCCCGCAATCGCTGGCGCTGACCAAGGCGGGGGGCGCGCTGCTGCCGACGGTGCGCGGATCGTTCGACCGGCTGGAACACGCGCTGAACGACGTGGTGCGCGACGGCGGCGGCTTGCGCACCCTTCGCCTGCAGCTGCCGCCGTCCTTCGCGCAGAAGCTCGCAATTCCCATCCTCGGCGCCTTCCGGAAGGAGTTCCCCGACATCTTCATCGATTTCTCCAGCCTGGGGATCACCGGCGCGCCGCGCACCGAAACCGACGTGGCGGTGATCTTCGACCGCCCGCGCACCGGCCAGGCCGTGTCCGACCTGCTGTGGATGAGCCGGGTGACGGTGGGCTGCAGCCCGGCGCTGGCCGCTTCGCGCCGAGGCAGGACGTTGGCGGAGTTCGTGGCCGGCAACGAGCTGCTTCACGTCAAGCTGGAGGGCGAGCCGCCAGGGGTGATGTGGGAGGCGTTCTCCCGGCATTTCGGCCTTGGCGCGCGGACCAGCCGTGGCCTGGCGTTCGACACTGCGGTGCTGGCCGCGCAGTACGCCGCCGGCGGAGAGGGTGTGGTTCTGGTCGACCGCGACCTGTTCGCGCCCGATATCGCCGCAGGCACGCTCGTCGCCCCGTTCGAGGAGACCTACGAGGACGGTTTTGGCTACTTTCTCAACCTCGCGGCAGAGGACCTGGCCGACCCGGTGATCGCCGTGTTCAGGGCCTGGATGATCCGCAATTTTGCGCGCGGAGCGCCGTCCTGACCCCGCCGATGCTGGCCGCGCTGCCGATGTACGATCTGCCGGAGCTGCGCGCAGCGACCGACGCGCTGTGGTCCGCCATCGCCGAGCGCCTGGCGGGGAGGGGCGTGAAAACCCCGGACGCGCTGACGCGCGGGCCCTCGCTCGACGCGCTATGGACCGACCCCCGCCTGCTGCTGGCGCAGACCTGCGGCTACCCGCTCGTCACCTCGCTGAAGGGCCGCGTGACCCTGGTTGGGACGCCCTGCTACCGCGCGGAGGGCTGCGACGGCGCGTCGTATCGCAGCGCCATCGTGGTAAGGGCGTCCGAGCCCGCCTGCACGCTCGCAGACGCGCGCGGTCGGCGGTGCGCGATGAACGACGCCGCCTCCAACAGCGGCATGAACCTGCTGCGCCACGCGATCATGCCGTTTGCCGCCGGAGGCGCCCGCTTCTTCGGCGAGATCGTCTGGACGGGCGCGCACGCGGCCAGCCTGCGTGCGGTGCTGGACGACCGCGCCGATGTGGCCGCGGTCGATTGCGTCACCTGGGCGCAGCTGCGGCGCGTGCGGCCGGAGGCCACGGCGGGGCTGCGCGTGCTGGGCTGGACGGCATCCACCCCGGGCCTGCCGCTGATCACCAGCGCCCGCACCGACGCGCACACAATCGACGCGCTGCGCAGCGCTCTGGACGGAGTGGCGCGTGATCCGGCCTTGGCGGCGATTCGGGACGCGCTGCTGCTTGACGGTTTTACGGTGCTGGAGCCGGGCGCCTACGACGCCGTGCTGGAGCTGGAACGCCATGCGCGATCGGCTGGGGCGGTCCCGTGACCACTACCGACCGACTTCAAGCCGATCGGCAGTGATGCCCTCAGCACATCGTCGTTTGGTGTCAGCTTCCGCAACCACAACGCGAGAGCAGAATGGACGTCTAATCTGGTGCAGCGTGCTTGCCGGCGTCTCGCCGTCAAAACTGAACCCCGTCCCAAGCCGAAGGCAAGTCCTTCTTTTTTGCAAAAAAGAAGCAAAAAACTTTTGTCCGGCTATCGCGGATCAAATGAACAAAGGTTTTTTGGTCCTTTTTGCAAAAAGGACTGCTTGCCTTTCAAACATTCACCGATCGTGGCAGCCCAGATCGGGTATAACGTCCGTGGTAGCGACGGTTAGCCTCGCCTGAGCAGGGTTTCGACGTAGCCGGTGATTCCAGTCGGCTCGACAACGGCGCTGCGGACGATCTGGTCGAAATGGCGGGTCAGCGCGCGGATGTGCTCGGTCGAGTGGAACACGAAGTAGGTCTGGCCGAGATAGATCGCCGCGCGCAGCGGCCCGAACACCGTCAGCGGGGCAGAAAAGACCGCGCGGCGGTCGTAGAGGAACAGACGCAGGCGAGGGTAAAGCTCGTCGCACAGGGCCATGATCTGCTCGAGCTGCGCGCGGCGATGCGCGGGCTTGATCGTCCTCCAGATGTCCTCGCCCTTGGCGAACGCCTCGATGGTCTGGATGGGCGTGCAGCATTCGATCTCGGTCTCCGGTTGGCGCAGGTATTCCAGGCGGGACTGGGTGATCTCTATGCGCCGGCGCGGGCCCAGCGCCACGAAGTGGCTGTATTCGTCCTCGATCACCGCATCGGTCTTCAGGACGTCCGGGAAGGTGGTGGGGATGTGCCGGATGCGGTAGCCGGACGCCTCCTTCAGCCAGCCGAGCAGGCGTTCGTCCAGCGGGCTCGGCGCGTCGCGTTCGATCTGCAGGCTTTCGGACACCATGTTCGACCCCGGCTGGTCGCCCTGGCTGAGGCCGAGAAGCCAATCCATCGACGTGTTGCCGATCTGCGCGATGGCGGCGATGGACTCCACCCTGGGCAGCCGGTCCGCGCCAGGAGCCAGGAGCTGCGAGAGGGTGCTGCGGTCGATCCCGGCCGCGCTCGCGAAATCAGTCTGGCTCATCTCCGATCGCGCCAGAACCTGGCGCAGGCGTTGCTGGAAACGCGGCAGGATGTCGCGCCTGTCTAACGCGGTTGCGGCGATCATGGCGACTCCAGATCAGTTTTGCGTCAAATGCGCCAAACGAGGTGCAAACACAACAAAAGTGGCGTTGGACCCGGAAACGCAGCAGTGCTTCCGCAAACGCGGCAGGATCGAGAGAGGAGCTGCTCCTACACTGCCGCCGGGTCGGTTTGGAGCGTGGCGGGCGAATGGAGCACCGGACGAAGGCGGCGGCTCGGCTTTACAGGCATTTCGAGGCGCCGACCTGGTTCCTGGTTGTCGTCATCTATGGCGGCTGGCTCGCTCTCACCTCCTGGTGGAACGCGCTGCCTGTTTGGGTGGTGCTGCCTGCAGGCGCCTGGCTGTGCGCCTGGCACATGTCGCTGCAACACGAGTTGATGCACGGCCATCCGACAAGCAGCCCGCGTGTCAACGCCGCGCTTGCCTGGCCGCCGCTCAATCTGTGGCTGCCCTACCCGCTGTATCGCCACTCCCACCTCAAGCATCACCGGGCCGAACATCTGACCGATCCGCTGGAAGATCCGGAGAGCACGTACCTAGCGCCGGCGGAATGGGCCAAGGCGGGAAGGCCACGCCGCGCGGTGCATGTTGCGTGCAACACGCTGCTGGGCCGCCTGGTGCTGGGACCTGGCTGGACGATGCTCCTGTTCTGGCTCGGCCAGTTGCGGCGGGCGCGCGGCCGGGCGTTCTGGCGCGTCTGGCTGGCGCATGCGGCCGGGGTCGGGCTCGTCCTGGGCTGGGTGTGCGGCGTATGCCGGATCGGCCTGCTGGGCTACGTGGCGTGGTTCGTCTATCCTGGCACCGCGCTGATCCTGCTGCGCTCCCTGGCGGAACACCGGGCCGCGGCACGGCCGGAGGACCGCACGGCGGTGGTGGAGCGCGCCGGCCTGCTGGGCCTGCTCTACCTCAACAACAACCTGCACGTCCTGCACCACGAACGGCCGGCACTTCCCTGGTACGAGCTTCCCGCCCAGTGGCACCGCGCACGGGATGGCCTTCTCGCCACCCGGCGCGGCCCGACGTACCGAGGTTATCGCGAGGTCGCTGCGCGGTATGCCTGGCGCCCGCATCACCCCGGGCCGCATCCTGTGCCGCACGATCGCTGACGCTTGATCCCGGCTCGCGCCGCGCGACCCATCAAAAATCGATAGCCTCATCGCAATTAACGATTGCGTGTCGTCGCGGATCTCGTGCAACCATGATCAACGTAGAATGATCTGTCGGGCCATCGATTGTAGGTTGCGGCGGTTCGGTTGGATCCATTTGCCAAGTCTGTTGCGCGGGACTTGGTTGTTTCGGAGTCGGTAGGGTTGTCCGGGGGCGGGCGGCCTCGAGGGCACGCGGCCGAGGCTCGTGCCCGCAGACCAATCGAGGGGTGCCTGAGCAATGGCTGGGATCGCGGAACGTCCTCACGGACCTGTCTGGCTGGGGTTGAGAACGGCGCTGCTGTCGGGCGTGGCGCTCGGCGTGGCGTGCGCGGCCGCGGCTCGTGCCCAACCCCCCTCCACGGACGAGGTCTCCGGCACCGGCGCGCCGGCGAGCAAGGCGCCCAAGAGGACGGCGGGGACCGAAGCCGTGATCGTGACCGCGCAGCGGCGCAGCCAGAACCTGCAGGACGTGCCGGTTTCCATCCAGGTTCTGAGCGGCGCCACGCTGAAGAAGCTGAACATCGAGAACTTCGACGATCTGATTGCGCAACTGCCTAACGTGACGGCCCAGGGGATCGGCCCCGGCCAGGAGAACATATTCATCCGCGGCCTCAACGTCGGAACCGGCGGCAGCCAGGAAAGCGGCGTCATCGGCTCGTTCCCCAACGTCGCCCTGTACCTCGATGACCAGTCGGCCCAAGTGCCGGGCCGGAACCTCGACATCTACGCCGTCGACCTGCAGCAGGTCGAAGTGCTGGAGGGCCCTCAAGGCACGCTGTTCGGCTCCGGCGCGCAGGCCGGCGTGCTGCGCTACATCACCAACAAGCCCGACCTGAGCAGGTTCGGCGGCACCGTCGACCTTGGCGGCGCGCTCACCGCGCACGGCGACCCGAGCGGCAACATCGACGCCACGATCAACATACCGATCGTGAAGGACAAGCTCGCGGTGCGCATCACCGGCTACGACGACGACCGTGGCGGCTACATAAACAACGTGCCCGGCACCTTCGTTCGTCAATCGACCGATCTTGGCATCGGCTACGCCCATTATACGAACGGAATTCCCAACCCGCCCAACGCCCAGAACTCGGCCAACAACGCCAGGATCGCCAAGAACGACATCAATCCCGTCCGCTACGAGGGCGTTCGGGGCGAGGTCCTGGTGAAGTTCGACGAGGACTGGAATGCGCTGCTGACGGAATCGGCGCAGCGGCTGGATACCCATGGCGTGTTCTACGAGGAACCCTACACGTCCGGCAGCAATCCGGCGAAATTGCCGGACCTTTCGGTGCAGGCGTTCGAGCCTTCGTATAACGAGGATCAGTTCGAAAACACTGCGCTGACCATCAACGGCCGCGTCAATGTGCTCAAGGTGGTCTATGATGGCGCCTACCTCGTGCGCCATACGACCCAGCAACAGGACTACACGAACTACGCGCGCGGCGTGTACGGCGACTACTACCAGTGCCAGGGCCCGAACAAGGCCCACCCGAACGTCAAGTCGGAGTGCTTCTCGCCCGCGTCCACCTGGAACGATCACGAGCAGGATAGCCATCTCAGTCAGGAAATCCGCGTCAGCACCCCTGATGAGCTGCGGCTGCGCGCAATCGGCGGCTTCTACTGGGAAGACTACGAGATCAAGGAGCAGACGAATTTCGACTACCTGACCGACACCGCCAACTTCACCCAGATCGGTCCGCTTCCGGTAGAAGGCGTCAGCAACCCGAACATCCGCTCGCCGAACACCGGCTTCTTCACCGACGCGTCCCGCGGCTACAGACAGTATGCGATCTTCGGCTCTGGCGATTTCGACATCATCCCGCACGTGCTGACGGCAACATTCGGCACGAGGTGGTACGATTTCTACGATTACGAAAAGGGCTACGTCGCTGGCAGTTTCGGCTGCTCGCTGACCGGTCCCTATACGGATTACGCCGGCCCTGCGCCCTGCACCGGAGGCAAGGGCAACGACAACAATCTAACAGCAAAGAACCTGCAGACACGCACCTACGGTTTCAAGAGCCGCGCCAACGTCACCTACAAAGTGACTCCTGACATCATGGTCTATTACACCTGGTCGCAGGGTTACCGGCCGCCAGGCTTCAACCGGCAGCCGCCGGACGACAAGGGCATGCTCGGCCAGAACGGATACGCCTCCGACGTGCTGACCAACAACGAGATCGGCTACAAGACAAGCTTGCTGGATCACCGCCTGATCCTCAACGGCGCGTTTTATCTTGAGAACTGGAACAACGTCCAGGAATCGATATTCGCGCCCGGCGTGCTGGGCAACCTCGCCTTCACCGTCAACGGTCCCAACTATCGCGTTCTCGGCACCGAGCTTCAGGCCACTGGCCGTCCGACCGACGACCTGACACTCAACCTCAACGTTGCGCTGAACGACAGCAAGCAGCTGAATGCCCCCGGCATCGCCGCGGCCAATGGCGGCATCTTGCCTGGCACCACCAACCTCTTTGCGCCGACCGGCGGCGTGCTTGCGGAGTCTCCCGCCTTCAAGTTGAACTTCCGCGCGCGTTACGAGTGGGACGAGCTGCCCTACGCTCCCTTCGTCCAACTCGTGCTGAGCCATACCTCGCACGAACGCTCGAATGTCGGCGGCACCCTGCAATCGATCGGCAACAACATACAGAGCATCCTTCTGTATGACGTCGAAAACCGTACGATCTCGGCGTTCTACCAGGAACCGATCACCAGGCTCGACGTCTCGGCGGGTTTCCGTTTCGAGAACTGGGCCGCGAACTTCTATATCGAGAACATCACCAACGAGCGCGGACAGGAGTTCATCACCGGTACGCAGTTCGTGGAATCAGTCGTGGTCGACCGGCCTCTGACGGGCGGGGTGAAACTCAGCTACCGGTTTTGAAGGCAGCCGGCCGTCATCGCCCGGCGCGCCTGAACTCCAGCGTCATGCCCGCCGCATGGGCGGCCTGGAAACCCGTCCAAAGCGTCGCTTCCGGCGGTCCTGGGCTGAACGCGCCATAGGCACCCTTCGCGTCTGGCCAGCGCCCATCGTCGGAATCGGCCACAAGGCCATCGAGATAGACAGCGCGGCCGGCATCACCCTTGACGGTGCGATCGAGGAAAGCCGTGATGAAGTGCGCCTCTATCCCGATGAGCCGCTCCTTGCTCCACACGGGATCTTCGAACCAGTCCTGATCCCACAGGCGGGCGCGCATCTCGGCCGGCGCCGTGCTCAAGGCGATGTTGTGCCCGGCCTCGCGAAACGTCAGCAGGTAGCGCGGCGCGTTCGTCTCGGTCTCGAACAGTGTGCGGAGCGCATCGTAACCCACAACATGGTCCTGGCTGCCGGCGATGAGGAAAGTCGGCACCCTGATTGCGGCAAACGCGTCTGGCGCGAAAACGGCCATCGAACCGAGGTGTGTGGCGGGAGAAATCGCGACCAGTGCTTTGAGATGGGCGACCTTCAGGTCACTCGATTTGGGGGCGCCGGCAACGTAGTCGGCGATCGAACTGCCTGTCGCTTTCGCCAGCGCGGGAGCGAGGGGCGCGCCGGCGGCAGCCAACGCCCCATAGCCCCCGAGGGAATACCCGATCAGCGCGACGCGGCCAGGGTCCGCGTGCGCAAGGACGGCATCGCCAGAGACGGCCTTGCGCTGGGCCTCGATCGCGATGGCGGAGATGTCCAGCGGACGATGCGCAAAAGCCACCATCGCGCTCGGGGCGTCGAATTTCGGCGGGTCACGGAAGGCGGGCGCAACGACGAAATAGCCTTTAGTTGCCAGGTTCTCGGCCAGCCAGGCCAGAACTTCGGGGGTGTTGTTGAAGCCGTGCGCAAGAATGATCAGCGGAAATCGGCCGGGCGACGGCGGTGCACCGGCCACGGCGATGCCCTGTATGGAAAACGCGGCGGGGTGTCCGTCCGGCCCCACCAGAGAGGACCGGTAGGTCATGGCGTGGCCGCCTGTGCGTGCGGGGTACCAGATGCACACCGTCAACCTGCGGTCGGTCCGGCCCATCTGCTGCGAGGCGAAACCCACCTGATAGGCGCCAAGTGCCGCCAAAGCAGGCGCATCAACGCCAGGCCGGGCAGGCGCCTGCTGCGCCGCCGCAGAACCCACCGCAAACAAAAAGGCAGCAGCAAGCTCGGCGAACAGAAGTTTTTTAGTTCTTTTTTTCAAAAAAGAACCGCTTCCTTGCTTGGCGCCTGCCACAACTCCCCGAAATGCTGCATTACATCATCATCCCAACGAACATAAGGAAATGGTGCTAGCGTGAAGGACGGACAAAGTCGACCATTCCGGTCGCGCCCGATCGGCGAACCGGAGATGATCTCTGTCCGACCTGTCGGCTTGGCAGGAACGCTCGCCGTTCATCTGCGAACGACCTTGGATGCATTGGCGAAATGACGGTCACACGCAGCTTGCCAGCAAGTTCCTGGCGAAGACCGTCGGATAGGGCGAGAACCGCCGCCTTGGTGCAGGAGTATACAGCCTGTCCTGGCGCGGTCTTGCGGGCGGCCGTGGAAGCGATGTTGATGAAGTGTCCCGTTTGCTGTTCCCGGAACACCGGCAGCGCAGCGGCAATGCCGTAGAGCTTGCCGCGATCGGGCCATAGCACCATTTCTTCATCGAGGAGACCGTTCATGCGCGTGCAGTGGGCCTGTCTGGCGGCCGCATCCCTGTTTGTGGGCCTGCCGGCCGCGCGGGCGGCAAACGCCAACCATCCTTATTCGAACGTCGACCGTCGCGTGGACGCTGGAAACGATACCGGCGATGCGCGTGTGGAACAGCTCAACCAGGCGCAGCTCGGCCAGACGCAAGCCTTTCGCCGGGGCGCCTATGGCCGACCTGCGCCGCGCGGCTACCGTGCGTATCCCGCGCCGGGTTACGGCTGGCCGCCATCCTCCTATCCGCCGCCCGGCCTGTATGCGCCGCCACCCGGCTGGCGCGGCTGATCTCGTCGACCGGCCGCGTCGGCGGGCGCGACGCCGTCAGGGTTGAAGGGCCGCGTCGAGCAGCGCATCGACGTCGCCGCGGCACTCCTGCGTGGCCAGTATGCCGTCCAGCCGGCCGTCGATGAGCAGCATGGCGAAGCCGTGCACCACTGACCACTGGCCGACCGCCCGGCCGTAGGAAGCGGCGCCCAAGGGGGCCACCGAGGAGGCGCCGATGCTTCCGGCGCTGCGCATCAGGACGCGCGATGCCTCCTGCGCGGCTTCGGCCAGGGCGGGCCGGGTGAAATCCAGCCGTTCGGAGCGGAACATCAGTAGGAACATCGCCGTCTCCGAGCGGGCAAAGGCGACATAGGCGTGGGCTGTGGCGCGGGCGACGGAGCGGTCGCCCGAATCGTCCTGCGCGCGGCGAAGGGCCTGGCCGAACATCCTGTATCCCTCGGCGGCCAGCTCGCTGAGCAGGCCGGAAAGATCGCCGAAATGCGGGGCAGGGGCCATGTGGGACACGCCGGCCCGCCTGGCGACCGCGCGCAGCGTCAGGGCGGGCAAGCCCTCGCTGCGCAGGATCTCGCCCGCCGCCCGCAGCAGCGCGGCAGGAAGGTCGCCGTGGTGGTAAGGGCGTTTCACCAGCCGATCATAGCAAAGCGGACGACGCACGACATTTAACTTTACGCTGGACAGATTGAGGCCCGTCGGTTACGTGTATCTATACGTTGTAAAGAAAGGGGTCTCGATGGGCTACGACAATCGCACGCGGGTGGTACAGGAAACGGCATGGCAGTCCGTGCCGCTCGAAGGCCGCATCCCGGACGGGTTGAGGGGCACGCTATTCCGCAACGGCCCGAACCCGCGCAGACAGGAGGCAGGCGCCCATTGGTTCATGGGGGACGGAATGCTCCACGCGTTTCGCATCGGCACCTCCGGCGTGGCATACAGCAACCGCTGGGTGCGGACGGCATCATGGGCGGACGCGGCGGGAGAGGACGGCGCGGGACTGCCCGGCGGCTTGGCGAACACCAACATCGTGGCGCACGCCCGCCTGCTGCTGGCGCTGGAGGAACGGCATCTGCCTGTGGCAATCGATCCGTCCTCGCTCGCCACCCAGGGCGCCGTGGACTTTGCCGGCGGGCTGCCGGCGGGGCCGTTCACCGCGCACCCCAAGCACGACCCGCAGACCGGCGAGCTGCTGTTCTTCGGTTACGGCGCAGAAGGTGTGTCCAACGAGACGATCCGTATCGGCGTCCTGGACGCCGCAGGACGCGTATCGCGATGCGAGGCCGTCAACGCGCCCTACGCCGCAATGGTGCATGATTTCGCGGTCACCGAGCGTTTCGTCGTCATCCCGCTGTTTCCCTTGGTCGTCGACGCCGCAACCGGCCTGGTGTGGCGGCAGGAGCGAGGAGCGTATTTGGGCGTGATGGACAGGCAGGAAGGAGCCGCGAGCCTGCGCTGGGTGCGCGCGCCGGACGGCTTTGCTTTCCACGTGATGAACGCCTGGGACGAGGAGGGCATCGTCTCGCTCGACATGATGCTGTCGGCCGCGCCGCCGTTCTTCGCCGGCCCGTCGGGCGAGCCGCCGGCGGATGCGCCAGCCTTCCTCACCCGTTGGAGGCTCGATACGCGCGATCCCGCAGCGCGGGTGGCAAGCCGCCGGCTTAGCGACCGCGATGGCGAGTTCCCGCGCATCGACGAGCGTTTCGCCGGCCGGCGGCACCGGCACGGCTTCTTCACCACAGGCGCGGCGATCTGCCACCGCGACGAGGCGGACGGGCAGGAGGCCCTGTTCCGGCTACCCTCAGGCGACACCGCCTCCGAGCCGGTGTTCGTGGCGCGTGGCGACGCGGAGGCGGATGGCTGGTTGCTGAGCATCCTGTTCCGGCGAGACACGCGGAGTTCGGAGCTGGTGGTCCTCGATGCCAGGGACGTGGGCGCCGGCCCGGTGGCGCGCGCGCTGCTGCCGTGCAGGGTGCCTGCCGGCTTCCACGGCAACTGGCTGGGAGAACGCCCGTGACCCGCCCCACGGCGACCAGCCCGGCGGACACTCCGGCCACGGCCGGCGGCGGCGGCCGGGCCATCATGACCGACATCGCCTGGAACGTGGTGCTGCCCTACGCAGCCTACGTGATGCTCAAGCGCGCCGGTCAGACCGACACGCGGGCGCTGATCCTCAGTGCTGCCGTGCCTGCCGTGGTGGCGCTGGCCAGCGTCGTTCAGCGCAGGCGGATCAACGGGCTTTCGATCCTGGTGATCTTCGCAACGGCGATGAGCCTGGGGGCGACGGCGCTGTCCGGCTCGGCCTGGTTCGCGCTGATCCGGCCATCCTTCGTCACCGGGTCGATCGCCGTGGCGTTCCTCGCCTCCCTGGCACTGGCGCGGCCGGCGCTGTTCTATCTGGCGCGCGACACCGCCTGCCCGACGCAGGAGGAGGCGCGCGCGTTCGAGGCGCAATGGGGATCCGCCCTGTTCCGCTGGTCCATGCGCCGGCTCACTCTGGTGTGGGCGGGGTTCCTCGGCGGGGAAGCGCTGCTGCGGGCGGCGCTGGCCGCGATCTGGCCGGATGCGACGATGGTCGCCGCCACGCAGATCCTGTGGATCGTGCTGCCGATCCTGCTCGTACGGTGGAGCATTCGCGCCGGGGAGCGTTGGGCCACGGCCGGCTAGAGCAATGTCACGCAGACTGGAATCGTCGGAGTGACAAAATCGCTGGCCAAACAAGGCCTAGACCGGTTTCACGTCCGCCTACTCGCGGACACTCTGCGTGAAACCGGTCTAGCAAGGTCAGGCAAGCGGGGCGTCGGCGCTGATCTCGCCCTCCGGTGACGTCTGGGTCGCATCCCGGCGGCCGACATGCTGGGTGAACAGGCGCGCGCCGTCCCCCAGCTCGCCGCGGTCAAGCGCCAGCAGAAGATCGCGATACACGACATGGCTGGGATACAGATCGTCGGGCGGCGTCGTGAACCAGCGGAGGTCGCCTGGCTCGGGCGTCTCGTCTTGGCCGACGACACGCTTGCCCGGCGCGCCCCGGAGCGAGGCCAGGAAGCACAGCGAGACGGAGTGGCCGCGATCGTCGAAAATCTGGATCACCGCCGCCGGCCGGTCCGCCGCCTGCACTTGGCAGCCGAACTCGTCGGCGGCACAGGCGTCGATGCGGTGCGCCGCCTCCTCGCGATGGCGGATGATGCTGCCGGGCACGTGCCACCCGGCGCCGAACGGATCGTCGCGCCACGCCAGCAGCACGCCCTGCGCCGGGTCGCGCACCAGCAGGTCGACGTTGGGCGTCGCAGCGACCTCGGTGACGAAGCGGAACAGCGGCCAAGGCAGTTGCGGACCGCGCCCGCTCAGCTTGGCGAGCAAGGTCTCCAGCGTCCGCAGTTCCTGGTCCGTGAGCGTCTCGCTGTCGTCCGTCATCGTGTCTGCTCCAAGGCTGCACCGTGCAACCTGCGGCTTGCGCGCAGGATCGTCACCTCTGGCCGCCGCTCGCCGGGCGGGGCAGCGTGCTCTCCTGCTCGAACAGGAACTGCTTGAACCGGTCATCCCGCGCGCGGTCCTCCGTTACCGCGGTTTCGGCGAAATAGGGCAGGGTGGCCGTCCAGGCTTCGTGGTTAAGCACGTTGTCCAGGTCGGGGTAGGCTCGACGGATCGTCTCCCAGCTTTCGTCGGGATGGGCGCGCAGCGTCGCCAGGCCGCGCGTGGTGGCGCGCAGGAAGCGCGCCTGGCGCGTGTCGTTCGGCGCGCTGGGCCTGGCCACCAGGATGAGGTCGGCGAAGGGAGGCACGCCGTTGCTCTCGTAGTCGAAGGAGACGACGTCGGCGCCCTGCTGCCGCAGCTCGAACGGCTCGAAATTACGGTAGATGCTCACCGCGTCCACCTGTCGGGACAGCAGCGCCACGCTCAATTGTTCGCCGATCTGCACCATGTGCACGTCGGCGAGCGACAGGCCGGCGCTGCGCAGCATGGCGCCCACCATCAGCCGCTCAATCTCGCTCGACTCGTAGCCGATGCGTTTGCCGCGCAGGTCGCTCAGCCGTCTGATGCCGCTGCCTCTCAGCGCCACCAGCGTGGAAAGCGGCCGGTCGATCAAAACGCCGACCTTTACCAGCGGCAGCCCCGCCGCGACCTGCTCGAAGAATTGCGGATCGGCGTCCAGCGCCATGTCGCCCTGTCCGGCCGCGACCAGCTTGGGCCCCATGGTGGGGTCGGCCGGCGCGATCAGCTCCACGTCCAGTCCCTCGGCCGCGTAGGCGCCGGTCTGCAGCGCAACCAGCATCGGCGCGTGGTTCGGGTTGATGAACCAGTCTAGAACCACGCCGAAATGATCAGCGGCAGCGGCAGGTGACACCGCAAGCAGCAGCGCCAAAACCACGATCGTCGCGCGTATTGAAGTGGGATGCGTTTGGGTTGGGTAAGCAAGGCTAGGGGCTTTGCCCCAAGAACCCCACCGGGGCCAGGGGCTCCAGACCCCCATTCCTATGGCTTCGATTCTTGGGGCTTCGATTTTTGGATTGTTTGCCGTGGCCTGAAGGAATGGGGGTCTGGGATCCCTGACCCCAGCAGGCGGTTTGGGGGACAGCGTCCCCCCACCTTTCTTTACCCAACCCAACGCGTCCTCCCCCTAAAAGGCCGAGGCGAGCGTCAGGACCGCGGCGAAGCCGGGGCCGACGAAGTAGGTCGGCGCGGTTCCGGCGATCGGCGTGCCGTGCGCGCCCACCGCATCGCGCGCGTTGGCTTCCACCGCGGCCACGCCGGAGAGGAATTTGGCGTCCGTCAGGTTGATCAGGTTCAGCCGCGCCTCCGGCTTCCTGATGAAGCCGAGATCGGGCAGGCGCACGCCCAGGGTCGCATCCGCCTGCGTGTGGGACGGGATCTTCTCGTCGTCGTCGAAGGTGGCGTATTGCGAGCCGACATACTTGATGTCCAGGTCGGCGAAAACGCCGCCGTTGTCGAAATCCAGGCCAAGCGCCGCCTGAACTTTCGGGCTGCGCACGGCTGTCTTGCCGGCGGTCGGCAGGTAGTCGCCGTCCACGGCAAAATCGTTGTCGATCGTCGCGTGCAGGTACTCCGCAGACACATAGGGCCGAAAATGCGCGATCGGCGTCAGGCCCAGTTCGGCGTCCACCCCGCGCGAGGTCTGGCCGCCGGCGTTGATGCTGCTGCCGATCACCCCGTCGATCAGGGTGGCAACCTGGCGGTTGGTGAAATTGTAGTTGAACAGGCTGACCGAGCCGTCGAGCAGGCGCCCTTGATAGCGGTAGCCGAGCTCTTCGGAGATCGAGTACTCGTCACGCTGCGACGTGCCTTTCGTCACCAGATCGCCGAAAACGTCGTAGGTGTCGTAGAGGACGTATTCGGTCGGCGAGCGGAAATTCGTCGAAACGCTCGCAAAGACCTGCCATTTCGGCGTGATCTGGTAGCGCAGGGCGGCGCGCGGCAGAGGCTGAGCGCTGTTCAGCCCCACGCGGTATTGCGAACCTGGCAGGCTGTTGGTGCCGTCGCGGTTCACCATCGCGTATTTCAGCCCGACATCGATCCTCAAGCGTCCGCCGAGCAGACTCAGCGTGTCGCCCACGAACAGCACGTTGGCCTGTTCGCGCGTGTGCGCCTCCTGCGCGGACAAATTGCGTCCGTCCGGCAGCTTGATCATGTCCGCACCCTGGATGGAGTAGGGTTCGCCTGTGGCGCTGACGGGCGTGAAGGGCTGCGGGTCGTAATCATCGGCGTAGTCGTACCACCAGCCGGCCACCAGCCGGTTCGGCCCAGCCGTTGCGATGAACTCGCTGGTGAGGCCGGCGCGGTACTGGTTGCCGATGTAATCGGCCAGCACGAGTTTCTGTCCCTGGCTGTCGGCCGCACCCGGTATGTTCACCGCGCCGGAGATCGGTTGGGTGCCGAGGTACAGCCCGGTCGTCGGCAGCGTGGTGCCGTAGGGCGAGTTGCCGTAGCCGTGCTCCAGGTACGGCGTGGTCTCGAAAGCCAGCGTGTCGGTCAGCCTCAGATGCGTGGGCAGGCTGGCCTGTTCATCGTGCCAGGTCTGCGCATGAAGTTTCCAGTAATTGGTGTCTCCGGGCGAGAACGCCGCGTCGTAGTTGTTCAAGCCGGAGCGGCCATAGGTGCTCCAGTTCGAGAGCGTGGGCATCGGGTAGGAGCTGAGGATGGAGTCGTGGTACGAGCCGGCGAGTGCGATGTGGTTTCCGTCGCCCCAGTCGTCTGCGAACTTGAAGTCGACGTGCTGTCTGTAGTCGCGCCCCGGGCCACGGTAGTTGTCGGCTTCGGTGTTGGAGAACGACACGAAGCCGCGGGCCCCGGTGCCGGCGATCAGCCCGCTATCGAGCCTGATGAACTCGTGATTTTCGTGGTAGGAGCCGTAGGACGCCGTGGCGAGTCCGCCGGGCGCGTCCAGAGGATCGCGCAGTTTGATCGATATGAGCCCGCCGCCCGCATTGACCGTCGGCGTGTCGAGATCGGCCGATCCCTGCTGCAGGCTGACGCTCTTGATGTTCTCGCTGTCGACCCATTGCGACGGGTAGCCGGCGTAGTAGCCGATGTCGTTCACCGGCGCGCCTTCGACGATGTAGGCCACTTCGTCGCTGTTCAGCCCGCGCACTGCGATGTTGACGCTGGGTGACAACCCGTAGGGATCGGAGGTCGACACGTTGGCGCCAGGCGCCAGGCGCAGCAACTCGAACGCGTTCGAGGTCGGCGCCTGCTTGGCGATGAAATCGGTGTCGACCGTGCTGCGGGAAACCGGCGCATCCTGCGGGCTGATCAGGCCGCCGCCTGGCGCGATCCCGGTGACGCCGGTCGCCGAACGCGCGCGCGCCTGCACCAGGATCTGCTCGACCGGCGTCGCAGGCGCCTGCTGAGCGCAAGCGGACCACCCGGCAGCGACCACCGGCAGCGCAGTCCCAAAAATCCAAGCCCAGCCCGATATGGTTCGCGTCGCAAGCCTCCCGCACGGCCGCGGGATATGACACGGGGCGCGCCGAACGCCGGCCCCCACACCATTCCCTACGCCGGCATGATCCGGATCAGGTTCCCCGGGATGCGGCCCTGGATTGAGGACCGACCCGGCAGGGTATCCGTGCTGCGCAGCCCGAAAGCAGCGCCAACGGTGTCTCAGCCCCTTGTCGGGGCACCCCTTGGTATGGCCACCATCGGGAGGGCGGCCGGCATTGTCAACAGCGCGCCGCGCTAGAGCCTGATCTTTGTCTTGGCGAGCATGTTCATCGTGGTTGAGGATCAACCTGAAGCGATCACGCTCTAGAAGAGAGAGATTCCGTCGAGAAAGCGCCTGCCGTCGGCGGTCGCAAACCATGCAGAGTGGCCAAGCAGGAAATCGGAGTAGGCCGCCTCTTCGTCCTGCCGGCATTCGGTGACGGCGTGAAAATAGACGAGTTCCGACAGCGCAAAATCCAGGTGCACGATCGGCAGCACGTGGCGCAGCGCGCGCATTTCGCTGCCCGGTCGCGGCCGGGCAGCGTCGTAGCCGCGCAGCAGCGCGCATGCCAGGTCTGCACGTCCTATGTCGGCGCAGGTAAGGGACAGGCGCAGCCAACCGATGGCGTTGCGCTCGATCGCGGTCGCCAAGTCGAACACCGCGCTCGCACAATTGGCCAGTCCGAAATCCAGCACCGCCGAGACGGCGCCGCCGCGCCACAGCAGGTTGGACGCGTGGAAATCGCCATGCGTCCAGAGCGGCGCCATGGCAGGCCGATGCGGCCGAGCCGCGTCGTGCCAGGCCAGGATCGTGTTGCAAAAATCGGCTCGCCAGGCCCTGTCCGCCAAGGCGCCGGCCAAGCGCGGGTCGTCGGCGATCCAGCCGGCCAGCGCGATCTCCAGATCCTCGGCCCTGATCAGCGCGTCGCCTGCAACCAGCATGTGCGTCCGCCTCGCCGGCGCCGCGAAGCCGGCCGCCGCCCGATGCAGCCTGCCCAACGCGAACCCGATCGCCTCGGCGTCGGCCAGAGTCCTCGCCGGTTCCCATGAATGTGCGTCGCGATAGGCGTCATCGCCCTCGCCCAGCGCGTGCAGCTCGTAGGTGCCAGCCTGGCCCGTCACCGCCGTCGCCCCGTTCCTCGCCGCGAGCACGGGCGGCACTGCGGCGCCGTTCGCGCGCAGATGGGCGATGAACGCGTGCTCCTCCAGCAGATCGGCCGCCGACCGCACGCGCGGGTCATGGCGCTTGACGAACATCTGTGCCCGCATCGTGCGCAGGATTGCGCTTGCAGCGAACGGCCGGGGACTGTGCCAGGCCAGTTCGACGGCGGCGCCGAGCCCCGGATAGCCCGCCAGTATCGGCGCGAGTTCCTCGATCGTCAGCGCGGGTTGCGCGCGCGCGACCAGGTCCAGCGCCATGCCGTGGCTCCGCCCGCTCAATGCGGCGCCCAGTACAGCAGCCGGCGAAGCGCCCGGTCCATCCCCCACCACAGCCCCACCGTCATCAGCGACAGCACGAGCAGGGCGGCGAACATCAGGTCTGTGCGCACCCGCGCGTTGGCGTTCAGCATCACGTAGCCGAGGCCGGACGAGGCGCCCATCCATTCGCCGATGACGGCCCCCATCGGCGCCCAGCACGCGGCCACGCGCAGGCCCGCCCCCAGCAGCGGCAGGGATGCTGGCACCCGAACCAGCAGCAGCGCGCGCCAGGCGGGGGCGCCCATGCTGTCGGCCAGATCGAGCATGCCCTGCGGCACGCGCTGCAGCCCGTCATGAAACGCGGCCGTGATAGGAAAGAAGATCACCGCCGCAGCCATCACCGCCTTGCTCGCCACGCCGAACCCCAGCCACAGCACCAGGAACGGCGCCAGGGCGAAGACCGGAACCGCCTGGCTCAGCAGCAGCACCGGCAGCAGCCAGCGGCGCAGCCTGGGCGACAGCGCCATCAGCAAGGCGGCGGCCATGCCGAAGGCAACCCCAAGCGCCAAGCCGAGCAGGGTTTCGGCGAGCGTGGTCAGCGCGGCGCCTGCCAGCACGCCCCTCTGCGTCCAGACTGCCTCAAGCACGGAGAGAGGCGAGGGCAGCAGATAGGGCGGCACGTGCAACCCCGCCTGCACCAGCCACCACAGGCCCAGCAGCCCCGCACAGGTCGCGAGCGGCCTCACGCCGGCCGGCCGAGCAGCGTGCGCATCAGCCTGCCCTGAGTTGCCAGCACGCCAGGATCGTCCACCGCGCGAGGCGTCGGGCCGCCCAGCACCAGCGGCGCCGACAGCACGGCCGGGAAGCCGGACAGGACCAGGATGGTGCCGGCCAGCCTGCACGCCTCCAGCGGATCGTGGGTGATCAGCACAGCGGTGCGGTCCCTCAGCAATTCGGCCGCCAGCGTCTGCATCTGCGACCGGCTCACCTGGTCCAGGCTGGAGAACGGCTCGTCCATCAGCACGATCGGCCGGTCCTCGTACAGCGTTCTTGCCAGGGCCACGCGCTGCCGCATGCCGCCTGACAGGGTGGCGGGCAGCGCCTCGGCAAACGCGCCGAGCGCCACCCTGTCCAGCAGCGCTTTGGCACGCGCCCGGTCTGGGGTGGTGCCGCGCAGCCGGTCCCCCACCACCACGTTGCCGAGCACGCTCAGCCAGGGGAACAGGAAATCGTTCTGGCCCATATAGGCGACCGTCCCGCGCAGGGGGGCGCCGTCCTGCGTGACCGTTCCGCTCGCCTGGGTGAAGCCCGCCAACACTCTGAGCAGGCTCGTCTTGCCGACGCCGCTGACCCCAAGCAGGGCGGTCAGTTCCCCGCCTGGCAGGTCCAGGTCGAGATGATCGAACAGCAGCCTGCCGCCGAAACGCAGGCACAGCGCCCTGATCGCGATGGCAGGGCCGCACCGTTTGTCAGCCATGCTGGCCTTTTGGAGTGGGGTCTTGGCAAGGCAAGGGGCTTTGCCCCTTGACCCCACTAAAGGCAAGCCTTTGAAAATCGCTTACTGCGCATCGCGTCCAAGTCGACGAATGTGGCTTGTGGTGAGCGGCTCTGCTCGTTCAGGGAGCCGCGCCGTATTGCGACACCACCGCCATCTGCGCTGCATCGGCAGCGTTGGACGGCTCGATCGACATCGGGTAGCTGCCCCACCAAGGGCCGCCCGCCCAATAGGTGAACGCAGTTATCCCGGCCGATTGCATTGCGGCCAGGCCGTGGGCCAGCTCGACGTTCCAGTTCGGGTCGTCGTTGCCCACACCCACCTCTCCGATCATGCAGGCGACGCCCTTGGACGCGCACCAGCCGGTAAAATTGCCGACCCGCTGGGCGATGGTGTCGACGGTGACGCCGTAGGACACCTCGGTGTCCCAGTCGTAATGCTGCCCGCTGCTGTCGCGGTCGCCATAGACGTGCGCCTCGTACACCAGGTTGTCCGCGCTGTCGCTGACGGATAGGTTCCGGTTGTAGGTGGTCCAGGCGCCTGCCGAGGCGTAGAAATCCCCTTCGACGTACAGCTTGGTGGCGGTATCGACGTGCGGATGGCATTCACGGCGGCCTGGGCTGCCTGTGGCCACGCGCTCGCGGACGGCATTGCGTTCGGCTCGTTCATAATGTCATAGCCGCCGAGCCCCTGCACCGGCATCAGCGTCGTCGCCAGCCGTTTCCAGAAGGCGGCGTACATCGCGTCGGTCAGCGTGCCGTCGCCGAGCTTGTGGCCACCGTACCCGCCATAATCGTGGATGTCGACGACGACGGCCATGTGGTTCTGGTGCGCCTGCCTAAGCGCGGTCTTGATCAGCTTGACGTAGGCGCTGCTGAAGGCGGTGTTCGGCGGGGAGGCGAACAGGCTGGGCTGCACGCGTTCCCACAGCACTGGAAGGCGTACGAGGTTGACGCCTTTGCTGTGGTAATAGGCGAACTCGGCCTGCGTCGGAACGGTGTAGTCGGTGCCGAGCGTGCCAGGCACGTTGCTGCCGAACTCCATACACGAGAGGTTCACGCCAGCCTGCATCGAGGCGGCGCGGGCGGTGTCCGGGGCAGCCAGCAGCGACCCCGCCTGCATCAGGCAGGCGCCAAGACAGACGGCCAGGCGATTTAGAAGCATACACGATCTCCGGTGAAGCACGCCACGCAGGCTTGAACGGTCGAGCGACGTTGCTTGTTACGATAATGGCTAGACCGGTTCCACGCAGGGTGTCCGCATGGAAACGTGAAACCGGTCCAGCTCCTGTTTTGATGAGCGATTCGTCAGTCCGACCTTTCCGGTCTGCGTGACATTGCTCTAACGACGTCCCTCTTTGCTGTCGCAGCGTGCTTGCTGCGGCGGCCTTGACCGCAAGCCACCCCGGCTTAGCCTCGATGTCATACCAATCGGCCCTGAGATCGACATACCCAAACCCAAGGCAAGTCCTTCTTTTTTGCAAAAAACAAGCAAAGAACCTTTGTCTCGGCTGTCGCGGATCAGATCAACGAAGGTTTTTTGGTCCTTTTTGCAAAAAGGACTGCTTGCCTTTCGCGAGTCAGACGCGTTCTGCTGAAAAACCGCGTCCAGGACGCGGCGGCTCCGTCCATTCGGCCACAGGGGCAGCGTGACGCTTTGTTTCGCCGGCTGTTGCAAATTGCACCTTCTGGATGCCGAAGGCGAGAGTTTACGCCTGGTCGATGCGCTCCACGCCCTCGAAACGCATGATGAAATCTGCGCCGTAAGCGGTGGACGGCGTGTGATAGCCTGGAACGGCTTGCCCGTCCGAGGCCATGCGGGCGATCTCGACGGCCGTTCTCGCGGTGAGCTGGTAGGGTTCAGGCGTCCTGAGCAACGAGGAGGCTGTGCGGCCGGCATCGTCCCAAACCTCGGCGAGGATTGCCGCGCGCCCGCTTTCCCGGTCCTCCAGGGAAGGCCCAGGCGGCAGGTGCCGGTCCACTTGGCGCTGCAGGAAACGCACGACAGGGCCATACGCCAGCAAACGCCTAGCCAAGACCGGCAGGCCCGAAGCGGCCTCCATCTGCCGGGAGGCTTCGAAAAACACCGCCACGTCCTCGATGCCTGTGGAACGCCAGGCGGTGGAGACGTCCCCCCAAGGGACGCCGATCGTCGGCCGCAGGCCAGCGCCGAAATCCGCCTTGCCCCGGGCAGGCTGACCGCCCTCGACGATCTTGCCGCCGCGACGGACGCGCAATCCGGTGCCCAGCCCCTCGAGCATCGTCTTGACCGTCCCGCGGCTCGCCTTGGTCAACCCGCCGATGGAGAGGCGCAGCCTAGTCGCCCCTGCAAGCCGCGCCGCGACGTGCGCCGCCAGGCAGTCGCTCGGCACCACGTCGAACCCCGCGCCGGGTAGAAGCATGGTTCCGGCAGCCCGCGCCCTGGCGTCCCATCCGGCAAGCGCCTCCAGCACGTCGATCTCGCCCGTGATGTCGCAATAATGCACGCCCGCTTCCATGCACGCCCGTGCCATCGGCTCGAACGTCGCCGAGAACGGTCCAGCGGTGTGCAGGACGGCAGCGACGCCCTTGAGCTGCGCCGGGCTGGGTTCGAGGCCGAAGACGCGCCACTCCAGCCCAAGCCGTTCGGCGAGCGGCCTTACCGCGTCCTGCTTGCGGCCCGCAAGCACAGGCCGAAGCCCCCGCTCGGCGGCGTGCTCCGCGCAAAGCCGCCCGGTATAGCCGTTCGCCCCGTAGATCAGGAATGCGATAGCAACGCCTCCATGGCTCCTCGACGGATCTGCGGCTGTTATCGTCGGTGCCGACGATACACGCACCTCTTGAGGCCCACCGGCGGCCTGACACCGACCACCACCTTCGACTGCCGTCCGCTCTGCGAGGTCAGTGATCGATGTGAGCCACCTCCGGCGTGATCCGGCGCACGAGTTTGCCGATCTCCTCGGGCGCGCCGAGAAGGTAGCCCTGCCAGTAATCGCATCCAAGTTCCCGCACGATGTCGAGGTGCTCGGGCGTCTCGATCCCTTCGGCCGTGGTCGCGATCCCGAGCTCGCGAGCCATGCCGATCACACCCCGGACGATCGCCCGGCAGGCCCGGCTGGTCGGCATCTCGCGGATGAAGCTCTGATCGATCTTGATGACCGAGAAAGGATATTTGCGCAGGTGGTTCAACGACGTCTGACCGACGCCGAAATCGTCGAGGATGATGCCGATGCCCATGGCGTGAAGTTCGTCCAACAGGTCGAGCATTGCCTGGTTCATGTCGAGAAAGGCGGTTTCGGTGACTTCGATGTCCAGCCGTGCCGGCGACACGCCGGTGCTCGCCAGCACACGGCGTAGATCCGCCATGAAACTCCGGTCGCGAAGCTGCAGGGGGGACACGTTGATGGCGATACGCAGGCTGGTATCCAGCTGGGCAGCCTTCGAACAGGCCTCTTGGAGCACCCATCGGCCGAGATCGAAGATGAGCCCGCAATCTTCGGCCAAGGACACGAACTCGGACGACGGCACGGACTGACCATCTTTGCGCCGCCAGCGAACGAGCGCTTCCAGAGCCACTGCTCGTCGCGATCCAAGAGGGGCAATCGGTTGGAACACCAGCGACAAGCCGCCCGCGGCGATGACCTGGGCGAGTTCCTCCTGAAGCTCCAGCCGCCTCTCGACCTTTTGCTGCAGTTCCTCGTCGAACAGCCGCCACGTTCCCCGTCCTTCGGACTTGGCGCGATACAGGGCGGCATCCGCGCCTTTGAGCAGGTCGCCGGCCGACGTCTCCGACATGCTGGCGATAGCGATCCCTATGCTTACGCCGACTTCGATGAGAAAGCCGTCTATGCTGTAGGGTCTCGACAGATCAAGGATCATCCTGCGCGCGACGGCAAGCACCGCCTGCTCAGTCAGTTCGAAGACCGCCACAGCGAACTCGTCTCCGCCAAGCCTTGCGCAGACGTCGGCTTCCCTGAGGAGCATTCGCAATCGGTCCGCGAACAGTCTCAGCAGCTTGTCGCCAACCGGATGCCCGTGGCGGTCGTTCACCGCCTTGAAGCCGTCGAGGTCGAGGCAGAGCACAGCTGCCGGCGGCCCGCCCGTGGCGGACAGGCCGGAGTCCAGCCTTTCGCGGAATTGCCTACGGTTGGCCAGTCCAGTCAGTTCGTCGAAGCTGGCGAGGAAGGCGGCTCTCTCCTTGGCCGCCTTTTTCTCCGTGACGTCGGAGCCGACGCCGCGAAATCCTTCGAAACTGCCGTCGGCCTCCAGCTTCGGCTTGCCCGTCAAGGCCCAGCACATCGACCTGCCGCCGAGGCGCACGGCCAGTTCGAGTTCTCGGAAAGCAAGCCGGTGCTCGAACAGGCGCTCGATCTCGCTCTTCGGGCCGGGCGCGAGCATCGGGCCCGAAGGCTCGTCACCATCGCGACATAGCGCCACGAGTTCCCTGCCCAGCAGCTCCGATGCGGGCACGCCGGCCACCTCCGCGAACCGCGCCGATACATGGGTCAGACGGCCTAACCGGTCGGTCTCCCACAGCCAATCCCCTGCTGAGTTCTCGAATTCCTTCAGCAGAAGATCGATCGTCGCTCTGCCATCGGACTGGCTGACCTCCGCGACGACCCGCCTGATGAACGCCCGATTCAAGTAAAGCATGCAGAACAGCGACAGGGCCGTGTAGCCGCTCAACAGGAAGCTGCCGCCGAGGTCCCGGGCGCTGGAGACGAGGCAGATCGAGGCGAGTCCTCCGGCCGTGACAGGGACCCAGAAGGCCAAGGCGGCCGAATAGGGCGTCACCATCGCAGGAGTGGACATCAACCCGATGATCAATCCGTAAAGCAGCGCGCGCTGTCCCGGATTGGAGTGCCTCATCAGCAGGATTTCCAGGATCGCCCAAGCGAGGCCGAGACACCAGCCGACCACGACGAAACGCCTCAGCATGCGGTCCGTGCCGCCGCAGCCCGAAGGCGAGCGTCTCAGCCAGTGGAGGCATGCCGCGATCATGACCGCGTAGCTCGTCGATATCAGGCCAATGACGCCCAGTAATAGAGCATGCAGACCGAGGTTCCAGTACTCGTACAGCACCATGGCGGCCGTACCCTCGCCAGTTACGGCGATGACCAGCATGCAGACCGCAAGCGAGTTCAGCTGCTGGACGCGGACACGGGCAGCCATGGGCGGTGGAAGGTCGGTCAGCAGGCTTGCCTGCACCGCGCGCGCTAACCCGGCGGCGGCAGGTCCTATCCCTCCAAAAATCATTGCTTCCAGCACCGCCCAGCAGAGTGTCGCGTGCGGCCATAAAGAGCTATGAAAGCGAATGTCGGGTTAACCGCGGCGTTTCCGGCTCGCGTTTCTTGCTCGAGTGTGTTCTGCGTGCAGAACCGAGGCATCAGGTCTGGAATCGCCTAAGCGTCGTCATGCTCTGGCAGGCTGCCTTTTGCGCTGAGCCTGGGGGAAGAACATTCCCGTGGAGGCCGCATAGTCCCGGTAGTGTTCCGCCAGGCCGGACCGTAAGAACTTCTGCTCCTCATAGGTGGCGGCGACGGTGTAGATGCACCCGATCACGGCCGAGCAAAACGCGCTTGCGAGCGAGCCGTCGATGAAGAGGGTACCGGCCCAGAACGTCATGTAAGCGGTGTAGAACGGGTGTCTCACCCAACGATAGGGTCCGTGCCTGAACAGCAGGATCGGGCTGTCGTCGGCGAAAACCAGGCTCGGCGGGGTTTTGCGCGTCGAGCGCAACGTCCACGCCCAGAGCAGCAGGGCGGCCAGGACCATGACCGATCCGAAGGGCCACCATCGGGCAGGCCCGCGTCGCAACGTCGCGGCGACGAACACCACGAACGCGACCAAGCTCGCCGCGGAGACGATCCAGGCTCCCCGTCCGCCCCGTCCTTTCCAGACGAAATGCTTCACCGTACCCCACACAAAGCAGCCAAAGCAGACAGATGCCAAGACGAGAGGCAGGATCGCTGCCGCGCCGGTGTTACTCATGACCGAACACCTGCACCGTCTCGGAGTGCAAAAGCCGCCTGTATGCCGCCAGCTCCGTCTCACTGATCCGGAGCATCGGCACGATCCGCCTTACCAAGCTGAATCGATCACCAGGCAGCGCCAGGAGGTTCGCTTCGAAATTGACGCCGAAATAGGTCCTCGGCCCGGCTACGTTCTGAAAACGCAGCCGCTTCCAGAACCCGACATGGTTGGACCGCACGCATATCCCGATCAGTCCTGGGGCGATGCCGCGGATCAGGAAGTCGGCCATCCGTATCAGTGCGAAGACGACATGGGTTTTTACGTGGGATGGATGGCAGACGAGGCGGTTTATTTCCACCGCGACGTCGTGGCGCCCGCACATCGCCGCGAACTCTTCAGGAAAGATGTGGGCGAGCGGCAACATTTCCCCGTCGGCCAGGCGGGCACTGCAGACCCGAACCGATCCGATGGCGTCGACCGTGTCGTACAGCACCAGCGTCTGGCTCTGATGCCCATAATCGTACTCGTCGGAGAACTCCTCGTTGATCCTCGGCTCGATGTAGCCTTCCGATTGGTAGCACAGATGCCTAAGCCGGAACGCCTCGCGCCG
Organism: Acetobacteraceae bacterium; assembly: GCA_965199235.1. Taxonomy (GTDB): domain Bacteria; phylum Pseudomonadota; class Alphaproteobacteria; order Acetobacterales; family Acetobacteraceae; genus BOG-908. The sequence goes on along the minus strand of CBDAQU010000001.1, from coordinate 273,576 downwards.
CGTCCAGCTGTCGTCGGCCAGCCTCGCGCGAAGCGGGCGCGGCGAAGCAAGCTCCCGCCAAGGAGCGAGTTCGATCGCGCGGCGATCCTGTCCGCTGCCGAGGGCAGCGATCACCCTGCGCCCGGTCGAACGGTTCTGAAGCCGGTCCGGAGCAGCTTCTTGAACCGGACTTTCCGGTTTGTTAAGGTCTTGAGCACACAGTGACGCCGGTCGTTCATGATAGGCAGCACAGCCTTCCGTTATGGAGACATAACGAGTTCTGCTGTGGTCCGCCATGCGTGTCCAGAAATGAATTCGATCTCTCGGGCTTGACGTCTCGCCCGGTCAGGAGTCGTTACGAGCAGAGTGCGCGAGGACCGGGTAAGAGAGTCGTCGGCCGAGCTGGCCAGCGAGATGCTCGCTGCCGGCGTGGCCATAGCGATCTTCGAGGCTCGCTTCGAACATGCGGGCGGGCGCCTTGGCGATGACGTGCATGCCGAGTGGGAAACGGCGGTCGAGAAATGGTGGGAACTCGCCGCCCGCTTCGACTCGCTCAGCCGGAGCGGGCAGGCCCAATCCTGCGTTGGCCATGCTGCCAGCATCGCTCGCATGGTCAGCCTTCCGCTCGCCTGCGTTCCTTGAGGCGATCTTGGCGGACCGGAAGAACGTGCGACCGCAGACGACGCCGGTAGGAGCGCGCTCTCCCCGTGGAGCCGTCCCACACAGCGATGGCCTGAACCGCCAGAAACTGGCAGTCTGGACCGAGTTGCGAACATACTGTGTTGTTTCAGCAACAAGCTCGCCCCTCCAGACGGGCGGACAAGGTGGCACGGCAGATGCAGTAGAGCGCATATCGGCGAGGATATTTAGAGATGAAGCTGGCACTTCTGTCCGGATTGCTGATCGCCCAGATCATGCCAGCCTGTGCGCAGGGGGTCGCGACGACGGCCGAAACCCCGTCGGTCACCGTCGCTCGCGCGCAGCGATCGGAGATCACCGAAGTCGCCAGCCTGACCGGGACGCTGGTGCCGCGTGAGGAGATCCTGGTCAGCCCGCAATTCGACGGCGTCGCGATAACCCAGATCCTCGTCGAGGAGGGTGACACGGTCGCCGCGGGCCAGGTGCTGGCGCGGCTGTCCAGCGACGCCCTGCGCGCGTCGCTCGCGCAGAACGCCGCGCAGATCGCGCGCGACGAGGCCGCCATCGCCGAGGCGGAGGCGTCGCGTGTCGCAGCCGACGCCGCCTTCGGCCGCACCCGTGACCTGGCCCGCACCGGCACCGCCTCGCGCGAGACGTTCGACACGCGCCAGGCCGCCATGGCCAGTGCGGCCGCCCGCGTCGCCTCCGCGCAGGCCGACCTCGCCTACGCGCATGCGCAGCGACAGGAGCTCGCGGTCAAGCTCGCCAACACCGAGATCAAGGCGCCGGTGGGCGGGCTGATCAGCCGCCGCGTGGCGCGCCTGGGCTCGGTGGTCAGCATGAACGGCGACCCGCTGTTCCGCATCATCAGCGACGGCGCGATCGAGCTGGAGGCCGACGTTCCCGAATCGACGCTGGCGAAGCTGCGGCCAGGGCAGCACGCACAGCTCGCAATGGCGGCAAACGTGGTGCGCACCGGCATTGTCCGGCTGGTCTCCCCTGAGATGAACCGTGCGTCTCGCCTGGGCCGCATCAGGATAGCCATCGATGCGGGGGAGGGCGGCCTAGTGCTCGGCGGCTTCGGGCGGGCGACCGTGCAGACGGCGCGTCATACCGGCGTGGTCGTGCCGCTATCGGCGGTGATCTTCCAGACCGGCGGGCCGCAGGTTGAGGTGGTGAGGAGCGGCGTCGTCGAGAGCCGCGACGTGACCCTCGGCCTGCGCGCCGGAGGCAGCGTGGAGATCTCGCGCGGCGTCGAGCCGGGCGACGCGGTGATCACCCTGTCCGGCACCTTCGTCCGCCCAGGCGACCACGTGATCGCCGTCGACGCGGCCAAGACGCCCGATCGGAGCTGAGCCATGGCGTTCAACATCTCCGGCGCTTCGATCCGCAACCCGATCCCGTCCCTGGTCCTGTTCACGGTGATGCTGGTGCTCGGCATCTTCGCCTTCCAAGCGCTGCCGATCACCAACTCGCCCAACATCGACATTCCCGTCGTCACCGTGCAGGTGACCGAGTCGGGCGCGGCTCCTGCCGAGCTCGAATCGCAGGTCACCAAGAAGATCGAGGACGCGGTCGCCAGCGTGAACGGCGTCAAGCACATCACCTCGACCGTCACCGACGGCGTCTCGCTGACCCAGATCGAGCTGCGCCTGGAGATCAGCTCGGACCGCGCGCTGAACGAGGTGCGCGACGCGGTCTCCACCATCCGCGCCGAACTGCCGCGCACGATCGACGAGCCGGTCATCCAGCGGCTGGATTTCTCTTCGCAGCCTATCCAGACGTACGCGGCGAGCGCCCCTGGCATGACGCTGGAGCAGCTCTCCTGGTTCGTCGACGACACGGTCGCGCGCGATCTCCAGGGCCTCCCGGGCGTGGGCCGCGTGCAGCGGATCGGCGGCGTCACGCGCGAGGTACGGGTAACGCTTGATCCGGACCGGCTCTCCGCGCTCGGCATCACCGCGGGCGCGGTGAACGCACAGGTGCAGCAGACCAGCGTCGACATGGCGGGCGGTCGCGGCGAACTCGGCGCGCGCGAGCAGATCATTCGCACGCTGGCCGGCGCCACCTCGATCCAGGGGCTGGCCGACACGCGCATCGTGCTGCCGGGCGGGCGGGAGGTGCGGCTGCAGGACCTCGGCACGATCAGCGACGGCGCGGAGGAGCCACGAACCTTCGCGCGCCTGGACGGCAAGACGCCGGTGGTCGCCTTCCGCATCTCCCGCAGCAAGAACGCGAGCGAGGTGGACGTGGCGCGGCGCGTGTCCGACCGCCTGCACCGCCTGTCCGCCGCGCATCCGAGCGTTCGATACCGGTTGATCGACGACAACGTCCGCTACTCGGTCGGCGGCTACAACTCGGCGATGGAGGCGCTGGTCGAAGGCGCCGTGCTGGCCACCCTCGTGGTGCTGGTCTTCCTGCGCGACTGGCGTGCCACCATGCTGTCCGCGGTCGCACTGCCGCTCTCCGTGCTGCCCGCTTTCGCGGTGATGCTGGCGATGGGGTTCACGCTCAACTTCATCAGCCTGCTCGCCATCACGCTGGTCACCGGCATCCTGGTCGACGACGCGATCGTGGAGATCGAGAACATCGTCCGCCACATCCGCATGGGAAAGAACCCGTACGACGCGGCCATCGAGGCGGCCGACGAGATCGGCCTCGCCGTCATCGCGATCACGCTGACCATCTGCGCGGTGTTCGCGCCGGTCAGCTTCATGGGCGGCATCGCCGGCCAGTATTTCAAGCAGTTCGGCCTGACGGTCGCAGCGGCCGTGCTGTGCTCGCTGCTGGTGGCGCGGCTGATCACGCCGCTGATGGCGGCCTACCTGCTGCGCCCGCACGAGGCGGCCGACGAGCGGGAGGGGCCGATGGTTCGCGCCTACACGCGGTTCCTGGCGATGACGCTGCGCCATCGCGGGCTCACCCTGCTGGCGGGGCTGCTGCTGTTCGCGCTGTCGATCTGGTCCACCAGCCTGCTGCCGACCGCGTTCATCCCGCCGGAGGACCAGTCGCGCGCCGTGCTGGCGCTCGAACTGCCGCCAGGCTCCCGTCTGGACGACACGCGCGCCAAGACCAACGAGATCGCCGCGCGCTTCCAGACCATCCCGGAGGTGACGAGCGTGTTCGTCATCGGCGGCACCACGCCCACGGGCGATGACGACGAGGTGCGCCGCGCGGAGATGACGGTGAACCTGCTGCCCAAGACGCAGCGCCGCCGCACGCAAAAACAGATCGAGGGGGAACTGTCGCGCAAGCTGGCCGAAGTCAGCGACGTGCGCGGCTATTACGTCAACGGCCGCGGCGACCGTGAGCTGTCGCTGACCGTGCTGAGCAACGTCCCCGAAGCGCTGGAGAGGGGCGTGGGCAGGCTGGAGGGCGCGATGCGCCGGCTGTCCGGCTTCTCCAACGTCGCCGCCAACACCGGGCTGAACGGACCGCAGATCTTCGTCACGCCGCGCGCCGACGAGGCCGCGCGCTACGGCATCTCGACGCAGATGATCTCCGAGGCGGTGAGGATCGCCACGCTCGGCGACATCGCGGCCAACCTCGCCAAATTCCGTGACGGCGACAGGCTGATACCGATCCGCGTGCAGACCGAGGTGGCGCTGCGGCGCGACGTGAACGCGATCGAGGCGCTGCCGATCGTGGGCGCCACCGGCCTCGCCGTGCCACTCGAAGCCGTCGCCGACGTGACGATGGGGCAGGGCCCAACCTCCATCCAGCGGCTGGATCGCCAACGCGCGGTCGTGCTGGGCGCCGACCTCGCACCCGGCCTGGCGCTCGGGGCGGCGCTCGACAAGGTCAACGCGCTGCCGGAGGCGCAGAGCCTGCCCGCCGGCGTGCACATCCAGAACGGCGGCGACGCCGAGATCATGGACGAGGTGTTTTCCGGCTTCGCCATGGCGATGGGCGTGGGCCTGATGATCGTGCTCGGCCTGCTGGTGCTGCTGTTCCGCAGCGTGTTCCAGCCGCTGACGGTGCTGCTCTCTCTGCCGCTATGCCTGGGCGGCGTGATCCTGGCGCTGCTGCTGACCGGCCAGCCGATCAGCCTGCCGGTCGCGATCGGCATCTTGATGCTGATGGGCATCGTGACCAAGAACGCGATCATGCTGGTCGATTTCGCCCGCGAACGGCAGGCGCAGGGCGTTTCGCGGCGGGACGCGATCATCGATGCCGGCCGCAAGCGCGCCCGCCCGATCGTGATGACCACGCTCGCCATGGTGGCCGGCATGGTCCCCAGCGCGCTCAGCCTGGGCGACGGCGGAGAGTTCCGTGCGCCGATGGCGACGGGAGTGATCGGCGGCCTGATCGTCAGCACCGTGCTGTCGCTGGTGTTCGTGCCCTCGCTCTACACGGTGATGGACGGGCTGTCGCGCCGCGTCGGTAACCTGCTCGGCCGGCTCATCAGCCCAGGCAAGCTGCCCCCCGCGGCAGGCCCGCTGATCGCCGTGAGGCCGGCCGCTCTCTCGCCGAGAGGCGTGTCGCCGGCGGAGTAGGGCGCAAGCCAAACATCCACCGGCTATCGTGGCTGCCGGCTCGCCTCTATCAAGCGCGCAATCCGGTCATGCATCGGCCGCCTTGCGTCGTCGCTGACACAGCGTTCGTGCCCGGTCGTCGCGCGCCCGACGACATGCCGCCGCACTCGACGCCGGTATAGTCGGACGGTCCGCGCCCGACCGTCCGCTCTGCATCACGCCATGCTCCAGCAACCTACGACTTCCCGCCCGAGGCGACCGGCCTGCAACCTTGCTGCGGTTTCGATTGGCTGCTTCGACAACAGCCCAGCCCCGGGCCCCGGTCCCGGTCCACCGGTCGGGTCTGGGCTGTTTTCCTTCTGGAACGCCTCCGCTCCGTCTCAGGCCAGGTCGAACCGGTCGAGGTTCATCACCTTCGTCCACACCGCCACGAAGTCGTGCACGAACGCGCCCTGCGAGTCCTCGCACCCGAACACCTCCGCGATGGCGCGAAGCTGCGAGTTCGACCCGAAGACGAGGTCGACCACGGTGCCGGTCCATTTCAGCTCGCCAGAGGTCCGGTCGCGCCCCTCAAACAGGTCCTCGGACTCCGACGACAGCTGCCAGGACGTGCCCATGTCCAGCAAGTTGACGAAGAAGTCGTTGGTCAGCGTCTCCGGCCTGTCGGTGAACACGCCGTGCTTGCTCCCGGCATAGTTCGCACCCAGCACGCGCAGGCCGCCGAGGAGCACGGTCATCTCCGGCGCGGTCAGCTTCAGCATGTGCGAGCGGTCCAGCAGCATCTCCGCCGCCGGGCGGCTATGGCCCTGGCGCAGATAGTTGCGGAACCCGTCCGCCGTAGGCTCCAGCACGGCGAAGGAGTGGACGTCCGTCTGCTCCTGCGTGGCGTCCGTGCGACCGGGCGTGAACGGCACCGTCACTGTCTGGCCGGCCTTTTTTGCCGCCGCCTCGACGGCCGCGCAGCCGCCAAGCACGATCAGGTCGGCCAGCGAGACCTTGCGCCCGGCAACCTGGGATCCGTTGAACTCGGCCTGGATCGCTTCGAGAACCGGCAGCACCTGGCCCAATTCGGTCGGCTCGTTGACCTCCCAATACGCCTGGGGCGCCAGCCGGATGCGCGCCCCGTTCGCCCCGCCCCGCTTGTCGGTGGTGCGGAAGGTAGAGGCGGAGGCCCAGGCTGTGCGCACCAGCTGCGAGATCGACAAGCCCGAGTCGAGCAGCTTGGCCTTCAGCGCCTCGGCGTCGCGCTCGCCGATCAGCGGATGATCGACGGCCGGAACCGGATCCTGCCAGAGCTGCGGCTCGGCCGGGATCCACGGGCCGAGATAGCGCTCGATCGGGCCCATGTCGCGGTGCGTCAGCTTGTACCAGGCCTTGGCGAACGCCTCGGCGAACTGGTCCGGGTTCTCGTGAAAACGCCTGGAGATCGGGCCGTAGACAGGATCCAGCTTCAGCGCCAGGTCGGTGGTGAACATCATCGGCGGATGTTTCTTGCCCGCATCATGCGCGTCAGGCACGGTGCGCGCGGCGTCCTCGTCGCGCGGCGTCCACTGATGCGCGCCGGCCGGGCTCTTGGTCAGCACCCAATCATGGCCGAACAGGTTGGCGAAGTAGCCGTTGTCCCAGGCGATCGGCGTGTCGTTCCAGGCGCCTTCCAGCCCGCTGGTGATCGTGTGGCCCGCGTTGCCGCTGCCGAAGCTGTTCTTCCAGCCCAGCCCCTGCTCCACCGTGCCGGCACCTTCGGGCTCGGGCCCCACGTGGTCGACCGGATGGGCGGCACCATGCGCCTTGCCGAAGGTGTGGCCGCCGGCGATCAGCGCCACCGTCTCCTCGTCGTTCATCGCCATCCTGCCGAAGGTCTCGCGGATGTCGCGCGCGGAGGCGAGAGGGTCGGGGTTGGCGTTCGGGCCTTCGGGATTGACGTAGATCAGGCCCATCTGCACGGCGGCCAGCGGGTTTTCCAGCTGGCGGTCCCCGCTGTAGCGCTTATCGTCGAGCCAGGTGCTCTCCTGGCCCCAGTAGACGTCCTCCTCAGGCTCCCAAACGTCGGCACGCCCCAGCGCCACGCCGAACGTCTTCAAGCCCATCGACTCCATGGCGAATGTGCCGGCCAGGACCATCAGGTCGGCCCAGGAAATCTTGCGCCCATATTTCTGCTTGATCGGCCACAGCAGGCGGCGCGCCTTGTCCAGGTTCGCATTGTCGGGCCAGCTGTTCAGCGGCGCGAAACGCTGCGTGCCGGCGCCTGCACCGCCGCGGCCGTCCGCCGTGCGGTAGGTGCCGGCGCTGTGCCACGCCATGCGCACGAAGAACGGGCCGTAATGCCCCCAATCGGCTGGCCACCAATCCTGCGAGGTGGTCATCAGCGCCATCACGTCGGCCTTGAGCGCCTCCACGTCGAGGCTTCTGACCTCACGCGCATAGTCGAAGTCGCGGCCCATCGGGTCGGACAGCGGCGAGTTCTGGTGGAGAATCTTCAGCGTCAGCCGGTTCGGCCACCACTGCTCGTTGGACATCGCCAGCATGACCGTCCGCTGGTGTTCCCTGCCGCCCACGACCGGGCACTTGCCTTCACCGTCCATTATTTTGCTCCCGCCACGAATCAATCGCCCGCGGCCAGGTTGTGCACCCGTGGCCACCAATAACTCAAATCGATTCTACAGCTTTCGTCGATAGGCAGAGCCTATGCTAATCATCGTCTCGGGGGTGCGGCAGCAACCGGACCAAATGTTCGATTGAGCGCCGAAGGTGACAGGTTTAGCGGCCGGAGATTGATACGTGAGTTGATGCATTACTTTTCCCTAACTTGCCGGATTTATCACGTGGGCAAAGCTCAGTGCATCAAACGAGGATTTGTTGGACGGTGGGAGCGACCGGATTGCCGAATCTGTGAGCGGTCAGCTTTCCAGCATCTGGCGGACCGTCACGGGCTCCCGACCGATCAGCCCCGCAAGAGTGGGGTCCACCGCCGCGAACTCGCCGGCACGGGCGGCTCGGTACATGGCCAGCGTTATGTCGATCACGGGAGCAAGCACGCCATGGCGCGTCATCGTCTGGGCCTGCTCCGCCTCGGCAGTCACGCGCCGTTCCAGCGGGCGGCCGTGCAGGTCGGACAGAATCGCCGCGATGTCGGCCAGGTCGAGCGCCTCCGTCGCGGTCAGCGGCGGCGTCGGGCCGTCGAACCGGCCCTCCTCCGCCAAAACGCTCGCCGCCGCGGCCGCAAGGTCGGCATGGGCGGTCCACGAGACCTTGCCGTCCGCCGGCGCGGCGATCACGCCCGAACTCGCCGCGTCGCCGATCATCATCGGTATGGTGCTGGCATTGAAGCCGTTGCGGAGCGCCGTCCAGGCGACGCCCGCCTGCGCCAGCATCTCCTCGGTCGCAGCGTGCGTGTGCATGGGCGGGAAGGCGGACGTCGCGCTCGCCCCCATGTGGCTCGTATAGACGATCCGGCGCACGCCCGCTGCCTTCGCGGCGTCGATGGCGGCGCGGTGCTGCGCCAACGGATCGCCGCCATGCGCGCCCGCATTTGATGACACGAGCAGGAGCTGGGAAGCGCCCTCGAAGGCCGATTGAAGGCTGGCCGGCTCGGCGAAGTCGCCATGGCGGACGCGCACGCCGCGTGCGGCGAAGTGGGCCGCCTGGCCCGGGTCACGTACGCTCGTCCCCACTTTGCCGGCGGACAGCCGTTCCAGTAGGCGCTCGATGATCTGCCGGCCAAGTTGACCGGTTGCGCCAGTGACTACGATCAACGCTCTCTCCTTGCGCGGTCACCAGCGGTGCCGCGATTGCGTGGCATGGTTATCGTGGAAGAACCCGGCGGTCGGCCCCATGAAGCCCAGCGTCGCCAGTTCCACGGCAACGCCGGCCGCCTGCTCGACGGTGCGCGGTCCGGTGTGGCCGTTGAGGTCCGTCGCGGTGAAGCCGGGGTCGGCGGCGTTGACCTTGATCCCGTCGGCCAGCAGCTCCTTGGCGAGCTTCACGGTCAGCATGTTGAGCGCGCTCTTGGACGCGCAGTAGCCCGCGTATCCGATGTTCCAGGACAGGCCAGCCATGTCGCCCGCATCGGCGAGCGAGCCCAGGCCGCTGCTCATCATCACGACGCGCGCGCCCTTGGCGGCGCGGAGCAGCGGAAGAAAGGCTTGCGTCACCCGGAGCGGGCCGAACGTATTCACCTCGAACATGGCGCGCACGTCATCGACCGGCTCCTCGCTGGCGCGCGCCGGCGTGCCGACGCTGATGCCGGCGTTGTTCACGAGTACGTCCAGCGCGTCGACCGCGCGGGCGAGGCGGTCCGCCGCCGCGCGCACACCCCCGTCGTTGGTCACGTCCAGCGTGAGCGCACGGGCTTGGATGCCGGCTTCACGCAACCCGGCCGCCGCACTCTCCCCGCGCGCCTCGTCGCGGGATCCAATCCATACGGAAAAGCCGCGCTCCCCGAGCTGGCGGGCGATGGCCAGGCCGATGCCTTTGTTGGCTCCGGTGATCAGTGCAGTCGATTGGGGCATGGCGATCTCCTCGCCTTGTATTTCGAACGAACGCGCTCCGTTCGCCATCCTTCATCATGCCATAGCTTTGCCTGATCCTGCCAAAACCGTTATTCTTGCCCACAACTGTGCCGTCCAGAAGGATCACCATGCTGCCGCACCTGGTCGTTATCGCAGCCCGCCACGGCTCCCGGTCGGGAGCGCCGACCGTCATGCCCCGGCTCACGATCAGGGCAGCCTATGCGCCGACCGGCCCGATACCGGCGCTTTTCGAGCCGAAATTCTACCTGCTGCTGCAAGGCGCCAAGCGGATGACGATCGGCGGAGAAACCTTCGATTGCGGGCCGGGCACCTGCGCGGTCGCCGCAGTCGGCCTGCCGTTCACAAGCCAAGTCGCGGAAGCATCGGCGGAACGACCCTACCTCGGCGTGGAACTCAAGCTAGACGCGGGCATCGTCGCGGGCCTGCTTCTTGACATGCCTGATCATGCCGAACGGTCTTGCCGCTCCATCTCGATCGCCACCATCGACGCGAGCGTCACGGAGCCGCTGGAGCGCCTCGTTCGGCTGCTGGAGACGCCTGCCGACCTCGCCGTCCTCGGTCCGCAAGTCGAGCGCGAGCTGTATTATCGGCTGCTGCAAGGGTCGATGGGCGGAACGCTCCGCCAGATCGGCCGGGGCAACACCCGTTTCGGCCAGATCAGGACGGCGGCCGAATGGATCAGCGCCAATGCCGACAAGCCGATGCGGGTGGACCAGCTCGCCGCCTCGGTCGGCATGAGCCTCACCTCGTTCCACCGTCATTTCAAGGCGGTCACCTCGCATAGCCCGCTCGCCTACCAGCGCCACATCCGGCTGCTCGATGCGCGGCGACGACTTGCCTCGGGGGCGGTCGGCGTCACGGAAACGGCTTTTGCGACCGGCTATGCGAGTGCGCCTCAGTTCAGCCGCGAGTATAAAAGGGCGTTCGGCGTGTCCCCTGTGCGCGATGCTGCATCGCTGCGGCAATAAGGCGACCAAGCCCGGACTCGCTCTGCCTGCAAACAGAGGTTTTCTGCGGCTTCTGGCTCAATCGGACTTCCTGCTCCGTTGCTACCCAGGGTGCTTCTCTGGCGGCGTGACGGGGAGGGGCGGGGCGGACCAGATGCCGATGGCAGGAGTTGAGGGCGCCAGTGATGACTGAAATGCAGCCTCGGTTCCGCTGCTACCGGATCCCCCAACCCTGCGAGATCGCCGAGGTGATCGCCTTTCTCGTCTCCCCCGCATCCAGCTTCATCACCGGCGCCCCGGTGATGGCGGATGCCGGCTACACCGCCATCTGACCCGGAAACCGACAAGATACGAGACGGTGTTCGTGCCGAAGCCACGTGACGTGGCGACTCGGCGCCCGGCGACGTGGGCCGGCGCGGCTCACGCGCCCGCAGGCTGAAGCTGGGCGAGGTCGGCGAGCAGCCCGGGCCCGGTTGGATGCCAGCCCAGCCGATCCCGCGTCTTGGCGCTGAGCGCGGACATGTCGCTGCCCACGAACGCCATCAGCCAGCCGAAATGCGCGGCCGCCTCGTCCGGCGAGAGTGCCGCCGTCCTGACGCCCAGGCTGCGGCCGACCGCGTCTGCGATGGCCCGGAACGCCACCCCTTCCTCGGCGACCGCGTGGTAGCGCGCGCCTGCCTGCCCCTTCTCGAAAGCGAGCCTGAACAGTCTCGCCGTGTCCGAGAGATGCGCGGCCGACCAGCGGTTCGCGCCGTCGCCCAGATAGGCCGAAATGCCCGTCCTGCGCGCCAGCGCGATCACTTCTGTGATCAGCCCCTGCTTGCGCGTGTCGTGTATCTGCGAAAGCCGCATCACCGATACGTTCACGCCGCGCTCCAACAGGTCTCTGCCCGCCAGCTCGGAGGCGACTCGCGGACTGGGATGCTCCGGGTCGAAATGATCCTCGCTTGCCGGCCGGCCCGGCCCGGCCGCGCCCATTGCGATGCCGGAGGTGATGACGAGCGGCCGGTCGGAGCCTTCGAGCGCCGCGCCCAGCGCCGCGATGGCGCGCCGGTCCTTCGCGCAATTCTCCACGAAGCGCGAAAAATCATGGTCGAACGCCGTATGGATGACGCCGTCGCAGCTTGCCGCCCCGCGGCGCAGGCTTTCCAGATCCTCGATGTCGCCAAGATGCGCCTCGGCGCCCGCCGCGCCCAGCGCCCTCGCGCCGGTGTCCGAGCGGGTCAATCCCAGCACCTGATGGCCGGCCCCGATGAGCTCCGGCACGATGTCCGATCCGATGAATCCCGTGGCGCCAGTCAGGAATATGCGCACGACTTTCTCCTTTGTCCGCATACACGCTGCGCCACCGCGCTATAATGTTGAAGTAGTGACTTCATACCAGTAACCCGTCTAACAGGATATGCATGCCGAACTCTGACACGTCGCTCGGCGCCTTTCTGCGGGATCGCCGCAGCCGGCTGGATCCCGCGGCGCTCGGCCTGTCCGGGACGCGCCGGCGCATCGCCGGGCTGCGCCGGGAGGAAGTGGCCCAGCGCGCCAACATCAGCCCGACCTGGTACACCTGGCTGGAGCAGGGGCGCGGCGGCGCACCCTCGGCCGACGTGCTGAACCGCATCGCAGGCGGCCTGATGCTGACCGAACCCGAGCGCGAGCACCTCTTCATGCTCGGCCGCGGCCACCCGCCTGAGGTCAGGTACAGGGCGCCCGACGGCGTCTCGCCACGGCTGCAGCGCCTGCTCGACGCGCTTGAGGTCAGTCCGGCGATCGTCAAGACCGCCACCTGGGACGTGGTCGCCTGGAACCGTGCCGCGGCGATCGTGCTGACCGATTACGGCGTGCTGCCGCCTCCGCAAAGAAACATCCTTCGACTGATGTTCTGCAATCCACGCATCAGGGAGGCACAGGACGACTTCGCAGGCATGGCCCGTTTCGTCGTCGCCGCGTTCAGGGCGGATGCCGCGCGCGCCGGCGCCGCCTCCGAAGTGGCACAGCTGGTCGACGAGTTGTGCCGCGCCAGCCAGGAGTTCGAAACCTTGTGGCGCGACAATGAGATTCTTGCTCACGGCGAGGGCACCAAGCGTCTTCGCCATCCCATCCTCGGCCTGATCGAGCTGGAATATTCCGGTTTCGCCGTCGATGGCCGCCCCGATCTGGGGCTGATCGTCTACAACACGGTCGATACGTGTGACGCCGACCGCATTCGCTCGCTGGTCCGGTCCGCACCGGTGAACGCCACGGCCTGAATGCTGCCCGCCAAACGAAAGGGGATACGGTCGTTGCCAAACCCCTGTTCAGTAGGGTGTCCCATCCTTGTGGGTGAACTGCCACTTACCGTTACTACCCATGACTGCTTCAATGTCATGCGCCGGATACGTCACGGCATCCCCGCTTGAGCGATCGCCGACTTCAAGCAGAGTACAGTCGATATCGGTCCGGTTCTCGATATGATGGGCCGCTCCCCCCCGCGGCGAACCCCATAACCATTCCAGGCGCAAGCGGCATTGCTTCGCCGTCCAGAACTAGCGTTGGGTGACCGGCCATGACGAATACCATCTCGTCCTGGTTTGAGTGGACATGCTGCAACGCGGTGACTGCGCCGGGAGGCAGGGTGGTGAGGTTTGCACCGAAACTCTTGAGTCCGAAGAGATCGCCAAGAGGCCGCTTCACTCGTCCGGCCATCTTTGAGGCAAAGGGCTCAGGGTAGTTGCTGGGCTTCGTGCGGGGCGCTGCTTCCGAAAGCAATAAACGGCTTTTGGTTCATCAAGGCCTCTTCTCCTGCGATCGGTGGGTTTGGCAACGACCATATCGCCAAACGAAAAGGGCCGCTCCGAAGAGCGGCCCCTGACAGAGAGTTTGAGAGTTCTGCCGCTTAGGTCTTCGGGCAGGTCGTCGCCTGGATGCCGGAGGCGCCGAACGGGCCCTTGGGGCTGTTGAGCGACGCCAGCAGGCCGGAGCTTGCGCTGTCGTCGACGAAGCCCTGGCTGTTCAGGATCGCCTTCACGTCGGCGTTGGCGTTGACGATGTAGCTCAGCGCCGCCTTCAGCTCGGTGCCCTTGGCAGGCGTGCCGATCGCGCCGCCGGCCTTGCGGGCCGAGTAGCACTTGTAGGTGTCGATGAAGGTGAAGCCGACGATGCCGTAACCACCCTTGGTCGCGGGGGATACCAGGCGCGCGTTGATCGTCGAGCCGATCGTCTTGGCGCTGTAGGTGGCCGGCGCCTTGACGGCCGCGACCTGCGCCGTGACGCTGGCCACCGTCGGCATTTTACCGTTTACCGAGGCAGGGTAGTCGTTGTTGTCGACGACGGGCTGCACGTAGTCGGGGCTGACATAGCCGATCGCGTTGAGGGTGGCGTTGACGGTCGCGGCAATGCCGCCGCTGCCGGACGCACTGACCAGCGGCGCGCTGCTGCCGCCGACATACACCGCCGTCCAGTTCGGCAGTGTGCTCGGGAAGCCGTTGGTCGCGTTGAAGTTGTCGGCCTTCGGGCAGTTCAGCGACAGCCATTCGGAGAAGATGAACGACGTTCCGCTGCCGTCGGAACGAACGACCACCTGGGCCGGGGAGAACGCCTTGGTGGGGCGGCCGGAGAAGACGTCGCAGACTTCGGCCGAGGTCAGTGCCACGCCGGAGTTGCCGCCGACCGGCAGGGTGATCGGGGTTGCGAGCGTCGGGATCTGGAAAGCGCCCGTGTCGATCGCGACAGCCTGGGTGTATTGGGTGGAGCTGAGGAACGCGTCGCTGCCGCCGAACTCGATCTCCGGATACGGGGTGGCGCTCAGGCCGACGTTGCTGTTCAGATAGGCGATCGTGTTGGTGGTCGCGGGCGAGCCGAGCATTGCCGGCATGCCCGTGGTGTACGCCTTCAGGGCGGCGCCGCTGCCGACCGGCTCGTAGCCGATGGCCACGTCGCTGTTGACCTGGCTGCTGCAGCCGGCGTTCAGGCCGGTTGGCGAGGTCACGTTGGACGGGTTGCCCGGCGAGCCGGCATAAACGCCATTCGCCGTGGAGGAGTAGCAGTTGAACAGTTCGCGATAGACCTTGGCCGCCAGCGTGCTTCCGCCGCCGTACAGCGTGGTCGACGGGGTCTGGGCAGAAGCAGGCGTGCCGACGGCGGCGAGTGCCGCAACGGACACGCCGGCCAACAGGGCGCGTGAGAACATGGTATAGCCTCCAGAGGAGCTTGATTTCAGTTTTCGGCCGCGTGTTTTGGCGGGCCAAGCCAGGTGGCGGCGCACTGTTTCGCGCGCCGTTCTGACGGGCCGCTTGTAGACAATCCCTGTTGCAGAACGATGACAGTTAGATGGTGGTTAGGTGAACATCGCCCTCAGCAGTTTTGTGTCGCGGCCGGCGCGTGGTTTTACTGTCCGCTGGGGTGTTGAGGCGATCATTTCAACGCCAAGTTGCTTGCCTGCAGCTCGGTTCATGGCTGGTGTGCTGCCGATTCATGGCTCTAGTCTTGGACCAGGGCACACTTTAATCCTTTCACGTCGTCCTGTGGGTAACATCTGCCAAGATGCGCAAAAATCGCCGAGCGTCGCCGCCCGCTTCCTCTGGCCAGATGCCGGACGCGGATGGCTGGTATTGGCAGGGCCGCGCCCAACTGCAGGCGGCACGGTGGGACGACGCCGTTCAGGCCTTCACCAGGGCCATCAAGGCAGCACCCAAGCAGGCGCCGTTCTACCGCGCCCGCGGCCTGGCTTTGGCGCGGCTGGACCGGTTCGGCGCGGCCATCGAGGATTTTCAGCGCGCGATACACCTGCTGCCCTACATGGCGCTCGCCTATTCCGACCTCGGCGTCACGCTGCTGAAGATGAACCGCGCGCGCGAGGCGGTGGCCCCGCTGGAGCACGCGCTGAAGATCGACCCCGAGCTCGGTCAGGCGCGCATCTGCCTCGGCCTGGCACTGGCGCATGCCGGGCTGCCTGACCGCGCGCTCGAAATCCTCGACTCCGCGGTGGCCAACGATCCCGACCCGGAAATCCACTCGGCGCGCGCCTGGGCCATGCTTGGACAGGGCAGGGTGGAGGAATCGATCGCCACGCTGACCAGGACGCTGGCGCTGAAACCGGCCCACGCGGTCGCCCAGTACAACCTGCTGTTCTCCCTGCAGCACCGCGCCGGCATCACCGCGCAGGATCTGTTCGAGGCGCATCGGCGCTGGGCCGGGCTGCACGCGCCGGTTGCACCGGCCCAGGCGCAAAGCTGGCCCGTTGCCACCCCGCCCCCGCTTTCCCCGCCCCCGCTTTGCCCGCCCAGGATCGGCGTGGTGTCGGGCGATCTGCGGCGCCACGCGGTCAGCGTGCTGACGCTGCGCGTGTTCGAGGCGCTGGCGGCCCAGGGGCACACGATCATCTGCTTTGCCAACCTGTCGGACGCCGACGACACGACCGCGCGCTGGCGCCGCGCCGCGCATCGCTGGCACGTGGTCGACGAGATGGACGACGACGCGCTGGCCGCCCTGATCGCGCGCGAACGCATCGGCATCCTGTTCGACCTCTCCGGCCTGACCGCGCGCCACCGCATGCCGGTCTTCGCGCGGCGCGCGGCGCCGCTGCAGGTGAGCTGGGCCGGCTACACCGGCACCACCGGCCTGCCGACGATGGACGCGCTGGTCGCCGACGCGCGCGAGGTGCCCGACGGCGAAGATGCCTGCTACACCGAGCGCGTGGTGCGCATGCCGCACTGCTACGTCACCTTTGATCCGCCTGAGGGCGCGCCCGAGCCGGCGCGCACGCCCGAGCCGGACGGCGCCACGGTGTTCGGCTGCTTTCAGCGCGCGCCCAAGCTGAACGAGCCCCTGCTGGCGCTGTGGGCCAGGATTGCGGACGCGCTGCCGAACGCGCGTTTCCTGCTGCGCTACGGCTGCTACGCCGAACAGCAGACCCAGCGTTTCGTGCGCGCCATGGCGCAGCGCGCCGGCCTGGACCCCGCGCGCCTCGTGTTCGAAGCGGGCGGCAGCGTGGCCCACATGCTCGCCGCCCACGCCCGTGTGGACATCGCACTCGACACCCGGCCCTATTCCGGCGGCGTCACCACGCTCGAGGCGCTATGGATGGGGGTACCGGTGATCACCTGGCCAGGCGAGACTTTCGCCGGCCGCCACAGCGCATCGCACCTGCACGCGGTCGGCTGTCGCGAGCTGATTGCGGAGTCCGATGATCAATACGTCGACACAGCCGTTTCGCTGGCGCGCGATCCCGCGCGTCTATGGGCGTACCGGCGGGATCTGCGGACGCGCATACGCCAGTCGCCGCTGTGCGACGCCAAGGGGTTTGCTCGGGAGCTGATGACCGCGCTCACGTGAAGCCGTCAGCGCGAGGCCGCTTGGCCGAAGCAATCCACGGTCAGGCAGCATGTTCATCGTGGTTGAAGATCAACCTGAAGCGATCATGCTCTAGCAACCGTCCTAAATGCCGCCACGCTTCTTGCGCACCTGGTCCGGCGTTTCTCCGCCGGTGATGCTAACGACCTCGACCTCGACCACCGATGGTTCCTGCACGGGGGCGGCGCGGGGCGTGGTCTGCTGCGCGGCGTTGGTGGAGGAACCGGCGGCGGCCGACGCGGCCGCGGCGGCGCTGGTGCTCGTGGTGGGCGCTGTGGGGATGCCCACGGTCTTGCCGCCGACGGCGATGTTGGCGGCGTTCAGCACCACCAGTGCTGCGATGTTCGCGTTGCCGGACGCGCGTATACCGGCCTCGCCGGCGTCGATCGTGCCGAAGGGTGCGATCAGGTTCAGGTTGCCGGCCGGCACCGAGGGGATCGGCGCCAGCGTGCCGATGCCGGCGCCGCTGCTGGGCACGGTGGGCGACAGCTCCGCAGTGCCGAACTGGTCGTAGCTGACGCTGAGCGGCGGGGCGAGCACGGTGCTGCTCGACCCGCGGCCGGCGTTGATCTCGCCGTCCGACGACATCCAGATCAGGATGTCGCCGCCGAACGTGGTCAGTATGCGGCTCTGGCCGAGGATGACGCTGCCATACGAGTAGGCATCGATGTCGCCAGACCCCTGCGTGACCACGCCGGACAGCGGGCCCGGGGTGATGCCGTAATTGCCGAGCAGGGTGGTGCCGTAGGGCACAACAGTGGTGATCGCACCGCCGAAATCGGTGCGTATGCCTCCATCGACCGTGCGGGGCGCGCCGTTGGTGTCCAAGACGGTTCCGCTGAACGCCGTCAGACCGCCGCCGGAGGGAGCGCCGACGCCGGTCGGGTCCGTGTTGGGGAATAGAGAGCGTATCGCCTCCTCGCCCTCGATGTAGCTGTGGTAGAACCGGCTCGACGGGTTGTTGTAGTCCAGCCCGCTCTGGTTCAACTCGGCAAAATAGACCGAAAGCAGGAACACCGTCTGCTGGTCCGGCGGCAGCGCCTGGAAGGCGGCGAGCGCATCGGCGGCGCTGCCGGCATAGCCGAAGCGCTGCTGCAAAAACGCCAGCAGCTGTGTCTGGTAGGTGCGTTCGACGCGGCCAGGCTGATCCTGCAGCGGCGTGTTCGGATCGGCCGTGTTGGCGGGATTGACATAGAGGTCGGCAAACCCCGATTCGCTCACGCCCGATCCGAGGCCCGCGAGAACGGTGATCCCGGCGCCGCTGCCGCGCGTGGCAGGGGTCAGCGCCAGCCCGGTCTGGCCGACGCTTTCGAGAAATCCCTGATCGCCTTGATAGATGTTGCGGCCAGCCTGCTCGATGAGCAGTCCTGGACCGGCAACGAGGGCGCTGGCGAAGAATATGTCGTTACCGGCCTCGATGGCGGAAATGTCGGACGAGTTGTTGTTGAGGAAGATGCCGCTGAGCTGGCTGTCGTAAATCGTAGCTATCTGTTGCGACAGTCCTAACGAAAGTATGTCGTCACCGGCCTTGATCTCCACCGCCTTTGCAGCGACGTAGCCAATCGGCAGTCCGGTGACGGTGTCGATCGTCACTCCGCCAGTCTGCAGACCGAGGATGTCGCCGGAAACAGCGTAGAAACGAGCCGGGGCCGTGTCTCCTGCGTGCAGAAGGCCGGTGGCAACGTCGGGCTCGAAATCGAAGTAGCCAATACCGGTATTGGCGAAATCAACGGATTCTCGGTTCTTCGTGTTGGGATCGGCCGGTATCGGTATGTCGCCCGCAGCCACTGCGGCTCCGGAGATACTTACGACCGCTTGGAGGAATAGCGGGCTTTCATTGCCGACATCGTAGATCGACTGGCCTGCAAGAAACTCCAACTGCCCGTGCGGCGCAGGTGCGAGCTCGAGACCGGCTATGTTGAGATTGTCCTGCTGGATGAAGATGCTGCCGCTTTCGGCACGCACGTCGAGCGTGGGCGGGTAGAGCAACTCACTGAGATTGGTGTAGCCCCCCTTGGTCTGAGTCGGCTGGCTGACAGCATCGTTCACTCCGAGGCTGGCGCCGTAAGGCGTGGCAGGGACGATGTTGGCGCCCGCACTGGCGAGCAGGATGGAGGTCGTATCCTGCCACAGCGAGAAGTCGCTGCTCGCCGCCAGTTGCTGGATTTGATATCCGAACGTGGGATTGCCCGCCGCCGACAACGCCAGATCGCCTCGTGTCTGAAAGCTGGCCTGTGTGTCGCCCTCCACGATGACCGGACCGCCCCCGACGTCGAACGTTTTCGAGACCAGAGGATTTTGTGCGCGGGGGTCGATCAGCACTCCCGAACTCGAATCATTCACCGTGGAAAGAGTGGAGATGTCGTTGTAGGTGAGCAGAACCTGCCCGATCGAAGCCGCCTCGACGGTAACCGCCCCACGCGTGTTCGTCATCACCCCGGACAGGCTGTCGACGATCGGATCGCCGCCCAACGTAGCGTCGGCAAGCGGAGCACCCGCGTTCAGCGCGCCACCCACGGCCGCGATCAGGTTGCCGCCGCCGGTCAGGCTTATCGTCCGGGTGGCGGGGTCGAAACGGCCGGTGCTCGCGACGGCGATGTCGAGCGCTGTGCTGCTGATGGTCGATTTCAGCGGTGCGATCTGGCCTGCGGCGCCGCCTGCCTCGATGCTCGCGCTGCCGCCGCCCAGCGCGCCGAAACCGGTGAAGCCCACCAGGGTCGGCACCCTGGCGATGTTGGCGAACGTGCCGAAATCGATCCACCACGCCGCTGGCACCGAGCCGCCGCCCTGCCACCACAGCCAGTTGCTCACGTCGTTGCTGTATGCAGGGGGATTGGAAACCACCGTCATCGCATTGCCGGCCGACGCCAGCTGGTAGACGTCCCCCGTCACCGTCCCGCCCGCCGCGACCAGCAGGTTGCCGCCGCCGGTCGGGTAGTTCGCCTGGTAGCTCGCGGCATCGGCCGAGTTGTAGCTCGCGCCGTTGAGCGAGATGTTGCCGCGGCCCCCCAGTATGGTGCCGCTGGCGCCCACCCTGGACTGGTCGTAGGCGGCAAGAACGCCGGCCGATTGCGTGCCTGCGGTGTAGATGCCGAACGGCGTCGCCTCGGAAACGTCGCCGCCCGCCAGCAGGTCGAGATACCCGGTGCCGGTGCGCAGCACGCTGAAATCGACGGTCGTGAGCGCCGTCTTGGCGTTTGGCACGTGCAGGTCGCTCAGCGCGATGCTGCCTGGGGCGGGGTCGGCCACGGTCGCACTCTGCGCCAGGCTGGGCGCGTCCTGCACGGAACGGCTGTCCGCGCCGGTCAGCTCCGCGCCGCCGACCAGCCGCAGCGACCATGACAGGTCGCCCGCCGGCAGCATCTGCGACACGCCCCAGACCTGCCCCTCGCCGTTCGGCCGCGTATCGACGCTGCTCAGCCTGTCGCCGTCTGCCGTGCTCAGCTTCAGGTTGGTGCCGGCCGGGATCAGGTCCCCCTGGGCCAGCGTCAGGGGCGGCGCGTCAGGGTCGAGCCTCGGCGCCGTGCTCAGCAGAGAGAGCGGCGCGCCGGCGGGCCAGGTCACCGCGGCAAAGTCGACCTTCACCGGCAGCAGGGCGCCGGCCGGTATCGCAGTGCCGGCCTTCAGCGCGCCGGCCGGGATGGTGCTGCCTGGCGCGAACCCGCCGATCAGCACGTTGCTGGTGAAGGCCTGCGCGTTGGGCGAGGCCAGAATCAGCTGCGTGGGCGCCACGCTGCCGGCGGCAAGCGTGCCCGCCGCCAGAGGGATCGCGTAGGTGAGCGTGGCGGTCTTGGGAAACACGGTGCCCGGCCCGAGCGTCACCGGCACTGGCAGGATGATGCCCTGGCCGTCCGGCAGCCTGCCGCCGCTCAGCACCCAGCCCTGGTCGTCGGGGGTGGCAGGCGGCGGCGCGAAACCGTCATTGATGCTGCCGAGCACGTCCAGGGTGCCCGGCGCGCGCAGCCACAGCACGCCAGGCTCGCCGGAGCCGGTAACAGCGCTGGACAAGGGCGTGTTCGGGTTCACGCTGGCAAAGCGCATGCCGGAAAGGTCGATGTCGCCCAGCACCGTCAGCGCCCCGTTGGCCACATCCGCGCTGCCGTCGATCTCCACGCCCGGCCGCAGGTGGAACGCCTCCGTGTAGGCGCTCAACCCCGCCAGCCTGCCCAGCACCGGTCCCTGCGACAGCGCGCGTCCGATGAAGGCCTGCGCGTCCGCCGCGATCGGGCCTGGGGCGGACGCCGTGCCGAACGCCGCCTGGGTGAGGATGCCGCCGGCCAGGAACGGCGAGGTGTCGGGCGAGTAGGCCCAGAACGCGTTCACGTCGACGCTGCTGTAACGGGTCGCGCCGACGATGTTGACCAGGCCGCTCGCGCTGATGTTGGCGTCGCCCGAGGCGGTCCCGGTGCGCGGCACGTCGATCTCGACTCGCGCATCGGCGGTCGGGTCGGGCGAGGCGATGTCGATGGTCGCGCCGGGGGCAATCGTCAGGCCCGCGATGTTGGGCGCGAAATGCGCGCCGTCGGCGCTGACGCTCGCAGGCACGGTCAGCTCGACCTGGGCCGCGTTCAGCGCGTCCACCGGCTGGTCCTGCGCCGGGTTGCCGGCGAAATCGCTGCACGGGCCGGAGGCGCACTGCTCGACCGTTCCCTCCGCCGCAAGGACCGAGGCGCTGCCGAGTGTCAGCCCGCCGGCCCCCGCCAGCCTGATGGTGCCGGGGTTGGGGCCGGAGGCGTCGATGGTGCCCTCGATGTCGAGGCTGCCCCGATCGACCGCGATGGCGGTGGTCTGCGCGGTGATCGTGCCGGCGGCCGGCAGCGTCAGGCTGCCAGGCCCAGCGAGCTCGAAGCCGCGGGCGAGCGTGAAGCCGCCCTGGTTCAGCGCGTCGTTGAACGCCATGAACGCGGCCGGCACGGTCAGGCTGCCGTCAGGCCCCGCCAGGCTGGCGCCGCGCAGGTCGATCGAGCCGCCGCCATAGCCGGCAGGCGCGCCCCCGATGAGCGTGCCGTTTAGGGTCACCGCGCCGGCGAGTGCTGCCAGCGACAGCGTGCCGCCCTGCGCCATCGCGGCGGACACGTCGATGACGCCGCCCGCATCCTGGGTGATGCTGCCCCCGGCCGACGCCAGCTGCACCGTGCCGCCCCAGCTGCCGCGGGTCACGTCGAAGGAGGCGAGGGCGGGGCCGGTCAGGTCGAGCATCGAGCCGGCGCCGAGCGTGATGTCGCCCGCCGCGTCCAGCACCAGCTTGCCGCTGGGCAGCGCGATGCGGGTGGAGAGGGCGATCGCGGGCGCGCGGACGTCGATCTCGCCTCCCAGGCCCCCTGCCGCCGTGGATGCCGGCGCGCCATCGGCACCGGCCACCGTCACGCTGGCCCCCGCGGTCAGGCCCAGTATCGCGCCCGGTGCGGCTGTCAGCAGCGGCGTCTCGATCGACAGCGCGCCGCCGATGCCTGCGGTGCCGAGCGTCGCGGTGCTGTAGGCGCTCTGCGACTGGTAGACCGACAGGGCGGCGTGGTTGTTGCCGGTCACCTCGTCGGTGCCGATCAGGGTCACGGTGGAAAAACCGATGGCGGTGCGGGCCACTGTGGTCTGGTCCTGCGGCTGGGAGACGGGCGCGTACCCGATGACGAGGTCGCGCGCGTCCAGCGTCAGCGCGCCCGATCCGTTGCCGGGTCCGCCCGGCAGGATGGGCGCCGGGGCGCCGGCGCTGTCGGCCCAGACGATGGTGTCCGCGGCCAGCGTGGCCGTGCTGCCTGCCGCGCCTGCGCCGTAGATCGCCGGCGTGTCCAGGATGAGCTGCAGCGGCGCGGCGCTGGCGCCCGCACCGGGCGCCACGCCGAAGGTCAGGCTGCCATAAAGGTTGATCGATTGGCTGGCGATCAGGTCGAGCGAGCTGAGGGCGGGGCTGCTGGCGAGCAGCCCTGTCAGCGCCGCCTGCGACAGGGTGATGCCGGACGGCGCAGCGCCGGCAAAGCCGTCAGGCGTCAGGTTGATGCTCGGCGCACCGAGCATCAGCTCCGGTGCGGAGATGGTGACGGGGCTCATCTCGGACACCGAGCCGCCGGCGAACACGCCGGCAAAACCGTCCGACGCCAGAACCGTGCTGCCCGAACAGCTGCCGGTCAGGGCGCAGCCGCCGAGCGTGACCGTGCTCCTGCTCGGCCCGCCTGGCAGGATGGTGTAGCTGCCGTCGGCAGCGACGACGGCCGCCTCCGACGGGCCCGGCCCGGCGGCGGTGAGCGAGAACACCGCATGTGTGCTCGAATCGGGCAGGGTCGGCGTCTGGCCGAGCGTGGAGACGACGGCGCCCTGCTCGACGCTGACGCCGCCGGTGCCGGTGCCGATCAGCCAGACGGCGCCGGCGGTCAGGGTGGCGCCGGACCGGAGCACGACCGACCCGTCGGTGCCGGGGTTGTTCAGGATCGTGAAGCCGAGGTTGGAGGTGAAGTCGCCGCCCACCAGGAGCAGGGGGGCGCCAAAGGCGTCCAGGCTGGAGGCCGGCAGGGAGATGTCGCCCTTCGTCGGCGCGCCAGGCCCCAGTATCTCGATCGGCGCGGACCCCTCCTGCACGATGACGTCACCGTCGTAGCCGCCCGGCGCTGCGGAAAGCAAAGCGGTGCCCGAAAAGTCGAGCGGACCTAGGGTGGCGTCGCCCTTGGCACGCAGGAACTGCAGGTCGATCGCGCCCGCGTCCTGCGGCAGGTAGGGGCGCGGCTTGCCCAGCACGGCAGCGCTCGCGATGGCGGTCTGCGCGTAGTCCTGCTCGTCGTACTGGGAGTAGCTGCGCAGCGTGGCGCCGGAGGTGACGGTCAGGCTGACCGGCTGGCCGGAGGCACGGCCGGTGTTGGCCAGGCCGAGCGTTCCGGTGACCGCGAAGGAGCCGTTGATGGTGGGCTGCGTCGCCAGCACCGACGCGGAGCCGGTGGCGGCGCCAAGCTGCACCCGGTAGCCGCCGGGCAGCAGCGCGTAGTACGAGGGCAGCAGCGTGTAGGTGCCTGCCGGCAGGCCGGGCACCCCTGCGCCGATCGTCACCTGCCGGCCCGGCGCGGGGACGCTGCCGGCATAGGTGGACGTGGTCGCGTCCAGCAGCGTGACCGGCGCGTAGTTGCCCTGCAGGCCTGGCAGGATGGCGTAGACCGGGTCCTGTGACAGGGTCGGCTGGGCCTGCACGCCGGCGCCTGCCGGGTTGATGGTCAGCAGCGGCGCGTAGAGCACGTCCGTCGAGCCGCCCCGTCCGGCGATGAACCCCTGGCTCTGCAGGCTCGCGCCGCCGGCGGACAGGATTTCGCCGCCGCCGCCGGTCAGCGTGCCGCCGCCGCGCAGGTCGAGCGTGGCTCCGGAGTCCGCCTGCACGCGGGAAGCGGCAAGGCCGATCGATTGCTGGCCGAATGCGGGCGCCGCTCCGTAGATCGCCGCCGAAAACGCCAGAACCTGGCCGTCATAGCTGTAGGTCAGCCCGTCGGTGGTGCCGCCGAACGGTATGGTCGCGCCGGCCGCGCTGACCGAGGTGACGCTGCCGGGCATGAGCTCGATGGCTGCGGCCGGCGTCGACGGGTCCGGCAGGTCGGCGGGCGGCAGCAGCGGGCGAAGGCCGAGATCGATGCTGCCCAGCGGAGCGCTGAGGTAACCGTCCTGCGCGATCGTCTCGCCATAGACCTGCAACTGGCCGAAAACGGAGAGCGGCGTCTGCTGCGGCGCGTCCGTGCTGCGCTCGATGACCAGGGCGCTGCCGGTGTAGTAGGTGGTCGACGGGTCCTGGTGCTTCGGGTTGGCGCCCGAGACGAACCCTGCTCCGAGCACGGCGGACACGCCGGTTGCCGGGTAGATGCGTGCCGCCGACAGGGTCAGGTCGCCGGTGGTCACCAGCGAAGCGTCAGCCAGAACCAGCTTGTTCGTGCTGCTGACGGCAGTGTTGGTGTTCGACGTGCCGGAGGCGGGCGGCACGAAGCGTATGTCGCCGCTGCTGAGCAGGTCCACCGCGTCGAAGCCGGGCTGATCGACGGATCGCGTGGCGGTGCCGGTGCTGCTGTCGGGATAGCCGCCGGAGACGCCGAACCGCACGGCGCGCGACAGGTCGATCTGGTCGGCGCTGACGGTGAAGACGCCGGCGGCGCAAGCCTGTGCGCCAGACAGGCAGGGCTGGTAGCGCGCGGACGGCTTTTCGGAAACGTTGCCGCCGCTGTTCAGGCCAGGAACGATGGCGTCAGGCGCTGGGACGAGGTTCGGAGCGCCGGACAGCGCCACGTAGGGCGCGCTGATGGAGACGTTGCCGGTCCTCGTCGCGTCGGAGAAGGCGAAGGCGGTCAGAGTGGCGCTCTGGCCAAGGCTGAGCGAGACGCCTGACGTGTCCACCGGATCGAACACGATCTGGTCGCGCGAGAGCAGCAACAGGTTGTCGAACCCGCCCGCCGCGATCTGCGCCTGGCTGACCGCGGCCTGTCCGGCCAGGCCGGGCTGGTGCACGAACGATCCGTCGCCAGGGCCGAGATCGGCCGGCAGCAGGTCGGGCAGGGAGTTCGTGCTGACGACGATCCTGCGCGGCTCGAAGAACCAGGCGGGGATCGCCACGCGGGTCTGCCCACTGCCTGGCGAGGGCAGCGCGGGCAGGTCCATCTCCAGGCCGAGCGTGCCGCCGAGTGCGGAGGCGCCGCCTGCAGGCGCCGAAACGGTGCCGTCGAGGTAGATGCCGTTATAGGAGGAGAAGGTGATCGTTCCGCCGTTGCTGGCGACCTGGGCGATGCCGGTCGCGCGCGCCTGGCCGGCCAGGGCTGGGGGAAGCGAGTTCTGCAGCGGCTGCCCGACGTCGAGGCCGGCGCTCGCGCCGCCCGCAATCAGGGTGGCGCCGGGCCGCACGAAGATGAAGGCGTCGGTGGAGGCCAGGCCGTCCTCGAAGGCGTCGGGGTTCGTCGGCGCGCCGATGACGATCGACCCGCCCTGCGGCACGATGCCGAAGGATGCTCCGCCCGCCGTGGCGCCGGTGACCGCGCGCGCGGCGGCGTCGAGCGTGGCGGTGCTGCCGATCCATACCGAGAGCGACGACAATCCTTTCGAGTAGGGCTCGTTCTGGCTGGTGTTGAGCACGGAGATGGTGCCCGACGGCGCGGTGATCCGCCCGTCGACGACGATGCTGGACGGGCTGCTCAGCGTCACGCTCTGCAGCGGATCCACCGCGATTGCAGCGCCGGCGCCGATGGTGATGCCGCCGGAGAGCGCCGGCGCCGGGTTAGACGCGCTCGGCGCGACCAGCGTGGCGAAGGCCGAGCTGAGCGACAGGCTCGCGCCGGGCCGCTGGGTGACCCCGCCCTGCACGGTGTTGAGGATGTAGGCGGGCGGCAGAACCGGCGTGAGCGCCACCTCCGGATCAGTGCCGGTCGGCGCCCGCGCCGTGTCGGGACCGATCTGCAGCACCGGCTCGGTGGCGCTCAGCGTGGTGCCTGGCAGCACGGCGACGCCGCCCGGCCCGAAGCCGTTGATCGCGAAGGAGCTGAAGCCGGAGCCGAAGAAGGCGCTGGCGAGCGCGACCTGAGTAGGGCCGGCAGAGGCCGGCGCGTTGCCGATCACGACCGAGGGCGCGTCCAGCGTGAACGTGCCGCCGAAGGTCACGCCGAGCGACCGCACAGTGCCGCCGAGCACCACCGGCTGTTCCGCGCGCTGCCTGCGGTCGGACGAGGTTTCGTAGCTGGTGAAGGCGGGATCGTCGCCGATCAGGGCGATGTTTCCGCCGTGCCCGCCCTGCAGCTTGGCCGCCGCGGTGAACGCGGCGCCCGCGCTGGCGTCGACCAGGCTGGAGGCGCCGAGCTCCAGCGTGCCGGTCGAGCGCAGGGTGACGTTGCCGCCGTTGATGGTGGCCAGGCTCGGCGGCGCCTCCGGGTCCTGCACCGCGTTGGTCCAGGTGCCGCGCGTGTCGAGGACGACGTTCGGCGCCACCGTGATCGTGCCCCGCTCGACCGAGGAGAACACCCCCGAGGTCAGCGGGTTCTCGGTCTCTACGGCCAGGTTGCCGCCGCGCAGGGTGACGCCGGCATCCAGCGCCACGACGGGGGCGGCCAGGGACAGCGTGCCGCCATCGGCCAGGCTCAGCGGCGCGGCGAGGTCGATCGAGCCGGCGTTGCGGTCGGTGGCGGCGAGCGGCCCGACGGCGATGCTCAGCGCGCCGAGGCCGGCGAGCTGTTGCGCGTCGAACATCGCGGTGTTGCGCAAGGCTGACGGCAGCGGGGACGCGGCGGTGAGCGAGGCGGCAAGGCTCGCCGCACCGGTGCCGATCGTCACGTCGGTGGGCGCCAGGACGACGCTGCCGTTGACGGCGTTTTCCAGCGTCAGGCTGCCGGGCAGGGGGGCGGTCTGCTGCGTCAGCGCAAACGGGTCGGTGACCGAAGCAGGCCGGGCCGCCACCTGCTGCGTGCCCGTCTGCACGCCGGCGTTGATGGTGCCCCCGAACACCGCGGTCGGCGTCTGCAGCGACAGGCTGCCGGCGTCACGCCCCTCGACGTAGCCGGTCTCGGCGATGGCGGGCGGGGTGAGCAGGGGGTTGATGTAGGTGTCGACCACGTTCCAGCGCGTGTGGTCGACGACGTCGCCGTGGTAGATGCCGCTGTAGGTCAGGTTCCCCGGCGCGGTGTCTATGGTGTAGAGCACGCCCTGCGGCCCTATCAGGTAGGTCTGCGGCACCAGCCCGCCCTGGTAGGCGACCGCGCCGCCGGCGATGTCGAACACCGATCCAGGCTGCGCCACCACCTGCGGGCTGCTCAGCGTGATGCGTCCGCCCACCGTCAGCCATTGCGGCAGGGTGCTGCCGAGGGCTGCGAACTCGCCGGTCACCTGAAGCAGGCCGCCCGCGGTGTAGGTGCGGTTCTGCGGATCTGCGGCGCTGGCAGGCACTTCGACCAGGGTGCGGCTGTCCACCTCAACCGTGTTGCTAGACAGCAGGCCGGCATCCCGGTTCAGCGGCGAGTCGGCGAGCTGGGCGCCCTGGATGTTGACGCTGAACAGATCGTCGGCGAGCGGCAGGGTGACGCCCGTCAGGCCGGAGACGTCGAGCTGCGCGAGGCTGGCTGCGAACACGCGCTTGCCCGCCGTGACCGCGATCTGTCCGCCCGGCGCGATCGCCAGCGATTGGCCCTGGAACGAGGCGATCCCGCCGGTGGTGATCTCGATGCGCGCGTAGCCTGGCTGGTCCGGCAGCTGCGACTGGTCGTTCAGCCGCGTCGTCTCGCTCGCATAGGCGGTTTGCAAAGCGTATTTGGCCTGCTGTGCTGAGGCCAGCGCCTCCCCGGAATCGGCGTCCGGCGTGATGGAGGTGACGCTGCCGGGTGCGAGGGTGACCGAGGAGTCAGGGTCGTTCTGCGGCGTCAGCAGGTGGATGGTGCCGCGCTGGCCCACCGCCGTCGTTGCACTGATCACGCCGGCCTGGGTGACGGTCCCGCCCACCAGGGTGATGTCGCCCGTGGCCGCCTGGATGATGCCGGTATTGGCGACCGCACCGCCATGCGTCACCTCGATCTCGCTGCCCAGCACGGTGGAGCTGGTGTTGCCGGTGGTCGCACCGCCGCCGGTCGAACTGGCGGTGTAGCCCTGGCGGAGCAGGAAATCCTGGCCGGCGCCGAGGATCGCCTGGCCGGCCGGCGTCGCGATCGTGCCGTCGTTCTCCGCCGACGCGCCCAGCAGGATGACCGTGCCGCCGCCATCGGTGGGCGAGGCCGGCGGCGCCGTGATGATGCTCGCGCCTGCCTGCACCGTCACCGCGCCAAGCCCCGCGGTGAACGGCGCGAGGTTCTTCGCCGCGTAGATGCCGTTGGTGGTGAACTGCGAATCGGTGGTGGAGAAAGCGCCGGCGACCAGGGAGTGCAGGCTGACCTGCGCGCCGGCCCCGAACAGCACGCCGTTGAGATCCAGCACCCACACCTGGCCCTGGGCGTGGATGGCGCCGAAGATCTCGGTGGGCGAGGTGGTGGGCGACTCGATGCGGTTGAGCACCGACCAGCTCGATGCGGCAGCCCCGCCGGCGGACTGGTCGAAGGTGACGCTGGTGTGCCTGCCGACGTTGAAGCTCTGCCAGTTCAGGATCGCCTTCGGTGCGGTCTGCACTATAGTAACGTTTGTGGCGCCGGCTGGCAGGGTCGGCGCCGACGCGCCCTGGAAGACGCCGGACCCGGCCGTCTGATAGCCGCTCGCGGGCTGCAGCCCGCCGGCGACCAGCCAGCCGTTCGCCGGGCCGCCGGCGGCCTGGCGGGCCTGTGCCGCCTGTCGCGCCAGGGTCTGCGCCATGCCGGCGAACCGCTGGGCCGCCAGGGAGAGGTTGCGGGCGCCGAGCTGTGCGGCCTGCATCGCAGCCGCGCCGCCTGCGTTGCCGGACGCGGCCGAGGGCAGGCTCGCCGGCCCGCCCAGGCCCTGTGCCAGCGAGCGGAACGGCGCGGCCTTCGCCGGCGCAGGGGCCAGGCCGGCCACCAGGAGTGCCGTGAGGCTTGCGGTCTGCAGCAGGCCTGTGCGGGTGCGCGGCTGCTGTGTCGCGAAATGTGAGTGAAGGTTTTGCGGGCCGGGCCGTAAGTAATTGATGTTTCGCGCGCCGTTGTACATGCCCGCCCTACCGCTCTCGTCGTGATCTTCGCTAGCGACGCCAAGGAACAGTGTAAAAAGACATTTTGATGACACTGCCTTGGAACCGGGTTTTCACGCTCGACACCCGGTTTACGCTGGGCAATACAGCGGCCACAGCCAGAATAGCGTCGGGCAATTCGATTGCAGATCAAGCCGAACAGATCGGTGCAGGCAGCAATGCTGTGCGCGGCCTGGGTGAACGCGCCTGCTGCGTTCGCCGGCGCCGCGCCGCTGTTCGACCTGAGGGAGATACGGGTGGACGGCAGCACCGTGCTGCCGCAGGATCAGGTGGAAGAAGCCATCTACCCATTTCTGGGGCCAGGGCGCAGCGCGGCCGACGTGGAGCGCGCGCGCGCCGCGCTGGAGGCGCTCTACCAGGCGCAGGGTTTCCCGACCGTTTCGGTGAGCATACCGACGCAGAGCATCAGCCAGAGCGGCGGCGTGGTGATGATGCAGGTGACCGAGCGGCGGGTCGGGCGCCTGCGTGTGGTCGGCGCGCAGTATTTCCTGCCGAGCGACGTGCGCGCGGGCGCGCCCTCTCTGGCGCCCGGCACGGTGCCGAACCTCAGGCAGGTCCAGCGCGATCTCGTCGGGCTGAACCAGCTGCCCGACCGCACGGTGCAGCCCTCGCTCAAGCCGGGCCGCTCGCCCGACACTGTCGATGTCGACCTCGACGTGGCCGACAAGCTGCCGCTGCACGGCTCGCTAGAGCTGAACAACCGCTACAACGCCGGCACCACGCCGCTGCGCCTGGCGGCCTCGCTCAGCTACGACAATTTCTTCCAGCGCGGCGACACCGGAACGATCAGCTACCAGGTGGCGCCGGAGAACGTGAGCGACGCGGAGGTGACGTCCGCCTCCTATCTGTTTCACGTGCCCAGCAGCAAGTTGTCGGTCCTGCTGTCCTACCTGCATTCCAACAGCAACGTGATCACGCTGGGCAGCACGGACGTCGCCGGGCGCGGCACCAGTGCCGGGTTCCGCGTTCTGATACCGCTCGGTTCGACAACCAGCTTCAGCCATTCGGTCAGCGTCGGCTGGGATTACAAGCGCTATTACGAGCTCGACACCTTCACCAGCACGGCGCAGGCGACTGCGGCGCCGGTGACGTACTACCCGTTGAACGCGAACTACGCCGCGAACTGGACCGGCGCGCATTCAACGACCGACGCAACCATCGGCGTGGAGCTCGGGCTCGGCGGTTTCGGCAGCAACGACCAGGCTTTCGACAACAAGCGCTACAACGCGCCGCCGGGATTTTCGCTGCTGCGCGCCGGTGTGACGCGCGAGCAGGATCTGCCGCACGATGTGCAGTTATGGGGGTCGGTGCAGGGGCAGCTGACCAACGACCCCCTGGTCTCCAGCGAGCAGATCGCGCTCGGCGGCGCGGACAGCACGCGCGGCTACCTGGAAGCCGAGACGCTCGGCGATTACGGCATCTACGCGCAGACCGAGCTGCGCAGCCCGTCGCTGGCAAGGTATCTGCCGAAATATGCCCGCAGCTCCGTGCACAGCCTGCGCCTGCACCTGTTCTTCGACTCTGGCGTGATCAGTCAGCGCCAGGCGCTGGCTGGCACGCGCGCAACCGTCGGCCTGAATTCGATCGGCGTCGGCACGCGCGTCAATTTGTGGGGCTACCTGAACGGCTCGTTGCAGGACGCGCAGGTGCTCGATAGCGGCTTCGACACCAAGGCGGGCACCAATCGCGTGCTGTTCCGCGTTTACGGAGAGTTTTGAATGCGTTCTGCTGCAGCGCGCGTCAGGCGTCTTGCCCATGCCTTGCTGGCGGTCGCGTCGTTGCTCGCGCTGTCGGTGCGGCCGGCTTCTGCCGCGTGGTGGAACGGCGATTGGCAGTATCGTGTGAAGATCGGCGCGGACGCAGGCGCCAAGGGCGCCAACGTCACCGAGCCGATCGGACGCACCCAGATACTGGTGCGATTGCTCGCCAACAACTTCAAGTTCGACACCGCCAAGCCGGACGGCAGCGACATCCGTTTCGTGGCCGACGACGACCGCACGCCGTTGCACTACCACATCGAGAAGTGGGACGGCCTGATCGACCAGGTGGCGCTGGTCTGGGTGGACGTGCCCGACCTCGCACCGGGGGCTGCGACGAACATCACCATGTACTGGGGCAACGCGCACGCCAACGACGCGTCCGACGCGAAGGCCACCTACGACTCCGACCAGCTTCTGGTCTGGCACTTCGCCGAGGAGAACGGGCTGGCGCATGACAGCACCGCGTACGGCAACAACGCGCTGACGCCCGGCAAGCGCGACGAGGCCGGCATCATCGGCTTCGCGCAGAAATTCGACGGCACGGCGCCGGTCAAGCTCGCGCCCAACCCGACGCTCAACGTGGCCGCCGGCAGCGCCGCGACCTGGCAGATGTGGGTCAAGGCGACGCCGCCCACGCAGAGCAGCGTGGTCTACGACCAGCGCGACGCGGGCGGCGTGAACGATTTGAGCATTGGCCTGCAGGCGGGCGCGCCCTTCGTCGCCGTCGCGTCTGCGGCCGGGGTGGCGCGCGCGCAGGCGCAAAGCCCGCTTGTTGCCGATAGCTGGCACCTGCTGAGCGTGACGGCTGGCGAGGGCCACGTGACGCTGTTCGTCGACGGCGTGAAGGTTGCAGACGCGGCCGGCGCGCTGCCGGCGATCGCCGGCAGCGGGACGCTCGGCGGCGCGGGTGCGGCACCGCCGCCGGCGGGCGCACCGGCCGCGGCCCCGGCACTGTCGAATTTCACCGGCCAGATCGACGAGTTGCAGATCAGCCGGGTGGCGCGGCCGGCGGGCGCGATCATGGTGGCCGACCACAGCCAGGGACCGCAGGCGAACCTCCTCGTCTTCGAGGCGCCCGAGCAGACCAGCAGTTTCGGCAGCGGCTACCTCGGCATCATCCTCCGCTCGGTCACGCTGGATGCGTGGGTGGTGATCGGCGTGCTCGGCGTGATGATGCTGATTTCTTGGCTGGTGATGGTGCTGAAGGGCATCATGGTCAGCACCACTTCGGGCGCCAACAAGCGGTTCCGCACGCTGCTGCGCGAGACGGCGCGCCAGCCGACCGACGACCTGCTGCCGCAGCTTCCTGCCGAGCGTGCGCGATCGCTCAACGCTTCCTGCCTCTACCGCGTCTATCAGACGGGCGTGCGGGAGGTGAACGACCGTCTGGCAGGCGGTCGCACGCTGGTGGACGGCCAGATCGCGCCGCAATCGCTGGCCGCGATCCGCTCGGCGATGGACGCGGCGATGATCAGGGAGACGCAGCGGCTGAACGACCAGATGGTGTTCCTGACGATCGCCATTTCGGGCGGACCGTTCGTCGGGCTGCTCGGCACGGTGATCGGCGTGATGATCACGTTTGCCGCGATTGCGGCCCAGGGCGACGTGAACGTGAACTCGATCGCGCCCGGCATTTCCGCGGCCTTGCTGGCGACGGCTGCAGGCATGTTCGTGGCGATTCCCGCATTGTTCGGCTACAACTACTTCCAGACCCGGATCAAGTCCGCGGTGACCGAAATGGCGGTGTTCGTCGACGAGATCGTGACGCGCATCGCAGAGGGCGATCTCGGCCGGCGCACGCGCCCGGCGGCGGCGGAGTAGGCCCATGCAGATCAACGACGACAAGCCTTACGACGACATCAACATCACCCCGATGCTCGACCTGGCCTACGTGCTGGTGGTGATATTCATCATCATGACGACGGCGTCCGTTCAGGGCGTTAAGGTGGACTTGCCGCATGGCAGCTCCACCGTGTCGCTTGCGGTGCCGAAGACGAAGGTGATCTCCGTCTCCACCAGCGGCCAGATCTTCATCGACGCCATTCCCGTCAGCCTGGCAGAGCTCGGCGCCAAGTTGCGCGACGCAAAGGCGGTGACGCCCGACCTGCCGATCGTCCTGAAGGGCGACCGCGGCGTGCAGTACGAGAAGATCATGAACGTGCTCGACCTGTGCGGACAGGTCGGCATCACGTCGATCGGGTTGGCTGCCCAGCGTACCGCGGGCGCCTGAGATTGCCTTTCCAAATCCTACTGTGCCGGTCGGCTGACGCCCGTTTTCTGCGCTCCGGTGCTCACGGCCGAAAAGGCCGCTGCGCTCCGGTGCGCGAAAACGGGCGCCAGCCGACTCGGCCTAGCGAATTTGGCGGGGCAATCTGAGCAATGCTCGACGATTTCGACGAGGAGCCGCCGCCCCGACCGCCCGCGCAGCGGATCGTGCTGGCGGTGGCTGGGGTGGCGCTGCTCGGCGCGGCGGGACTGGCGGCGTTTCTGCTGAAGGGGTCCGGGCCCGCAGCGAGGCCGCATCAGGAGCCGCACAT
Organism: Acetobacteraceae bacterium; assembly: GCA_965199235.1. Taxonomy (GTDB): domain Bacteria; phylum Pseudomonadota; class Alphaproteobacteria; order Acetobacterales; family Acetobacteraceae; genus BOG-908. The sequence continues at coordinate 239,770 of CBDAQU010000001.1, read as the reverse complement.
CACCCAGGTGATGCTGCCGCCGCCTCCCCCGCCTCCGCCCCCCAAACCGCCGCCGCCGCAGCCGCAGAAGACGGTGGTGGAGCGGCCGCGCGAACAGATGTCGCCGCAAAAGGCGACGTCGCATCCCAAGGCGATGAAGGCGCCCTCTCCGCCTGCCGCGGTAACGACGTCGATCACCGGGCCGGGGCCGGGGTCGCTCGCGTCGGGCAACGGCGGCGGGGGCGACTGCCTGGGCAGCGCGTGCGGCGGCGGGGACGGCACGGGCGGCGACAACGACGCGTATTACAGCAGCATCGTCAAATCGCAGATCGAAGCGGCGATCAGGCGGGACGACAAGCTGCGCTTCGCCACGTACCGCCTGCGGGTGACGTTCCAGCTCGACGGGGCGGGGCACGTGACGCACGCGGCGATCGGCAGCTTCGACGGTGACGGCGACGCGCGCGCGGAAGTGGCGCGCGTGCTGGACGCGGTGTCGACCAACGACGCGCCGCCCGCGGAGATGACGGCGAAAACGTTCACGGTGAGCATTACAGAGCACGCGCGCGGATAGTCGGGGGAAAGCAGGGGTGGGCGGACGAATGACCAACAGGGATCGCGGGCGATTGCGGAGCGGCCTGCTCGGCACGGGCCTGGCGCTGGCGTTCGGCGCGGCACCCGCCCACGCGGACGAGCAGACGGTCAAGCTGATACAGTTGCTGATCCAGAAAGGCATCCTGACGAGCGGGCAGGCGGGAGAGCTGCTGCGCGAGACGGGAACGCCGGTGCGCGGGCGCCATGCCAAGCAGGCGGCAACCCCACCAGCCGCCGCGGAAGCCGCGCCGCCGCCCGCCAAGCAGGGCGAGATACGCGTGACCTACGTGCCGCAATTCATCCGCAAGCAGATCGCCGACGAGGTGCGGTCCGAAGTGCTGACCGAAACCAAGCAGGAAGGCTGGGCGGCGCCTGACGAGCTGCCGGAGTGGACCAAGCGGTTCAGCCTGTACGGCGATTTCCGCGTGCGCTACGAGCGCGACAGTTTCGCGTCCGGCAATTACAACCAGTTCCTCAACTTCCAGAACATCAACAACGGCTCGCCGTTCGACCTGGAAAGCTACGCGGCTGGCACGGCTGCGGCGCCGCCGTTCCTGAACACGACGCAGGACCGCGACCGCGAGCGCGTGCGCGCGCGCATCGGCGTGCACACGATCATCGATGACGGGCTGACGGCTGACGTGCGCATCAGCACGGGCTCCGACCAGGGGCCGGTCACGCCCAACCAGACGCAGGGTCAGCCTGGCGACTTCTCGAAATACGCGGTCTATATAGACCGCGCCAACCTCGCCTATTCCGGCATGCCGGGGCTGCAGCTGGCGATCGGGCGGGAGAACAACCCGTTCTTCACCACCGACCTGATTTTCTACAGCGAGCTCGGCTTCGACGGCGTGTCCGCGCATTACGAGCACGACCTCGTGCCCGGCGTGAACGCGTTCATCACCGGCGGCGCGTTCCCGATACTGAACACGGCGTTCGACTTTTCGACCAACTCGGAAACCAAATACGACAGCGCGAACGCCTACATGCTGGCTGTGCAGGGCGGCGGGGCATGGCGGGCCCGACCTGACGTGCTGGCCAAGCTTGCCGCAGGGTTCTTCGATTTCAACGGCGTGCAGGGGGCGGTTTCGCAGCCCTGCGTGCAGCAGCAGGGCAACGCCTATTACTGCAGCACGGACGCGACCCGTTTCCCGTTCCAGCAATTCGGCAACACGGTCTATGCCATACGCAACATCGTGCCCTACACAGGCACGTTGGGGGCGGTGGCGGTGGACCCGCAATATTACGGTCTCGCCTCGCGCTTTGCCGTGCTGGAAGTGCATCCGCGTGTGGACATCACCAGCTACCACCCGTTCGACATCGAGCTCGACGGCGAGTTCCTCAAGAACCTCGCCTACGACCGCAACGCGATCCTCAACCACGGCCCGTCGGTCAACGGTCCGATCGGGCCGCAGAACAACATCGGCAGCAACGGCCGGTATCAGGGGGGCGACACGGCCTACATCGTGCGCGGCGAAATCGGCAATCTGGACATCCATAAGCGCTGGGACTGGAACGTCTCGCTCGCCTACAAATACCTGCAGACGGATTCGACGCTCGATTCCATCAACGACGCCGACTTCCATCTGGGTGGCACGAACGCGCAAGGCTACATCCTGACCGGCAGCCTGGGGCTGGCGCGCGAGACGTTCCTCTCTCTGCGCTGGTTCAGCGCGCAGTCGGTGTCCGGGCCGAAATACGACAACAACGTTTTGCAGGTCGACCTGCAATCGTCGTTTTGACGATGCGCGCGGCGTTGCTCGCTGCCGCAATCCTGTGCTCCGCGCTCGGCTCCGCCTCGGCCGACGAGCAGAGCGGCGAGGACAGGTTGCGCGACGCGTTGCGTCAGGCGGTGGCGCAGATGCGCGCGGCGCAGGACCAGGCGGCGCAGGCGCAGGCCGATGCGCAGAAGGCGCAGGCCGCCCAGGCCGCCGTGCAGGCGCAGCTGGACGCGGCCCTTGCGAAGCTTGCTGCCGCACCGGCAAGGCCGGCCGCGCCGGCTGGCGAGGTTAGGGCGTTGCAGGACGCGCTGACTGCGGCGCGCGCGCAGGACGCGGCGCTGCAGCAGGGGCTGGCGAGATGGCAGTCGGCCTACACCGAGGCGGTTGGCATGGCGCGCAGCAAGGACGCGGAAAGCCGTCAATCCGCGGCAGGGCTGCAGGCCGACACGCGTGCGCTGGAGACCTGCAAGACCGCAAACGGCAAGCTGGAGAGCGTCGCCGAAGACATCCTGCACCTCTACGAGACGCAGAGTTTCCGAAGCCTGCTGCTGAGGAGCTACGAGCCGGTGATCGGTACGGCGCGCGTGAAACTCGAAAACACGGTGCAGGATTACGACGACAAGATACGTGATCAGCAATACGTGGCACCCGCACGCACGCCGGCGCGTTGACGGCCGCATGCAGGCAACGGAAGACGGCATGATCCGTCGTGTCACGGCGGCGCTGGCGATGGTTCTGGCATGCGGCTCGGCCGCGGCTGCGGATGCTGGCGACCCCGTGGTGGCGGAGCGCGGCGCGGCCCAGATCACCGCGAGCGCGGCGCGCGCGATGGTTGCCGGCACGGAGGGCGAGCTGCACCAGCATCTGGCCGCCGACCCTGCGGCGCTTCGCGTGTTCCTGCGCGACGCGCTGCTGCAGCAGGCGGTGCTGGCGGAGGCGCGCGCGCAGAAATGGGACCAGCGCCCGGATGTGGTGGCCGCGCTGCAACGCGCGCACGACCAGGTTGTGGCAGCCAGCTTCATCGCGGCCCAAGTCAAACTGCCCGCCGGCTATCCGTCGGAGGCCGAGGTTCAGTCGGCGTATGCGCGGAACACGGCGCAGCTGATGCAGCCCCGCACCTACCACCTGACCCAGATCTTCGTGCCCGCCGCCTCGCTGCCCGGCGACGAGGCACGAAGGCGCCTTGCCGAGCTGGGCCGCCGGGTGCAGCGCAGCCAAGCCGGTTTCGACAACGCTGTCGGCAGCGTTCCCGGTGCGCGCTACGCCGATCTGGGCTTTCTGCCGGAAACCTCGCTGGTCCCCGCGGTGAAATCCGCCGTGGCGGGCTTGCCGGAGGGGTCGGTCAGCGATCCCGTGTGCAGCCCTGTAGGTTGTTCGCTGCTGCGGCTGGTCGCGACCCGGCCGGCCGGCCCGGCGCCGCTGGCCGAGGTTCGGGACCGCCTGGTGCGCGCGCTTCGGCAGCAGCGGGTGGCGCAGGAGGAGCAGGCCTATGCCAACACGCTGCTGCAGCGCCAGCCGGTGCGGGTGAACGAGATCGAGCTGGCGCGCCTGGCCGGTGCGGCACCATGATCGGCCGTCTGGCTGCCGTGCTGCCCCTTCTCCTTGCGGGGGAGGCGGCCGCGCAGCCCAGCCAGCAGACCTGCGTGGACGTGAAGGTGGGCTCCGCCCAGAGCTATTCGTGCCTGAACCAGCAGCTCGGCGCCGCCGCCCGGCAGGCGCATGAGGCGGCGGGCGGGACGGCGGCGCCCTACGACGCCACCTCTCCGGGCAACGTGACGGGCCAGTTCAACGAGAGCGCCACGAGAAACCGGCTGGGCGCCAATTTCGGCCATTCGGTCACGCCCCAGCGCCCAGCCGCCGCCAACCCGCCCGCAATTCCCCCAAGGCGCTGATCTGGTGTAGTCGGGGTTCGGGGTTCAAGCCCCAACGGGTTCGAGGGGCGTCGTGCGAAGCACGCCGCGGGTGAGGCCCCAGGCCTTCGCCTGATCAGGAATGGAGCTCACAATGACAGAAGAAGCGTCATATACGCCGCCGAAAATCTGGACCTGGAACAAGGATCACGGCGGCAGGTTCGCCAACATCAACCGCCCGGTTGCCGGCGCCACGCATGAGAAGGAGCTGCCGGTCGGCAAGCACCCGCTGCAGCTCTACTCGCTGGCGACGCCCAACGGGGTGAAGGCGACGATCATGCTGGAGGAGCTGCTGGCGGCCGGCCACACGGGTGCGGAGTACGATGCGTGGCTGATCAGGATCAACGAGGGCGACCAGTTCGGCAGCGGGTTCGTGGCGGTGAACCCCAATTCCAAGATACCGGCGCTGCTGGACCGCAGTGCGGCACCGCCGATCAGGGTGTTCGAATCGGGCGCGATCCTGGTGTACCTCGCCGAGAAGTTCGGCGCGTTGCTGCCCACCGAGCCGGCGCTGCGGGCCGAGTGCCTGTCCTGGCTGTTCTGGCAGATGGGCAGCGGACCTTTCCTGGGCGGCGGCTTCGGGCATTTCTACGCCTACGCGCCGACGAAGATCGAATACGCCATCGACCGTTTTGCGCTGGAGGCGAAACGCCAGATGGACGTGCTGGACCGCCGCCTGGCCGATCACGAGTACCTGGCGGGCAGGGAGTACACCATCGCCGACATCGCCGTCTGGCCCTGGTACGGCGCCATGGCGAGCGGGCTGCTGTACGAGGCCGGCGAGTTCCTGCAGGTGCAGGACTACAAGAACCTCCAGCGCTGGACAGCGACGGTGAGCGCGCGGCCCGCGGTGCAGCGCGGGCGAATGGTCAACCGCGTGACGGGCGAGCCGTCGAGCCAGCTGCACGAGCGGCACGATTCGAGCGATTTCGACACGAGAACCGAAGACAAGCTGCAGGGCGTTTGAGAGGATGACCGACTACACCCTCTATTACTGGCCGATACCGTTCCGCGGCCAGTTCGTGCGCGCCGTGCTCGCGTTTGCCAAGAAGAGCTGGGCGGAGAGCGACCCCGCCGAGATTTCCAAGCTGGTGGGCGGGGCGGTGGAGCGCATGCCGGTGCCGTTCATGGGGCCTCCCGTGCTGATCGACAACAGCACTGGTTTCGCCGTGGCGCAGATGCCGGCGATCATCCTCTATTTGGGGGAGACGCTGGAACTGATGCCCAAGGATGCTGCGCGTCGCGCGTTGACGATGAAGGTCGTCAACGACGCAAACGACGTGATCGACGAGGTCACGCTCGATGGCGGCCGGGCGATGTGGACGCAGGAGAGCTGGCGGAATTTTGTGCCCCGCCTGAGGAAATGGATGTCGTTCTGGGAGGAGACTGGCCGGCGCCATGGCCTGCGGGCGGAGGCGGGCTTCCTGCTGGGCGGCGAGTCGCCCGGGCTCGCCGATCTGGTGACGGCGACGCTGTGGTCGACGATGGGCGACCGTTTCGGCGCTCTCGCTGCGATGCTGGAGGAGGCGGCGCCGATGACGGCCGCCCTGGCGCGCCGGGTGGCCGGCCTGCCGGCGCTGGCCGAACTCGCGGCCAGGGCTCGGCGGGATTACGGCGACGCGTATTGCGGCGGCCAGATCGAGGCGTCGCTGCGCAAGGTGCTGGGCGGCTGAGACTGCCTTTGTACCGGAGGTTCGGCTATCGCCCGAGACGGAGCAGCCGTTCGGCGTTGCCGTGCGCGATCGCGGCGCGGTCTTCCTCGCTGATGTCGAGCGCCTCCAGCCATGCGCGCGCGCCGGTCATGCTCAGATAGGGGTAGTCGATCGAGAACATGATGCGCTCGGCGCCGAGGATTTCGTGGATGAAACGGGCATGCGGCAGGTAGAACATCCCGCTCGGCGTGACAAAAACCTGGTCGCGGTAGGTCTGGCCGATCGTGCGTGAGAGGCCGGTTGCACCGCGCGGCAGGGCGTCGTCCATGCGGTCGAGGAAGAAGGGCACCATTTCGCCCCAGTGCCCGCTGATGATCCGCAGGTTCGGATGGCGGTCGAGCGCGCCTGACAGGATCAGGCGGATGACCTGGATGCCCGCCTCGTTGTGCCAGCCCCAGCCGTAGAGCGAGAGCCGCGCGGTCACCTCCTTGTCCAGGCCGCCGTAATACGGGCGTTGCACCGCAGGCAGCGGCGGGCCGGGGTGGATGTAGATCGGCACGTGAAGCTCCGCGAGCTTGGCGAGGACCGGGGCGTAGCGCGGGTCGTCGAGCAAGCTATCTTCGCCGGGGTGGCCGATCAGCATGGTCGCGGTCAGGCCAAGCTCGCGGGCACTGCGCTCCAGCTCGCTGACGGCGGCGTCGGTGTCCTGCCACGGGAGGGTCGAGAAGCCGGCGAAACGGCCGGGATGGCGGGCGACCGCTTCGGCCAGCCGGTCGTTGGCGGCGCGCGCCAGACCGGCGGCATCCTTGGCTGGCGCGTCCTGTGTCTGGTTGGAGTACGACAGCACCTGCATGTCGATGCCGTGCGCGTCCATCTCGGCCAGCCGGTCGTCGATCGGGGCGCTGACGGCGGCGAAGGCGCGTTCCGGCGAAACCAGGTTCGGCCGCCCTTCCTGGCCGCCGCCCGGGCTCTCCCGGAAGCGGCTGCCGAGGTCGGCCATGTACGGCGCCATGCGCGCCGTCGTCGGCTGGGCGGCCTTGGCGAGCGCCGGGTCGAGCGTGTGCTCTTCGAGGCAGATGATCTTCAGCGGCATAGGTCCCACCATCGACGCCCGGGCACCGGTCTCGGCCGCCCTGCCGGCGTCGAGGCTCTAACACCAATCGGCCTTGAGATCGACGTAGCCAGACCGAAGGCAAGTCCTTCTTTTTTGCAAAAAAGAAGCAAAAAACCTTTGTCTGGCTGTCGCGGATCGCGGCGTGGTCTGTCGTTTTTATGGTCCGCCCGATCAGGAGCGCCGCGCCGCCGCCAGAACGGGATCGGCTCGGCGTCTCGACCCGGCGCAGTGACACAAGATACGACGATCGTGATGACAACCCAGGATAGTTTTCGGTCTTCTAAATATTCTCGATACGAAGTTGCTGTAAAGCACGCTCCCGTTTGGGTTGTGTGCTGATTTCACGCAGTATTCGCAGTATTTCGGTGACGACTTGACATGGACGCTGCTGGGCGGTGTGGTGCAGACTCGTTCGGGAGGGGTTATAAATGAACAGGTTGGTTTGCTCTATTGCCGGCGCTTGCGCCGTGTTTTCGATAAACAGGGCGATGGCAGCCCCGCCGCACTGGCCTTTGCCGGCAGACAGCATCGCGCGAAACGGCACATCGCAGGCGCTGAAAAGCCACAAAATCACCTCGACGGCACTACCGGCCCTCCCGGACACCGGCCTGCATCCAAATGCTCCGGCCGGGCTCGCACGTCTGTACTCGGGCACGCCGATCGACGTGCTGAATTACCATTACGACACCTATCCAACCGGATGGAACAAGAGCGAAACGGACTTGACGCCGGCAGCGGTCGCCTCGTCGAGCTTTGGCGAGCTGACTACACTGAACGTGGACGGCAACGTGTTTGCGCAGCCGCTGATGGTGTCCCGGGTCGCGCTGCCGTCCGGCAGCACGCACAACATCCTGATCGTGGCCACCGGCCACAACACGGTTTACGCTTTCGATGCGCAGAACTACGCCGTTCTCTGGCAGGTGAGCTTGGGCAAGCCGCAGGCGAGCAGCGATGTCGGCTGTGGCGACGTGGAGCCGGAATACGGCATATCGAGTACCCCGGTCATCGTCCGGAACGGCAACGGCGGCACGATCTACGTCGTCAGCGCCACCGAGCCCTCGGCGATGTCCTTTCACACCAAGCTGCACGCGTTGGATTTGCTGACGGGCAAAGACATGACGACCCCGCGCGAGATCGATCCGCAGGCGAAGCTGAAGTCGGGCGGCACGATGCATTTCGATCCACAAGACCAATGGAACCGCACGAGCCTGGTTTATGCAGGAGGCGCCGTGTACGTCGGTGTCGGCTCGCATTGCGATGCGAATTCGGGCAGCATTTCCGGATGGCTTCTGCGCTACGATGCCGCCACGCTGAAACCCGCCGGCGCCTTCGACACCATAAAGGCATCCGCCAGTCTGGAGCTCGCCAGCATCTGGATGAGCGGCTATGCGCCAGCCGTCGACGACGCCGGGGACGTGCTCGCAATCACGGGTAACGGCAATTACAACTTGGCCAAGGACGAGGAAGGCTACGGCGAGAGCATTGTGGCCCTGTCCAGCGACCTGAAAACGTTGCGCGGCACGTTCACGCCGTCGAACTGGCAGTATCTCAACAACAACGACTCCGATTTCGGGTCCGGCGGCGTCATGGCCATACCGGTCATGGCCGGCCAGGCATCCCCGCCTCTGGCGATCGGGGCTGGCAAGTTTGGCGACGCCTACTTGGTCAATACCGCCATGCTCGGCGGAACGGCCAAGCGTGGGTCTAGCCCGTTGCAGACCCTGTCGCTGTCGACCTGCTTCTGCGCACCCGCCTATTACGTTTCTGGTTCAGGAGGCACGCTGTTCTATCAGACGTCGTACGACGTCGTACGTTCCTACAGCGTCGGCACCGGGGCCACTCCCGTGCTGACGCAGGTTGCCACCGGCACGGATCAGGCCGGCTTCGGCGGGTCCTTCCCGATCGTCAGCACCAACGGCAGCGCGGCCGGCACCGGCGTGGTCTGGGCGCTGGAGCGCGGTTCGACGATGCAGCTGAAGGCCTATAACGCGGCCACGCTCGGCGCGCCGCTGTTCCAGGCCAATTCCGGCACCTGGTCCAACGGCAGCCGCGGCTGGCTCACCCCGCTCGTCGCGAACGGTCGAGTATATGCGCCGGCTGCCGGCACCGTGACGGTGTTCGGGCTCACGGATTGAAGGCTGAACGGGCCGGCCGGCGCCGAAGTCCGGGCTGCTTTCCGACCCCGGGCTATAAGGTGTACGGCCCGCCGGGACGGCGTCGGCAGCCGACCCGGCCATGCCGCTCGCGAGCGGTATGGCCGTCAACGCAGCCGTAGGTCTTCTTCGGTGAAATGGTCGGCGTTGTCGGTGAGTGTGAGGTGGGCGAAGCCTGGGCCGTCCGGCCGCCACGCCGGGTTCTCGCCCAAGGGAGGTTGCGGCAGAGGCTGGCCGTCGATCGCCCAGCGATAGGGTGGTGTGCCGCCAGATGCCTCGAGCGCCAAGGGCTGGCCGGGCTGCAGCGCCAGGGTGGCGCCTGGCGGGGGATAGAGGATGTGCGGGTAGTCGGGCTGCAGCAGCCGGCGGTCGCGACCTGCCAGGTGGCGGAGGGCAGGGGCGGCCGGCATGGTCGCCGAAGGCGTTGCCGGTGCGGGCGGCGCCGGCTCCTCGGGCAGCAGGCCGAAGACGCGGAACAGTAGTGGGGCGGCGGTGCCGCGGGCAAAGGCGCCGGGCCTTGGCGTGCCGTCCGCACGGCCGACCCACACGCCGACTGTCGTTCCGGGCGTTGTGCCGAACGCCCAGGCGTCGCGGAAGCCGAACGACGTGCCGGTCTTGTAGGCGATCGGTCGAGGCGCCGCGTCGGACAGGCCGGCGGGCGGCGGGGCGGCACGCAGGATCGCCGTCACCTCGCCCGCCGCGCGCGCGGTCATCAGTGCGGTCGCACGCCCTGACGGGTCGTTGGCCAGCAGCCTGAAAGGCCGCACCAGGCCGGCCGAGCCCAGGCCCGCATACAGCCCAGTCAGGTCCCACAGGTTCATGCCCACGCCGCCCAGCGCCAGCGGCAGGGTGGCCGGGCCGCCGCCGGGGATGGCGAGGCGGGCGCCGGCGCCGCGCAGCACGGCGGCGACGCGCGGCGCGCCGAGCCAGTCGAGCAGCGTCACCGCGGGCAGGTTGTAGGATTGCTGCAGCGCCTCCGATGCGGGCACCGTGCCGTGAAAGGCGCGGTCGAAATCCTGCGGCGCGTAGTCGGCGATGCGCAGCCGGGCATCTTCGATCAGCGTGTCGGGCCGGATCAGCCCGTCGCTCAACGCCAGGCCGTAGATGAAGGGTTTCAGCGCCGAGCCGGGCGAGCGGATGGCGTGCACCATGTCCACCATGCCGCCGCGCCCGCGCCAGTCGCTGCCGCCGAGATAGGCGAGCACGGCGCGGTCCGCGTTGCGCACCACCAGGGCCGCAGTCTCTGCGCCGCCGCCGAACCAGGCGGTCTCCCGCCGCGCCAGCGCTTCGAGCCCGCGCTGAAGCTTGCCGTCCAGGGTCGTGCGGACCGGGCCGCACTGGCCGGCCAGGCGCAGGCGGGCGGACAGGTGGGGCGCCAGGCGGGGCAGCTCGTGTCGGCCCGAGAACGCCCAGGCGGCGCCTGGCAGGCCGGCTCCGGCCAGCACGCGCCCGATGGCCGTCCGCGCGCGCGCAAAGTGGCGGTCTGGCCGGCGCCGTTCGGGGCTCTGGGGCAGGGCGACGAGCAGGGCTGCTTCCTGCGCGCTGAGGGAGGCGGGTTCGTGGCCGAAATAGGTCAGGCTGGCAGCCCGCACACCCTCGATGTTGCCCCCGAACGGGGCCAGCGTCAGATAGAGCGACAGGATCTCCTGCTTGCTGAACCGCGCCTCCAGCAGCAGGGCCGTGCCGAGGTCGCGCAGCTTGCCGGCCAGGGTGTGGCGGTGCGGGTGCAGCAGCCTGGCCACCTGCATGGTCAGTGTGGAGCCGCCGGAGACGACCCTGTCATGGGTCAGGAGCTGGGCGGCCGCGCGCAGCAGCGCCAGCGGGTCGATGCCGGGATGCGTGTAGAAACGCCTGTCCTCCTGGTGCAGCAGCATGGCGAGATAGGCGGGCGAGACGTCCTGCGGCCCGGTGTGCAGGCGCCAGAACCCGTCATGCGAGACGGCGACGTTGAGCAGCACGCCGCTCCGGTCCTGCAGTTCGAGCGAGAGGTCGCGCGCGCGGTGCAGGTCGACCGGGAGTAGCCGGGCGGCTGCTACCAACGTCAGCACGGCGGCCGCTGCTGCAAGCCGTGGGGCTGCGACTGTCGAAGACCAAAAAGGACGGGGGACGCTGTCCCCCAAGCCCCCTGCTGGGGTCAGGGACTCCAGACCTCCACTCCCGTGGGACGGTTGTACTGACGGCGGACCGGTTCCAGCGGAATGGGGGTCCGGGGCCCCTGGCCCCAGCGGGGTTCTAGGGGCGGAGCCCCTAGCCTTGCTGATCATCTACGGGCGAACCACGTCGGTGGTGGCCGACCGCGTGCGGGCCATGAAGCCGGGCCGGTACATGTCCTGCACCACGGCTTCCGGCAGGGTGAAATGCCCCGGCGTGATGGCGCGCGCAACGTAGGCGACGCGGAACTCGTCGTCATCGAGACGGGGCTTCTTGTCGTTGCTGTCGTCGGAGTCGTCCTCGGAGGCCGCGAAACGCCAATTCCGAAGATCCTCGCCGAAATCCATCGTGGCGACGAAACGGTCGTCGCGCGCCTCCCGCACGCGGGTGGCCGAAAGCGGGCCGAGGAAACCGTACTGGGTGTCGTCGGCCACCGGCGCCTCGATCTCCCAGCCGGCAGGAAGCATGTCGACGATCACCGTGCGGTGGTTGGCGCTGCCGTCCACGCTGTCGCCGGTCACCGTGCCGTGCAGTTCCACGATCACCCGGTCGTTCTGCCGTAGCCTGGCGGGGTCCACAGCCTCGCCGGTCAGGGTCTTGTAGGTCTTTTCGATGGTGTAGCCCGCCGACAGGGCAGGTGCGGCCTCCAGCGGGCTGCCGGTGATCGACAGCGTCCGCCACAGCGACCGACCGCTGGTGTTGCGAACGGCGTAGCCGCCGGCGATCTCCGACGGCCCAGGCGAGAAATTGGGCGTGCTGCCGGCCTGCAGCGCTCTGCCGTTCACGTCCAGGCTGAGCCGGCCGACCCCCTTGTTCAGCGCGTGCGCCGCCGACAGCAGGGCGGCCTGTTCCTGCGTGTTCAGCGAGGCAGGGTCGCGCCGCTCCAGCGCGAAACGGTTGAGCAGCGTGTGCAGCACCCGCTCCTGCCCGGCTTCGGCGGCGACCCCGATCAGGCCGGCAATGTCGCGCAGCCTGCTGGCGTACGACCAGTCGAACCACCAATCTGGCCAGGCGTGCACGTCGAGGTTGTCGATCGCCATGCGGAACGCCTGGTCGGCGCGCGAGCGGTCGCCCATCAGCGAAAACGCGCCGGCCATCTGCCCCAGGGCCAGCGGCTCCAGCACGTCGTCGCCGGCGAGCCAGAGTGCGGCGCCGTCCGACACGCGCTGCGCCACCGTGTCCTGCAGGCGCCGCATGTCGCCCATATCCGCGCGGCCCAGGCGGGCGAGCACGTAATCGGCGTAGGCGCGGGTCACTGTCGCACCCTGGGCATAGTATTTGTAGGCGCGCTCGGGCAGGTCGGCGTCGGCCGCGTGGCGCAACCACAGCGCCGAGCGTTGCAGGGCGACGTCCGGCACGGAGAACCCCGCCTCCTTGGCGTGGGTGAGGAAATCGAGCGCGTAGACGCCGAGCCAGGTGGAGGCCTCGCCGTCGCCCGCGCGCCACAGGCCGAACTCGCCGTTCTCGTCCTGCCGGTCCAGGATGGTGTCGATCGCGTCCTGCACCCGGTCGTGCACGCCCTGGTCGTTCGGCAGCGCGCCGCGCAGCGACGGGTCGTTGTAGTAGACCAGCGGGAAGGCCGTGGAGGTCAGCTGTTCGGTGCAGCCGTAAGGGTAGCGGCCGAGCGACTGCAGCAGGCTCGGCACGTCCAGCCCGCCGAAGCCGCTATAGCCGAGCGTGACGCTGGTGCTGCCTGGCACGAAAGGGCCGGGCAGGGCCGGGTCGATCGTGTAAACTTCGCCCTTCTGCTGCCAGGCCGATTGGGTGAGGGTGATCGGCGCGTGGGCGGAGCGCACGGCGACCTGCCAGCTCCTGTCCACCGCCAGGCCGCCAGGCCCGGTCAGGTGAGCGGCTATGTCCGCCACGCCTTCGGCCTGCGCCCGCACGGCCAGGATGCCGGCGAAGCGCTGGCCAGGCGCCAGCTGGGCGTCGACCGCGCCTGAGCCGTCGAGGTTCGCCGCACCCGACACCCGCACGGCCAGATGGTAGGCGCCTGCGGGACCGTCCGTGTCGTTGAGCGAGACGGCGAGCTCGGCCTCGTCGCCGGTGCCGAGGAAGCGGGGCACGGCGATGTCGGCCGCCACGGGATCGCGCACGATCATCGTGGCCTGCGCCTGGCCCGCGCCGGCCGCGGTGTAGGCCACCGCCATAAGGCGCAGCTGGCCGGCGAAATCGCCGATCCTGAGCGGGATGCTGGCGTTGCCAGACGAGTCCACCGCGACCGGGCCGGAGAACAGGGCGACCGTGCGCGTGCTGACGACGGCGAGGCCGGCGCCGCCCACTCCCTCGTCGCCGCCCTGGATCTGGCCGGGATCGGCGCTGCCGTCGAGCAGCTTGCCGTAATCGTCGCGCATCGAGACGCCCAGCGCGCGCTTGCCGAACAGGAACCCTACCGGATCGGGGCTCTGGTAGCGGGTCAGCTGCAGGATGCCCTCGTCCACCGCCGCGAGCGTCACGTAGGCCTGCGCGCCGGCGGGCAGGCCGACATGCACGCCCACGCTGACGTCGCGCTGCGGCCTGATGCGGTCCGGCGCGTTCAGCGCGACGGCCAGCGTGCGCAATGCGGCATCGGTGGCGATCCAGGCGACCCCGACCGCACGGGCGGGGGCGTGCGCGTCGCCGCCCTGCTGGCCGAGCGGGCGGTAGAGCGAGACCAGGGCGTAGGCGCCCGCGCCCCAATCGGCCGACTGCGTCACCGCGATGGTGTTGGCGCCCTTGGAGACCTCGATCTCGCGCGTCTCGATCACCCGGTCGTTGGCGACCACCAGGCTGGCATGGCCGTCGAACGGGCTGTCCAGGCGCAGGCGGGCGGTCTGGCCGGCCGCCAGCGTCGGCCGGTCCACCGCGAGGCGGAGCTTGTCCGGGACGTCCGCCTGGTCGGCCGTTTCCTGCCAGCCGGCAGAGAAGCGGATCGAGCTGGCCGTCCCCGTCGCCGGGTCCGAGACGATCAGCCGGTAATTGCCGTAATCGTAGCGGCGAGCGATTGCGGCGGGCGCGGCACTGAGCGCGTCGATGCTGCCCTGGGCGATGTCCTCGTCGACCACGTGGTAGTGCCAATGCCAGGAGTGCTCGTTCTCGAACCAGTCGAAGATCTGGTTCTCCCGCACCAGGCGCCAGTTCAGGCCGGCGCGCTCCACCGGCGTGCCTGCGCCGTCGAAGGCGCGTATGTCGATCGCGGCATCCCTGTCGGTGTCGGCGCGGGCATCGGCAAAGCGTGCGTGCAGGCCGATCAGCAAAGGGCGGGTCCGCAGCTTGGCCTCGCGGGCGTCGTTGACGATGCGGCCCGAGGGCTCGAACAGGCCGGCGGTTATCGTGACTTTCAGCGGCGACTGGATGGTGGAGGGCGGCATCTCCAGCGTGGCGTCGGCGTGGCTGTGGCCATGCGCGTCGGCCTCCGGCAGGTCTACGGTCTGGGTCTTGTTGTCGACCGTCTCGTCTGCCAGGCCGAACTGCCAATCCTTCAGGCCGGCCACCGGTTCAGGGTCCCGCATGACCACCAGGTCGGCCTGGCCATGCAGCCCTGCGGCAGGCGCGCCGTAGAGGAAGTCGCCTTGCACGTCGATCGGCAGCGAGTTGGAGGTGAGCGCGGCCGCGACCGGCGCCAGCGTCACCTTGAGCTGCTGCGGCACGAAATCCTGCACCTCGAAGGCCACGCGGCCGATCGCGACGCCGGCGGGGTCGGCCAGCGCCTCCACCGTCCAGGTGCCGCGCGCGGCGGTCGCAGAGAGCTTGATCGGCTGGTGGAAACCGGCGGCGGGCTGAGATGCCTGCGAGAAGCGGGCGGCCTCCATGCCGTTTGGCCGGTGCAGCACGAGGGTCAGCGGCAGGGGTGCGGCGTCGCCCAGCCGGTCGCGCAGCAGCGCCATCAGCTCCACCGTCTGGCCCGGCCGGTAGATGCCGCGCTCGGTGTAGAGGAACGCCTGCAGCGGCGCGGGCGAGGGGCGCCCGGTGACGCCGCGATCGGAAAAGTCGAAGGCCGGGCGGGACAGGTTGAGCAGGGTGAAGTCGCTCCCGGCATGTGCTGCCACCACGCCTGGGGCCGCCGCGCCCTGGCCGCGCAGCAGCCCAGGCGCGAAACGCGCCATGCCGGAGGCATCGGTGACCGCCTGGCCGAGCACGTCCTGGCCGACCGACAGCAGGTCGAGCCGCACGCCCGGTTGCGCAGCGGCCGAAGCGAGCGAGCGGGCCATCACGTGCAGCCCGTCGGAGCCGGTGAAGGTGGTCAAGGCGATGTCGGTGGCGATCACCCAGTGCGTCGCCTTCTGGCGATAGAACGCCTCGTCGTAAGTGCCTGTATCGGCGGCTTTCCAGCTCGCTTCCGGCACGGCGTGCGCGGCGTCCTCGGCGACCACCAGGTAGGCGCCCGTCATGCCCGGCCGGATGACCTGGCCGATCGGGAAGGCGGTCAGGACGGTGCGGTTGTGGTCGGGCTGGATCGCCATGCTGCCGGTCCAGATCGTCGTCATGCTGTCCCGCAGCAGCGAGCGGATGGCGTAGCCTTCCAGCCCGTTCTCGCCGAGGTTGACGCCGCCCCGGTTGGATTGGACGCCGACCGATGACGGCAGCAACCGGTCGCTCATCCGCAGCACGTGGATGCGCACGCGGTTGACGTTGACGGTCTGGATCATCAGCCCGTGCGCGACGGCGCGGGGCAGGATGAAGCCGTCGCCGGAGATGTCGACCAGCGACGGCCGCTCGCCGAGGCTGACCGGCACGGTCTCGTCCTTGGCCAAACGTGCGCCGCTGGCCGATGGCAGGCCGCTCTTCAGCGTGACGCTGTACTCCGTGCCGTAGGCTAGTCCGCCGAGGCAGAGGACTCGCTCCGAGGCGCGTATGGCGGGACGGACTGACGGCGTGATCGTCACGTAGTCGCCGTAGCGGGCTTCGGCCCGTTCATCCAGCTTGCCACTGAACTTGAAGCATAGTTCGGCGGCGTCGCCGGCGGTGTTGAGGACGAGGTGGCGGAATGCGAAGGGCGCGTCGGCGAGCGGCTCGGGCGTTGCCTGGAGCGGCGAGGACGCCGGTGGGTCGAGTGCAGCCAGCACGGCAGGCGGCCTGTCCGGCACGGCGTCCGGACCTGCCGGCGCGTGCGAAGGGCGCCCGACGAACAGGGCAACGGCCAGGGCCGTTGCCGCAGCCGACCCGATCAGGACCAGACGCCGCATGCTTCATCTCGCTTTCAGCTTCGGGATCGTTGCTGAAACGGTAGCGCCTAGGCGTCGCGCTGTCAGCGGCCACAGGGGCGGCGAGGGGCGGCGTTGCGCAAGTTTTTGGCCCCGTGTGGCGCCGGCGCACGAAGACGGACAAATGCGCTCGACATGAAAGGTCGTGGAAGTCGCAGAAGGAATATTATGCCAACTAATGTTTGCCTGTGTCGTAATCTACCCGGTCAGCCAAGCCTAGGCATCGGCTTGCAGGACCATGCCGTCATGGGCTGCTTCCATGCCCGGCGGCAGGTTGGCTGCCATCCACGCCCAATCGAGGTCGCAGCCCATGTGCGTCAGGATGGTTCGCCTGACGCCCAGGCGTTGGCGCCACGTGTCGATCAGGCCGATATGGGCGTGCGTCATGTGCGCTTGGCGTTGGAAGCAGCCGACCAGCCACGTATCGATGCCGGCCAGCGCTGCGAAAGCTGCCTCGTCCAGCCTGACCACGTCGGTCGAATAGGCCAGCGTCTCGACCCGCAGCCCCAGCGTGCGCACCACGTGGTGGTCCTGGTCGAACGTTGCGATGCGCGCGCCGCAGACGCCGATCGTGTCGCCTGGTTCGATCACGCTGAAATCCATTACCGGACGGTAGAAGATCGGCGGCGTCCAAGGCCGGAACGCGTATTCGAAGCGACGCGCCAGCTCGTCGCGCGTGACCTGCGTGGCATAGGTCGGCAACGGCCTGCCGATGATGCGGTTCAGCAGCCGGACGTCGTCCAGCCCGGCCACATGGTCGGCATGGGCGTGGGTGAAAATCAGCGCGTCCACCCGTGGCACCGCGTTGGCCAGAAGCTGCTCGCGCACGTCCGGGCCGGTATCGACCAGGATGGTGCCGCCGGGCGCCTGGATTAGGATGCTGGCGCGCGAGCGGCGGTTGCGCGGCTCTCCCGGGTCGCAGGCGCCCCAATCCCCTCGCCCGTCCTGGCCACCCAGGCTGGGCACTCCGGTCGACCCGCCGCAGCCGAGAACAGTCACTCTCAAGGGCGTCACGCGGCCTTGCGGAACAGGCGGTGGAAGTTCCGCGTCGTCAGCTCCGCGACGGCTTCGGCCTGCAATCCCCTGATTTCGCCGAGTATGCGAGCAGTATGGGCCACGTAGGACGGCTCGTTGCGTCGTCCCCTGTGGGGGACCGGCGCCAGGTACGGCGCGTCGGTCTCCACCAGCAGGCGCTCCGCCGGCAGTTCGGCCGCGACCTCCCGGAGCGCGCCGGACTTCGGAAAGGTCAGTATGCCGGAGAAGCTGACATAGCCGCCCATCGCCACCGCCTGGACTGCCAGCTCGCGTCCGGAGCTGAAGCAGTGCAGCAGGAAATCGAAGCTGCCGCCCTGATCCTGCTCGTCTTTGAGGATGGCCAGCGTGTCCTCGTCGGCATCTCGCGTGTGTATGCAAACCGGCACGCCGGCCAGCCTCGCCGCCCGGATCTGGCGGCGGAAGACCTCCGCCTGCGTGTTCCGCGGCGCAGTGTCGTAGTGGTAGTCCAGGCCGGCCTCGCCGATGCCGACGACCCGCTCGTGCGATGCCAGGGCCACCAGCCTGTCCACGTCGGGCGGGGCTTCGTCCGCGGCATGATGGGGGTGGGTGCCGATGGTGCACCACGCCTGCGGAACCTCTTCGAGCAAAGCGAACTGTTCGGCGGCCCGCGACAGCCTGGTGCCGATGGTCACCATTCTGCTGACGCCGGCGGCCGACGCCCGCGCCAGGATGCCAGGGCGCTCCTCCCGTGAGTAGTAGTCCAGGTGGCAGTGAGAATCAATCAGCATCATGGGGTTACGGCAGACTTCTCAGACCAGCGCGGAAATATGCCCTGTGGGTCGGGCAATGCTATGCCGGCTGGCAGAGCGTCTTCCAGGCCGGCCAGGGTGCGCAGCGGCACGGGCACGCCGAGCTGGTCCAGCAGACGCTCCATGCTGCCGGGCATGAACGGCACCAGCACGGTTGCCAGCACCCTCAGCGTGTCGGTGACCACGCGCAGCACATGGGCCATGCGCACCGGATCGGATTTCTTCAGCGCCCAGGGCGCCTGGTGGTCGATGTAGGCGTTGCCGGCACGCACCACCCGCCACACCTCATCCAGCGCCTCGCTCAACGCCTGACGCCCGACCAGCTCCCGCAGCTTCGCCGGCAGCGCGCCGGCCGCGTCCAGCAACTGCCTGTCTTCCTCGGTGCGCGGACCGGCTTCGGGCAGCATGCCGCCGCAGCTGCGGGCGATTTGCGGCAGCGTGCGCTGGGCGAGGTTGCCCAGCCCGTTGGCCAGTTCGACGTTCAGCCGGTTGACCAGCGCACGGGCGGAGAAATCGCCGTCATTGCCGAAAGGCACCTCGCGCAGCAGGAAGAATCTTACAGGATCAAGTCCATAGGCGGCGACCAGCGCAAGCGGGTCGACGACGTTGCCCACCGACTTGCTCATCTTGGCGCCCTCCACCGTCCACCAGCCATGCGCATAGATGCGGCGCGGCACCGCCAGGCCCGCGGCCATCAGAAAGGCCGGCCAATAGATGGCGTGGAACCGCTGGATGTCCTTGCCGACCAGATGGAGGTCTGCGGGCCAGAATCGCCAGAGCGGGCCGGTCTCGTCGGGGTAGCCGAGCGCGGTGATGTAGTTGGCCAGCGCGTCGAGCCAGACGTACATCACCTGCTCCTGGTCGCCCGGCACGGGAATGCCCCAGCGGAAGCTCGACCGGCTGACCGAGAGGTCGTTCAGGCCGCCGCGGATGAAGCTCAGCATCTCGTTCCGCTTGGACGATGGGCCCACGAAGTCCGGGTTGGCCTCGTAATGCGCCAGCAGCCTGTCCTGGTAGGCCGAGAGGCGGAAGAGGTAGTTGGGCTCCCTCACCCACTCGACCGGCGCGCCCGTCGGCGCCAGCCTGGTACCGTCCGCCAGGGTGACGAGGTCGGCTTCGGCGTAGTAATCCTCGTCGCGGACGGCGTACCAGCCCTCGTAATGGCCGGGGTAGATGTCGCCCTTGGCGGCCAGCTTCTCCCACAGCGCCGAGGCGCCGCGCCGGTGCCGCGGCTCGGTGGTCCGGATGAAATCGTCGTTCGACACGTTGAGCGCGGCCAGCATCGAGCGGAACTCGCCCGACACCTGGTCGGTGAAGGCCTGCGGCTCCAACCCGACGTCGCGCGCGGCCTTCTCCACCTTCTGCCCGTGCTCGTCGGTGCCGGACAGGAAGTGCACGTCGCGTCCGTCCAGCCGGTGGAACCGTGCGATCACGTCGGCCGCGACCGCGGTGTAGGCGTGGCCGAGATGCGGCGACCCGTTCACGTAGAAGATCGGCGTCGTGAGGTAGAAATTCATCGTGTCTCTTGGGCCTGCGCGGCGCGCTGGCGTTATCACGCGCGGCGCGTGGCGGCCAACCCGCTGCGCATCAGCGCCAGCCCGGCCACGGTCGCCTGCCTGCGGTCCAGGTTCGAACGCTCGGTCTCGTCGGCCAGCCTGGCGATGGCTTGCGCCGTCTCCGCCCAGTGCAGTGCCGAGCGGCTCTCAACCAGCCGCCGCTGCGCGGGATCGGCCGTGCCGCGCAGGCTGGCGCTGACGGCCGAGGCGATGCCGCTGTGCAGCAGCCCCATGAACGTCTCGAACGGCGCCTGTTCTCGCAGGACGTCGGCCATCTCGTAGGCGCGCGCCAGGGCGATGTCGGAGCCCGCCTGCAGCACCTCGCCTGCCAGGGCCGCCAGCTTCAGCCCGCCCTCCTCGGCCAGCGCCAGCGCGCGGCCTGGCGAACCCTGCGCCATGCCCGCCAGCGTCGCACGGTCCGCGGCAGGCAGCTCCGGCAGGCTGGCCGCCAGCACCTCGTCCATCTCGGAGGCGGCAAGCGGCGCCAGGGCCAGGTGGCGGCAGCGGCTGCGTATCGTCGGCAGCAGCCGGCCGGCGGCCGAGCAGACCAGGATCAGCATGGCGCGCGGCGGCGGCTCCTCCAGAACCTTGAGCAGGGCGTTGGCCGATTGTGCGTTCACGTCCTCGGCACCGTCCACGATCACCACCCGCCATCCCCCTTCGGCGGGGGTCAGGTGCAGGAAAGGCGGAATGCCGCGCACGGTCTCTGCTGCGACCTGCTTCTTCATGCGCTTCTTCTTGTCGTCCCACTCGCGCTCCACCGTCAGCAGGTCGGCATGCGTGCCGGCAGCCACCCGCCGGAACACGGGGTCGTTCGCCGGCATGTCCAGCGAGGCGTCGCCGCCGGCCAGCAGGCGCCGGGCGAAGCGGTAGGCCAGCGTCGCCTTGCCCACTCCCTCCTGGCCGGTGATCAGCCAGGCGTGGTGCAGGCGGCCGCGCCCCAGCGCATCGAGCAGGGCGGCCTGGGCGGCGCGATGGCCCGTGAGCCTGGAGTTCTCCCTCGGCGTCGGCAGCGTCACGTCCTGGCCGCGTCCGTCACCGAGGCGGGCGAGGCGTCGCCGGCAGGCAACGGCTCGCTTGCATGCGCCACGTGCGCGTCCCGCCGCCGGCCCTTCCACAGCATCATCGCGCTCGCCACCAGCGCCACGTGGGAGAAGGCCTGCGGGAAGTTGCCGACCTGGCGCTGGCGCACCGGGTCGTATTCCTCGCTCATCAGACCGAGATCGTTGCACAGGCCGAGCAGCCGCTCAAACACGGCGTGCGCCTCGGCGTGGCGGCCCTGCATCACGTAGGCGTCGACCAGCCAGAACGTGCAGGCGAGGAACGCGCCCTCGCCCTCCGGCAGCCCGTCGACGTTGCTCTGGGTGCGGTAGCGCAGCACGAAGCCGTCCTGCAGCAGGTCCTCCTCCACCGCCTTGACCGTTCCCACCACGCGCGGGTCGGTGGCCGGCAGGAAGCCCACGCTCGGGATCAGCAGCAGCCCGGCATCGACCTCCTTGGAGCCGAAACTCTGCACGAAGGTGTTACGGACGGGGTCGTAGCCTTCGCGCAGCACGCGCTCGGCGATCGTGTCGCGAAGCCGGCGCCAGTCCTCCACCGGGCCGGACAGGTGATGGCGCGCGACGTCCTTGATCATGCGGTCCACCGCCACCCACGCCATGATCTTGCTCAGCGTGAAATGCTGGCGCGGGCCGCGGATCTCCCACATCCCCTCGTCGGGCTGGTCCCAGATGGTGGCCAGGTGCTCGACGATGTTCCGCTGCAGCGACCAGCCATGCGGCGCCGGCTTCAACCCGTGGCGGCGCGCCTGGTGCAGGCATTCCAGCACCTCGCCATACACGTCGAGCTGCAGTTGGCCGCTGGCGGCGTTGCCGATCCGCACCGGCGAGCTGCCCTCGTAGCCGGCGAGCCAGGGCAGTTCGCGCTCGTCCAGCGAACGCTCGCCGTGCAGGCCGTACATGATCTGTATCTGCTTGGCGCTGCCGGCGATGCTCCTCTGCAGCCAGTCGCGCCAGCGCGAGGCTTCCTCGGTGAAGCCGGCCTCCATCAGCGCGAACAGTGTCAGGCTCGCATCGCGCAGCCAGCAGTAGCGGTAATCCCAGTTGCGCGGGCCGCCAATCTGCTCTGGCAGCGACGTGGTAACGGCTGCGACGATGCCGCCGGTAGGCGCGTAGGAGAGCGCTTTCAGGGTCAGCAGTGAGCGCTGCACGGCCGCCTTGTAGGGCCCCTCGTAGCGGGAACGGCCGATGAAGCGCGCCCAGTAATCCTGCGTCTGCGCCAGCGCCGCGTCCACGTCGATGGCGGGCACCGGCGCCAAATGCGACTTTTCATGGCTCAGCACGAATGAGACCGTCTCGCCCGCGGCAACCTTGAACTGCGCCGTGGTGCGCATGTCCTGCCCAACCAGCTTCACCCGCGTGCGCAGCAGGACCATTTCGGGGCCTGCGATGGCGCACAGGCCCGAATGATCGGGCAACTGCGTCACCCAGGGGACGGAGATGCCGTAATCCATCCGCAACGCCATGTCCAAGTGCATGGCCACCTGGCCACGTCGTCCCTGCACCAGGCGGACTAGCGTCACGTTGGCGGCTTCGGGCACCATGAAGTCGATCACGGCGACGCTGCCCGTGCCGGTGGTGAACACCGTCTCCAGGATCATCGTGCCGTCCTGGTAGGACCGGCTGACGGTGGCGCCGGTGTCTTCCGGCGCGATCAGCCAACGCCCGTTGCTGCTGTCGCCCAGCAGGGCGGCGAAGCAGGCGCCGCTGTCGAAGCGCGGCAGGCACAGCCAGTCGATCGAGCCGTTGCGCCCGACCAGGGCCGCGGTCACGCAATCGCCGATCATCGCGTAGTCTTCGATCCGCAGCGGCTTGGCTGGTGTCATACGCGATACGTCCTTCGATGTGCGTGGTGGCGCGATAGGTCATTCTGGGCGGGTATTGCTGGCGCGCAAAGCTTGACTTTGCGCCGCCGCTTGCAGATATCCCGCTCAGCGATGCGCGCCCGCGTAGTTCGCGCCCGGCGGCAAGCTGGCTACGAGTTTGGCAACCGCCACGCAACTTCGCCTGCCCGCCTGCCCTCCCTTTCGAGACCGAGAAGATTTGTTGAACCAACCCATCGCCTGCGAGGCGGACGAGCCTGTGCAGCCGGACGCGCTTCCCGCGCCCGAGACGAGTGATCCCACGCTTGCGCTCGAAGCGAGCGTTGCGTCTCCGACGCTCGAGACGAGCGATGCGTTGCCGCCGTTTGAAGCGAGCGTTGCGTCTCCGACGCTCGAGACGAGCGATGCGTCCCCGACGCTCGAAACGAGCGCCGCGTCGCCGGTGATTGAGGCCGTCGAGACCGATGCCGCGCCCGGCACGGACGATATCGTGGCCGAGCCGGCACCCCCCGAGCCGCAAGCGGCGCAGACAGCCGACGCCTCGCCCGACGAGGACGATACCGATGCGGTTCCGGGGTCTGCCCCTGGGGACGTCGTGAGCGAGCTTGCCGCGATCGCCTTTGTGGCGCCCGCCGTTCTGGTGGCTGACGGGGCGCTGACCCCCGCACCCGACGCCGAACTCGCTGCCCAGTCCGAGCCGGAGCCGGAGCAGCCGCTGTTCGCCGAGCTCGGCCTGTCCGAGCCGATCCTGCGCGCGGTCGAGGAAAAGGGCTACAAGCACCCCACCCCCATCCAGGCGCAGGCGATCCCCGCCGTGCTGTCCGGCCGCGACGTGATGGGTGTCGCCCAGACCGGCACCGGCAAGACCGCCAGCTTCACCCTGCCGATGCTGGACATCCTCTCCGGCTCCCGCGCCCGCGCCCGCATGCCGCGCAGCCTGATCCTGGAGCCGACACGCGAGCTTGCCCTGCAGGTCGCCGAAAATTTCGTCGAGTACGGCAGGTACCTCAAGCTCAGCCACGCCTTGCTGATCGGCGGCGAAAGCCTCAACGATCAGAAGGAGGCGCTGATGAAGGGCGTCGACGTCCTGATCGCCACCCCCGGCCGGCTGATCGACCTGTTCGAGCGCGGCGGCCTGATGCTGACCGACGCCAGGCTGCTGGTGATCGACGAGGCCGACCGCATGCTGGACATGGGCTTCATCCCGGACGTCGAGCGCATCGTGGCGATGCTGCCGAAGAACCGCCAGACGCTGTTCTTCTCGGCCACCATGGCGCCGGAGATACGCCGTCTGTCGGACGCCTTTCTCGACAACCCGCGCGTGATAACGGTGTCAAGATCGGCATCGGTCGCGACCACCATCGTCGCCGGCCTCGCCTTGGTCGCCGAGCACGACAAGCGCGAGGCGCTGCGCCGGCTGATCCGGTCCGAAGAGGTGGCCAACGCGCTGATCTTCTGCAACCGCAAGCGCGACGTCGACATCCTCTACAAGTCGCTCTCCAGGCACGGCTTCTCCGTGGGCTCCCTGCACGGCGACATGTCGCAGCCGGCGCGGTTCGCGACGCTGGACAAGTTCAAGAAGAACGAGCTGCGCCTGCTGGTCTGCAGCGATGTCGCAGCGCGCGGCATCGACATCGGCGGCCTGAGCCACGTGTTCAACTTCGACGTGCCGCACCACGCGGAGGATTACGTCCATCGTATCGGCCGCACCGGCCGCGCCGGCCTGACCGGACACGCCTTCACCCTGTGCTCGCCCGAGGACAGGCTGGCGGTGGACGCGATAGAGAAGCTGACGGGCTTCGCGATCCCGCGCATCGTGGTGCCGGAACTCGACGTGGTGGAGTGGGCGGAGGCGGACAGCCGCAAGCGCCGCGGGCGCGGTGCCAAGTCGCCAGGCGGGCGGGGCGAGGCGAAACCGGCGCGCGGGCGCGAGCAGCGGCCCGCGCCGGCGGACGAGGCCGCACGGCCGCGCGGCCGTGGACGGGGGCGGACGGCCGAGCGGGCGCGGCCCGAAGCGGAGCCGCCCGCGCCGCCCGTCTCCGTGCAGCAGGCAGTGCCGCAGGATCCGTCCAGTCAGGAGCAGCGGCCGCAGGCGCGCGTGGAGCGTTTCGAACCCCGTCCGGAACAGCGTTTCGATCGCGGCCAGTCGCGCGATTTCCGTCGGCGGGACGAAGATTTCGGCCCGGCCGTGCTGGGGTTTGGCGACGACGTGCCTGCCTTCATGACGCTGCCGCGCCGCGCGCGCGCGCCGGAAACCGTGAGCGACGATCCCCAGGGCTGAGCGCCCGCGCGGCCGACACTCTACCGCGCTCGCCGAATCGGTCGTCACGATCGACCGCATGGGCAGCGCGGGCGACGGCGTCGTGCTCAGGCCCGGTGCCGGGCCGCTGCACGTCCCGCGCACCCTGCCGGGCGAGACGGTGCGCGTGCGGCAGGGCGACCACGCCCGCTGCGAGGTTTTGGAGATCTTGCAGCCGGGCGCCGGGCGGGTGCAGCCACCTTGTCGCCACTTCGCCGAAGGCTGCGGCGGCTGCGCGGTGCAGCATTGGGGGGACGACGCCTACGCGTCGTGGAAGCGTGGCCTGGTGGTCGAGGCGCTGCAGCGTGCGGGCCTGACCGTCCCCGGCCTCGGGCCGCTCGTCCGCACGCCGCCGCGGTCGCGCAGGCGCATGGAGTTCGCCGTGGAGCGCGTGGACGGCGGCGTGGTGCTGGGCCTGCACCGTGCGCATGACAGGCAGGTGATCGACCTGGCCGCGTGCGAGGTGCTGCACCCTGCGCTGTTCGCGCTCGTGGACCCGCTGCGGCGCGCGCTGTCCGGGCTTGCCGCCCTGCGCCGCCGGGGGTCCCTGCTGGCCAACCTGACCGGGGCCGGCGCCGACCTGCTGCTGCGCACCGACGGGCCGCTGGCGCCGTCCGACCGCGGCAAGCTCGCGTCCTTGGCCGCCGCCTGCGACGTGCCGCGGATCGCCTGGGCGCTGGATGCGGGCGCGCCGGAGACGGCGTTCCAGCAGGCCGCGCCGTTTACGGTCTTTGCCGGCCACCGTGTCGAGCTGCCGCCCGGGGCGTTCCTGCAGGCCTCGCTGGAAGGCGAGGCGGCGATCGTGTCGGCCGTGCTGGCCGGCCTGCCGGCGCGTCTGACCGGTCGCTCGCGGATCATCGAACTCTATGCCGGCTGCGGCACGATCAGCTTTCCCGTCGCGGTGAATGTGCGCGTGCAGGCGTTCGAGGGCGACGCGCACGCCGCCGCCGCATTGCGCAGGGCGCAGTCCGGCAGCCGCGTGGAGGCGACCCAGCGCGACCTGGCGCGCCAGCCGCTCTCCGCCAAGGAGATGTCCGGCGCCGCCGCGGTGGTGCTGGACCCGCCCTACGCGGGCGCGGCGATCCAGGTGCCGCAGTTGGCGGCCAGCGACGTCGGCCGGGTGATCTATGTCAGTTGCAACCCAGGCGTGCTGGCTCGCGACGCAGCGACGCTGGCGCAGGCCGGCTTCAGCCTGACGCAGCTGACGGTGATCGACCAGTTCCTGTGGTCGGCGCAGGTCGAAGCGGTTGCGGTGCTCGATCGGGCACGGCGGCCCGGCTGACCCCGTTCGGGCCTGCGTCCGGCCGGCTGTCGAACAGGAGCTGCGCCGCCTCTATGTCGTCCTGGTGCAGGCGGGCCCAGCTGCTCAGGCTCTCCACGGCACAGCGGAGCGACCCGCCCAGCTCGGTCAGCGCGTAATCCACCCTGGCGGGGACGGTCGGGTAGGCGGTCCGCAGCACCAGCCCGTCACGCTCCAGCCCCCGCAGCGTCAAGGTGAGCATGCGCTGCGAGATGCCGCCGACCATGCGCTTGATCTCATTGAACCGCCTCGGGCCGTGGCCCAGCAGCACGACGATCTGGATGCGCCACTTGTCGCCGACGCGCGCCAGCACCGCGCTGATCTTGCGGCAATCCTGGGTGCCGAGGCCGGCATGGGCCGCGGCCGGCGCGGTATCATCGGTGTGCCCGAGTGACATCGATGTGCCTCCTTGTGATCGCGCCATGCGGTCACGCATATAGCCTTGGTCACTCACCTATGCCGAGGTCAACCGATGACGACGCTGCTGCATATCGACTCGAGCATTCTGGGCGACGCCTCCGTCAGCCGGGCCATTTCGGCCGCGGTGGTCGAACGGCTCAAAACCCTGGACGGCAGCTTGGCCGTGCACACCCGCGACCTGACCCAGCCCATGGTGCATCATCTGTCCGGCGCCTATCTCGCTGGACAGAGTGCGGAGGTGAAGCACGACCAGGCGATGCAGGAGGACCTCGATCTCGGCGGCGCGCTGCTGGCCGAGTTCCTCGCCGCCGACGTCGTCGTGATCGGCAGCCCCATGTACAATTTCACGGTGCCCAGCCAGCTGAAGGCCTGGGTCGACCGGATACTCGTGGCAGGCAAGACGTTTCGCTATACGGACCACGGCGCGGTCGGCCTCGTTGAGGGCAAGCGGGTGATCCTGGCCTTGTCCAGGGGCGGCATGTACGGCCCGGGCACGCCCAACGCCTCCGCCGAACACCAGGAGAGCTATCTGCGGACCGTGTTCGGCTTCATCGGCCTTTCCAATGTCGAGGTGATCCGCGCCGAAGGCGTCGCCTACGGACCGCAGCAGCGCGAGCAGGCGCTTGCGGCAGCGCTTCAGGCCGCCGCCGAACTGCCGCCGTCCGCGCCGATGCCGACATAGAGGTTTTCCAGGGCCGCTGCGGCCAGTTCCGGCGTCAGTTCGGGTTTCAGACGGAAGCAGCGGCATGCCTGCGCGGCCTGGTCGCAGATGAAGCGGGGCTGGAACGAAGCAAGCTCGTAACGGCCCTGGCCGGTCAGCCGTTCGACCACGTGGTCGAATGCCGCGTCGGTCAGCGTCAGACCGTAGGACGAGGCGGCCCGCTCGAAGATGCTGCGGTATTCGGCAACGCTCGGTCCGAGCAGCTGGATCTTGTAGGGGATGCGCCGCAGGAACGCAGGGTCCATCAGGTCGGCCGGCGACAGGTTGGTGGAGAAGATGACCAGCTCGTCGAACGGCAGCTTGATCGTGATGCCGGTGTTCAGCTTGAGGTAGTCTATCCGGTTCTCCAGCGGGATGATCCAGCGGTTCAGCAGTTCGGTGGGGTGCACCTTCTGGCGGCCGAAATCGTCGATCAGGAACACGCCGTTCAGCGCCTTCATGTGCAGCGGCGCGTCGTAGCATTTGGTGATCGGGTCCCAGCGCAGATCCAGCATGTCCAGCGTCATCTCGCCGCCGGCGATGGCTACCGGCCGCTTGCACGCCGCCCAGCGCGCGTCGAACGCCTCGATCTGCACGCCCGCTATGGCCGATGCAACGTCGGGCCGCTCCGCCATGTAGGGCTCGTGCAGGGTGGGATCGTGCATCTTGATGATCTGGCCGCCGGCCTCGATGGCGAACGGCACGAAGACCGGATCGGTGAACAGGGCGGCGATGCGGGTGCCGATGCTGGTCTTGCCGTTGCCCGGCGGCCCGTAGAGCAGCACCGTGCGGCCGGCGCTGACCGCGGGCGCCAGACGGTTTATCGTGTGGTCCGACAGCACCAGCCCGGCGAAGGCGCGCCGCAGCGTGGGCGCGTCCAATATCTCGCCGGTGATCGTCTGCTTGCCGACCTGGGAGATGAGGGCGGCCAGGCTGACCGGCGCAGGACCCATATACTGGGTCTGCTCCATCGCCTCGCCGGCCGCCACCCTGCCCTGGTCGGTCAGTGCGTAGCGCATGGCTCGCACCAGCCCGATGGTCACCGACCCCAGCACGTGCACCAGCTTTTGCACGATCGCGTCGTCCAGGATTTCCTGCACCACGGACTGAGCCAGGTGCAGCCGGCGCGACAGCTCGGGCAGCGTCTCGCACGAGGCGACGCGCATGAACTTCAGCGTCAGGCCCAGCAGCATGCCCGACGATATGCCGGTTTCCGCGACGCTGCGCGGCATTGCCGGCGTGTCGCTGATCACCGCGTAGAGCTGCTCGGTGGAGATCAGGCCCAACGCGACTAGGTTCTCGCCCAGGCGCCCGCCTTGCTGCCTTTGCCGCTCGACCGCGGTTTCTATGTCTGCGTCGCGGACTATGCCGCGCATCAGGAGGACTTCGCCTAGGCGCACGTTGGTTATCCTGAGGAAGAGTTCTTTTTTGAAGAAAAGAACCAAAAACTTTTGTTTGTTGGGCGGTGCTCCACAGCAGCTTTACGCTGGATGTTTGGCCAAACAGTTAACTTGGCATCGCCTGCGACAGCGCGCCGCCCAGACGCACCGGCTCGATCCGCAGCGCCAGACCCGTCGCGTCAGAGGTTTCCACGAACACGCCGCAAATGGTGGCCTCGCCATCGGCCGGTGCCAGGCGTTCGCCGGGCACCCGCCGCCAGAACCGCGCCGCCGCGCCGCCCTTCTCCATGCCGATCACGCTGTCGTAGTCGCCGCACATGCCGGCGTCCGACTGGAACGCCGTGCCGCCTTGCAGGATGTGGTGGTCCGCCGACGGGCAATGCGTGTGCGTGCCGACCACCAGGCTGACCCGGCCGTCGAAGGAGTGCGCGTACGCCATCTTCTCCGACGTCGCCTCGCCGTGCAGGTCGACCACGATCGCCTGCACCGTGGCACCCAGACGGTGGCGTCCCAGCAGCTCGGCGGTCAGCCGGAACGGATCGTCGGTCAGCTCCATGAACAGCCGCCCGATCGCCTGCAGCACCAGCGCCCGCCGACCGTCAGGCAGCTCCACCACCACCGACCCCTGGCCGGGCGTGCCAGGCGGGAAGTTCAGCGGCCGTATCAGGTTTCTCTGGGTTTCTATGTAGCCGGCAAGCTCGCGGCGGTCCCAGGCGTGGTTGCCGAGCGTCAGCACGTCGGCGCCGGCCGCGAACACCGCGTCGGCCATCGCCGGCGAGCAACCGAAACCGTGGCTGGCATTCTCCACGTTGACGATTGCGAGGTCGACACGCAGTTCTTCGCGCAGCTTCGGCAGTGCCGCGCCGACCGCGTCTCGGCCGGACCGGCCGACGATGTCGCCCAGAAAGAGAATACGCATCAGGTTCCTTCGGCCTTCGCGGTCGCCGCAGACCCGGCCGCCGCCTGCAGGGAACTGGCCTCGCCGGCCTCCGTTGTCGATGGCTGGCGAGCAACCGCCCGTCAGGGTGCCACGTCCGGCTTGTGGAACCGATTGAAGCGATCATGCTGGAACATACTGATACGCAGCGCCAGACATGGCATGCCCTGGGCGCGGCCGTCATCGGCCTGCTCTTAGCGGCTTCGGCAAGTGCCGCTCCTGCCGGCGTGCCGCCGGTGATGGACCCGCCGAGCCAGGAACGCCACACCGGCAAGGCGATCTTCTTCCAGCTCGTGACACCGGACATGGCGGCCGCCGAGCATTTCTATGGCGGCCTGTTCGGCTGGACCTTCCGCAGCGTGCCGGGAACACGCTCGCCCTACGCCGTGACGATGCTCGGCAGCCGGTCGGTGGGCGCGCTGGTGCAGCATCCGATGCCGCCGGGCGAGCACAGGGCGTCCGCTTGGCTGGAGTTCTTCTCGACGCCTGACGTGGACGCGACCGTGAGGTCGGCGGTCGGGCACGGCGGTCAAACGCTCTCGCCGCCCCACGACCTGCCGGGCCGCGGGCGTGAGGCGGTGCTGGCCGATCCGCAGGGCGCCGTCTTTGCGGTCCTCGCCTCGAGCAGCGGCGACACGCCGGACGTGCTCAGCCCGGTGGGCGACTGGATCTGGCGGTCGCTGATCACGCGCGACGCCGTGGCCGGCGCGGGCTTCTACAACGCAGTGTTCGGCCTGCAGACCTATACCCTGCCCTCCACGCCCGGCGAGCAGCACCTGCTTCTGGCCTCCGACAACTATGCCAGGGCGACCGCGAACAGCTTTCCGGGCCGCACCGACGCGCACGCGCATTGGCTCGGCTTCGTCCGGGTGGAGAGCGCGCAGGCGTCCGCCTCCAAGGCCGTGACCCTCGGCGGCCAGGTTCTGGTACAGCCGCGGCCGGACCGGCATGGCGGCATGATCGCGGTCGTCGCCGATCCGTTGGGCGCTGCCGTCGGTCTGTTCGAGTGGGGCAACGACGAAACCAAGGCGCTTGCCAAGTGAGGCGCGTGATGGTTCGCGCTGCGGCGCTCGCGGCGCTGGCCTTGCTGGCGGCCGGCTGCGCCGCAGGGGGCTACGGCGGCGGCGTTGACCTGGGGGAGAGCTATTACGACGTCGGCGGCGGCGACTATGGCGGCTGGGGCGACGGGTACGGCGTCGGTCCCTACCGCGAAGGATACGGTCGCGGTTTCGGACGTCCCGGCTTCGAGCACGGCCATGAGGTGCACGGGATCGGAGGTTACGCCGGCGGG
The DNA here is from genome assembly GCA_965199235.1 of Acetobacteraceae bacterium. Lineage (GTDB taxonomy): Bacteria > Pseudomonadota > Alphaproteobacteria > Acetobacterales > Acetobacteraceae > BOG-908. The sequence continues at coordinate 208,727 of CBDAQU010000001.1, read as the reverse complement.
CACGGTTTCCCCTCCATCCCGGGAGGCGGGCACGCCGGCGGCTTCGGCGGCGCGGGCCATGGCGCGGGCGGCATGGGGGCGGGCGGCATAGGGGCGGGTGGTCACGGCGGAGGAGGCGGCGGACACGGGGGTCGTTGACGCAGCCAGCGCCGAAGCGGGACCCGAAGCCGTTCAGTCGCCTGCCCGCATGATCTCCTTCTCGGTCACGATGATCGGCAGTCGCTGGTCGTGCGCGCTCATCGGCACACGCGCCACCTCCTGGTCGGCGTAACCGAAGCCGATTGCCGCCGCGTCCGGCAGGGCAGCCAGAGTGCGGTCGTAGTAGCCGCCCCCGTAGCCGAGACGGCCACCCGCCCGGTCGAAGGCGAGCAGCGGAACGAACAGCATGTCTGGCACGGCGTAGCCGCCCGACGTGCGGAACGTGCCGTAGGGCTCGCGTGTCATGGCGCAGCCCGGGTGCCAGGCGCGAAACATCAAGGGCCGGCCTCTCGGCGGCGTTTCCGGCAGCACGATCCGGTGCCCCAGGCCGTGCAGGGCGTGCAGCAGCGGGCGGAAATCCATTTCGCCCGGCAGCGGCCAGACGCCGGCGACCACGCTGCCGGGCGGCGGCCGAAGCTCGCGCAGCACGAGCAAGGCGAGACGCTCGCCGGCCGCCGGATCGAGTCCGGCGCGCATGCGCAGCGCCCGTTCGCGCAAAGAAGCCTTTTCGTCGTCGACCGTCATGATTGGTACGGAGCCGCCCAAGCCGTTGGCGTCTCACCCCCCAGAGCCTGCTTGTGCAGGTGGGAACCAGATACCGCGACCAGGATCGCGACAGCGCCAGCCCCCGAGGGGTTGCTTATCGGCCCCGGGGATGAATTGCCTGACGCACCCAGCAGCTCCGCCTAGCCTATCTAGGCCTGCTCCAGCCCCTTCGCAATCTCCTCGGCACGATCGGCCAGGCGCGCCAGGCGGCGGACGGACTCGGCTTCGGCTTGCGGCAGGCGCGCGAACTCGGCTTGCAGGTTGCCGAGCAGCGTTCTCATGTCGTGCAGCTCGTCTGCCATCAGCAGCGATGCCAATACCAGCAGCCTGCCCTCCCCGCTCTGCCCGCCAAGCGCCTTTATGCTGTCGATGCGGCTCTCGACCTCGGAGGCCATCCGCATCAGATGCGCTTCCTGGCCGTCGTCGCAGCCCACGGTGTAGGCGTAGCCGTTGATCTTGATGGTGAGCTGGGCCACGGCGGTCTTCTTCCTTGGTGAGAGCGATGTGCAATCGGGATGTGTCATGAGTCTGGCGAGTCGCGTCCGAGCACGGAGCGGAGTTCGGCGATCAACGCGTCGAGCCGCGCCGGCAGGTCGGACGCAGCAGTGGTCCGGCCGGCCACCATGCCGGCACGGCCGCGGGCGATCCGTTCCAGGGCAGCCTCCAGCCGGTCGGCCTCGTCCGCCTTCGTAGTGCCTGCATCGGCCATCGACGACCTCCAAGGCCTGCCGCGCCGAAGGCGGGCGCCCAGTTTCGGCTTCAAACAGGCGTCGAGAGAAAGCCTGCAACAGGTTGAACGTCAAGCATGACACTCGGCACCGCCTGCGAGAGAGCCGTCATCGTGCACGGGTTGGAGATGGCCCGGTCGGCCCTGGAGGCAGGCCGCCTGGCTCGGCGTCTGCCCGTTCTGCTGTCGGCGCCGGGCGCAGGCGCCTATGCGGGGGTTGGCTGGTGGCGTGCGCTGATGCAGCAGGCCGGCGCCGCCGAGCACATCCTCGATTGCGGGCCGGCGCCAGGACGTGCCCTGGAAGCATTGAGGATGGGGCAGACGCGCCTGGTGCTTCAAGCCGACGCACGGGTCTGGGCCGACATCGCCGGGCGGGCACGCGCCTGCGGCGCCACGCTGTACGCGCAGCCGCCGCTGGCGCTCGACCTCGGGCAACCTGGCGCGCACCGCCGTTTGACGGCCTGGCTCCTCGACCCCGACGCGGAGTTGGGTGACACGGCTGCGACCTTCGGCTAAGTGCGCCAGAAGCCGCCGAAAGATACCGTCATGACCCCAGAAATCCGCACGATCATCGACGCCTACGAAAGCGACAATCCCGGCACCAAGGGCAACCTCGTTCGCATGCTGATGCACGGCAAGCTCGCCGGCACCGGCAAGCTGGTGATCCTGCCGGTCGACCAGGGGTTCGAGCACGGCCCGGCCCGCAGCTTTGCCCCCAACCCGCCCGCCTACGACCCGCACTACCATTTTCAGCTCGCCATCGACGCCGGCCTGAACGCCTACGCAGCACCCTTGGGCATGCTGGAGGCCGGTGCGGCGACCTTCGCGGGCCAGATCCCCACCATACTGAAGCTGAACTCGTCGAATTCGCTGGCCACCGAGAAGGACCAGGCGGTAACCGGCTCGGTGTCCGACGCGTTGCGGCTTGGGTGTTCGGCCATCGGCTTCACCATCTATCCTGGCAGCGAATACGCGTTCAAGCAGATGAACGAGCTGCGCGAACTCTCCGAGGAGGCCAAGTCGGCGGGCCTCGCGGTCGTCGTGTGGAGCTACCCGCGCGGCCCGATGCTGGACAAGGCGGGCGAGACCGCGCTCGACATCTGCGCCTACGCGGCCCACATGGCAGCGCTGATGGGCGCCCACATCATCAAGGTGAAGCCGCCCACCGAGCATCTCAGCCTGCCCGCCGCGAAGAAAGTCTACGAGGAGGAGCGCATTCCCCGCGCCACCATGGCCGAGCGGATCCGCCACGTGGTGCAGGCGTGCTTCGGCGGCCGGCGCATCGTGGTGTTCTCCGGCGGGGAGAACAACAAGGATGCCGCCGACCTGCTGCACACCATCCAGGGCATCCGCGATGGCGGCGCCAACGGCGCCATCATCGGCCGCAACACCTTCCAGCGCCCCAGAGAGGAAGCGCTGGACCTGCTCGCGCGCGTGATCGACATCTACGCCAAGCCGGCGACCAGCTAACATCGCCTGTGACCGAGCGCGACTGCAGGATCTACCTGATCACGCCGCCCGTGCTGCCGGACGGGTTCGCCGCCCTGCTGGCAGAGGCGCTGGACGCTGGTGATGTGGGCGCGGTGCAGCTGCGCCTGACCGATGCCGACGACGACAGGATACGGCGCGCGGCCGACCTGCTTCGCCCGGTCGCTCAGGCGCGCAACGTGGCGTTCATCCTGAACAACCGGCCCGACCTGGCGGTGGAGACGGGCTGCGACGGCGCGCATGTCGGCGCGCACGACATGCAGCCGGCAGACGCCCGCAAGCTGCTGGGCCGCAACCTGCAGCTGGGCGTTTCCTGCTACGACAGCCGCGACGCCGCCCTGCTCGCCGGGGAGGCCGACGCGGACTACGTCGCCTTCGGCGGCTTCTTCCCGAGCCAGACCAAGCAGATCAAGCGCTTTGCCGACACCGAGCTGCTGAGCTGGTGGTCCGAGCTGATGGAGCTGCCGGTCGTGGCCAGCGGCGGCATCACCGCCGAGAACTGCGCGCCGCTGGTGCGCGCCGGCGCCAATTTTTTGGGCATGGTCGGCGCGGTCTGGCGCCACCCCGACGGACCCGGCGCCGGCGTGCGGGCGATGAATGCGGCCATAGCGGCAGCCTGACTACGGTCCGGGCGATCCATCAAGTCTTGAGCTGCGACAAAATGGCGAGTGGTCGCTCGACATCCCCGAGCATCACCATTCACGCCTGGGTGCCGATGCACCATGTCGGACGATGCAGGCAAATCAAGCTTTCCTGCCCGTAGTTTGCCTACCCGTTCGCCGGGGTCTCCGCTGCTTGACACCCGGCCAGAGGTGACCGAGAGCGGTGCATGTCCCGCTTCGACGCCGAGTTGACCGAAGCCCTGACCAGCCTGTCGGCTCGTGGCCTGCGGCGAACGGCGTGCGTGCTGCCCGATACCCTGCTCAACGTCTCCGGCAACGACTATCTTGGCCTGTCGCGACACCCCTCGCTCGCGGCGCGGGCGCAAGAGTGGGCCGCCTCCCATGGCACCGGCGCCGGCGCGTCCCGCCTGGTCACCGGCACGCTCGACCTGCACGAGCGCGTGGAGGCGAAACTTGCCGCGCTGAAAGGCACGCAAGCCGCCCTGCTCTTCGCCTCCGGCTGGCAGGCCAACGCCTCCGTGCTCGCCGCCCTCCTGCGTCTTCCAGGGCCGCCTGCGCTCGCCTTTTGCGACGCGCTGAACCACGCCAGCCTCAACCACGGCTGCCACGCCGCCGGCGTCGAACGGCTGCGCTTCCGTCACAACGACATGGCGCACCTCTCCGACCTGCTCGACGCGCATGCAAGCCAGCCTGGGCGGCGCTTCATCGTCACCGAAAGCGTGTTTTCGATGGACGGCGACCAGGCCGACCTCAGGACCCTGCGCGCGCTGGCCGACCGGCACGGCGCGTTCCTCTATCTGGACGAAGCGCACGCGACCGGCGTGCTGGGCCCGCGCGGCATGGGCCTGTCCGGCTCGGTGCCTGGCGGCGTGGACCTCGCGATGGGCACGTTCAGCAAGGCGCTTGGCGGGTTCGGCGCCTACGTCGCCGGCAGCCGGCCGTTATGCGACTGGCTGGTCAACCGCGCCTCCGGCTTCATCCACACCACCGCGCTGCCCCCGCCGGTGCTGGGCGCCATCGACGCCGCGCTCGACCTGGTGCCCGGGATGGATGCCGAGCGCGCCCGCCTGCACGCCAACGCGGCGAGGCTGCGCGCCGCCCTGCGGTCGCTCGGCATCGATCACGGCCCCTCCACCACCCAGATCGTGCCGGCCATCCTGGGCGCCGAGCAGGCGGCGCTGGACCTGTCCGCCGCGCTGCGCCGTGCCGGCATCCTGGCCGTGCCGATCCGCCCGCCCACCGTGCCGAACAACACCAGCCGCCTGCGCCTGACCGTCTCGGCAGCCCATGGCGACGCCGAGATCGACCGCCTGACCTGGGCGCTGTCGGCAGCCTGGCCGTCGCGCGCCCAGGCTGCCTGCCAGGCTGCCTGATGGCCCGCCAGGGCGTCTTCGTCACCGGCACGGATACCGGAATCGGCAAGACCATCGTTTCCGCCTGCCTGGTGCAGCGCTGGTCGGCCGATTACTGGAAGCCCGTGCAGACCGGGCTGGCGCACGAGGCCGGCGACAGCGAAACGGTCGCCGCCCTGGCCGGCGCCGGCGCGCGCATCCATCCGCCGCGCCACGTTTTCGGCGCCCCTTTGTCGCCGGAGGCGGCCGCCCGGCAGGAGGGGCGGCGCATCGGCATCGATGATTTCACGCTGCCGCCAGGCGCCGCGCCGGTCGTGGTCGAAGGCGCGGGCGGCGTCCTGGTCCCGTTGAACGATGAGTCGATGATGGCCGATCTCATGCATCGCCTCGGCCTGCCCGTTTTGCTCGTCGTGCGCGGGACGCTCGGCACCATCAACCACAGCCTGCTCTCGATCGAGACCCTGCGCCGCCGTTCCGTGGCCATCGCCGGCATCGTCGTTTGCGGACCCGATCAGGACGGCAACGCCGCGACGATCGAGCGGCTGGGGCGCGTTCCCATCCTGGGCATGCTCCCCCGCCTGGCCGCCCTGACCCCGACATCCGTCGCCGAGGCAGCCAGGCTTTTGCCAGCCAGTCCGCCGCTTCCTAGATTGGCCGCCTGAAAGGCCGAAGGCGGGTTGATGACCGATCAGGAAGTGACAGAGCTCTACCGCTGCCTGCTCGGCCGTGACCCCGAGGACGCCAACACCGTTGCCGCCTTCAAAGCCTACTACCCGAGCGTCGAACGCGGGCGGCGCGCCATACTCGGCTCGCAGGAGTTCGCCGGCTATTTCTCCTCCGTGACCGGCCGAACCATGCAGGCGCGCGACCATGTAGCTGGCTCGCTCGCCTTGCTGCTGGTGTCCCGTGCCGCCGCCGCCTACCCCGCGGCCGCCGGCGAGCCGCCCCGCGACCCGGCGCTGCTGGCTGGCATGCGCAATTTTTTCCCGGAATCCGCCACGTCGCGCCTTGCCGTGGTGGTCGGCCAGGCGGATCAGGCGCTCGACGACCTGCTGCCGTTTCACGACCCGGCATCGGCGATCCTGCACGTGGCGCCCGGTTTCCCGCCGGTGGTTCCGCTGACGGGCGCGCTGGATGATGCCACGCCGGTGTTCAGGCTCGCCGGCGACCCTGAATCGGTGACCGCGCTGCTGCGGCAGTTCGGGCGGCAGATCGACGCGCTCTGCCTGCTCGGCCCGCCTGCCAGCGCCGCCTGGATGGACGCGCTGCGGACGCAGCTCGCCGAGCGATGCCTGGTGCTGGTCGGCCCCGACAGCGCATCCTTTGATGCTACCTCGATCAGCGCCGCCATCGCGTGCTCCCACGGCTCCGAGCCGGTCCAGCACTGGCGCGGACTGCGCCTCCATCACATCGGCGGCTGGCTGCTGCCGGTGACGTACCAGCCACCCGTCAGCCCTCCGCCAGAGCCCGAGCTGGACACCTACCCGCCTTTGGCCATCGCCTGCATTGTCCGCAACGAGGCGGTATGCGTTGAGAACATGCTGCGCAGCGCCCGCCCGGTCGCGAGTTTCTTCGCTGTGCTCGACACCGGCTCGGATGACGGCACGCCCGACCTGGCCCGCAACGTCCTTTCCTCCGGCGCGATCCCGTTCACCGTTGCCGAGCGCCACGCCCGGGAATTCGACCATCATTTCGGAGCCATGCGCAACGCCGCGCTCGCTCTGGTGCCGGACTGGGTCGAATGGGTGCTGATGCTGGACGCCGACGAGGAGATGGCCGCCGAGGACCTTGTGCCGCTGCTAGAGCTGATCGCGAGCGGCACCCATGACGCCTACGCCCTGCCACGCTACAATTTCTCCGGCGCCGACAAGACCGGCCGCATGCTGCTCTACCCCGACCGCCAGACCCGCCTCATCCGTCACACGCTTGACGGCCGCATCGCCTATTCCAACGCCGTGCACGAGACGGTTCGCGGCGTCCCGACAGGGCAGCCCGACCTCGACCAGTCCGCGGTCGGCGGCCGGCGCGGCGGGCCGCATATCCACCACCTCGTCCGTCGCTTTCGCACGCCGGAAGAGGAGGAGCGGAAGCAGGTTTTTTACAAGGACGTCGCCAAGCGGCATGTGAGTGCGCCGTAGTCCTGCTCGGCACTTGCGGACCGGCGCGACACCTCGCAGGTTCGACAGGCTTGGAGCATGATCGGGTCAGGTTGATCCCCAACCACGATGACCATGCTCGCCGAGACAAAGAACTGGAGCTGCGGCTGCTTTGCACTCCTCGCCCGTGCCATGGCGGATGCTTGATTTCAGGCGAAACGATCGTTCGACGGAACCGACATGGAAGCAACTTGGCCCGATGTTCCTCAGCCGGCCATCGTCTCCCCGCCTCCTCTGGTGACGGCGATGAGCCGTGGCGGAGACGCGGCCTTGCGCTCGGCTCTTTGCAGCGCGTTCGAGGACGCCATGGCAGAGCGAAGCTCGCTGCCCGAAGGCGTGTTCAAGGTCAAAGGGTTTTCCGGCCGTAAGTTTCGTATGTTTCTGAACAACTTGATGGCACGCACGGCGGACCCACGGTACCTGGAGATCGGCTTGTTCCGCGGCGCCAGCATGTGTTCGGCCATGGCAGGCAACACGCTGACCGCCGTCGGCGTCGACAACTGGACGGAATATGGCGTGAGGAGCGACGAGTTCTGGGCTGCCTATGACGATTACAAGCATGGCGGCGCAAGGGTCACCATCGTCGAGCAGGATTTTCGGGCCGTGCGCTACGCCGATTTCGGTCCGTTCAACATTCTGTTCTACGATGGTCCGCATACCGAGAAGGATCAGTATGACGGCATCAGCATTCCGATGCCCGCCATGACCAGCCCTGCCATCGTGATCGTGGACGACTGGAACTGGTCGCGCGTCAGAGCCGGCACCTATGGCGCGTTGCGCGACAGCGGCGTGCGCGTCGACTACTCCATCGAGGTGCGGACGAGTTTCAGGAACGAAAACCTGCCCTTCCATTCGGGTATGACCAGTGAATGGCACAACGGAACCTTCCTTGCCGTCGTTTCCAAGAACGGGGCTGCAGGGTAGGCTTTGCGTCGTGAAATCCACGGGGGCGCGGCACGCGCACGGCCGCTTCGCGCACGTGCGGGCGGGCAACCAAGCCCCTGCACTCGCTTGACTTCCCCCGAACCCATCCTGTTGTAGTGCCTCCAGCCGTGGCGCGCGAAAACCGCGTCGTGCCGGCGCCGGAGCCTTGCGTCATGAACGCCGCCATCCTGATCTTCCCCGGCACCAATCGCGAGCGTGACGTGGCGATCGCCCTCGCTCTCGCCACCGGCCGTGCGCCGCGCCATGTGTGGCACGGCGAGACCGCGCTGCCCGACGCCCTGGACCTGGTCGTGCTGCCTGGCGGCTTCAGCCACGGCGACTACCTGCGCTGCGGCGCGATGGCGGCACGGTCGCCGATCATGCCGGCCCTTCGTGCCTATGCCGAGCGCGGCGGATACGTCCTTGGCATCTGCAACGGCTTTCAGATCCTGACCGAGGCCGGCCTGCTGCCGGGCGCCCTGCTGCGCAACGCCAATTTGCGCTTCATCTCGCGCGACTGCCATTTGCGCGTCGAACGCGCCGATACCGTCTTTACCGGCCGCTACCAGCATGGCCAGGTTTTCCGCGCGCCGATGGCGCATGGCGACGGCAATTACTTTGCCGGTCCGGACACGGTGTCCATGCTCGAGGGCGAGGGGCGGATCGCCTTTCGCTACGTGACCGCACAGGGCCAAGTGACGCCGCACGCCAACCGCAACGGCAGCGTCAACGCCATTGCCGGCATCCTGAGCCCCAACCGCCGCGTGCTCGGCCTGATGCCGCACCCCGAGGATCTGGTTGACCCGCTGATGGGCGGCACCGACGGCAAGCCGCTGTTCGACAGCCTGGCGCACGCGACGGCGGCATGACCGCCACCGTCGACGATGAACTTGCCCGCTCGTTCGGCCTGAACGCCGATGAGTATGCCCGTATGCTCGGCATCATGGGACGCACGCCTAGCCTGACCGAGCTCGGCATCTTCTCGGTCATGTGGTCCGAACACTGCAGCTACAAATCCAGCCGCATCCATCTGCGCAAGCTCCCGACCGCGGCACCGTGGGTGATCCACGGCCCGGGCGAGAACGCCGGCGTGGTCGACATCGGCGACGGGCTGGCGGCGGTCTTCAAGATGGAGTCGCACAACCATCCGAGCTTCATCGAGCCCTACCAGGGGGCGGCGACCGGGGTGGGCGGCATATTGCGCGACGTGTTCACCATGGGCGCCCGCCCTGTCGCCAACCTCAACGCCCTGCGCTTCGGCTCGCCGGGCAGCCCCGTCACGAAGCGCATCGTCGACGGCGTGGTGCGCGGCATCGGCGGCTACGGCAACTGCGTGGGCGTGCCGACCGTCGGCGGCGAGGTGAATTTTCACTCCGCCTATGACGGCAACCCCCTGGTGAACGCGATGACCGTGGGGATCGCCAGACACGACAAGATCTTCCTCAGCGCCGCCGCCGGCGTGGGCAACCCCGTCGTCTATGTCGGCTCCAAGACCGGACGCGACGGCATCCACGGGGCCACCATGGCGTCTCAGGCGTTCGACGCCGATTCGGACAGCAAGCGCCCCACCGTGCAGGTCGGCGACCCCTACGTGGAAAAGCTGCTGATCGAAGCCTGCCTGGAGCTGATGGCGACCGACGCGATCATCGCCATCCAGGACATGGGGGCGGCCGGCCTGACCAGCTCGTCGGTCGAGATGGCAGGGCGAGGCGGCGTGGGCATCGAGCTCGACCTCGATGCCTGCCCGCAGCGCGAGGCCGGCATGACGGCCTACGAGATGATGCTCTCGGAAAGCCAGGAGCGCATGCTGATGGTGCTGCGGCCGGACCGGCAGGACCTGGCCCGCGCGATCTTCGAGAAGTGGGAGCTGGATTTCGCCGTTATCGGCCGCCTGACCGATACCGGCCGCATCGTCGTCCGCCACCGTGGGACCGTCCAAGCCGACATCTTGCTGGCGCCCTTGGCCGACCAGGCGCCCCTCTACGACCGTCCGCACACCTCTCCCCCGGCTCAGGCGCCGCTGGGCGAGGTCGCCGACCCCGTGGGCATCGAGGCGGCGCTGCTCACGCTGATCGCCTGTCCCGATCTGTGTTCGCGCGCCTGGATCACCGACCAGTACGACAGCACGGTCGGCGGCCAGACCGTTCGCCGCCCAGGCACCGCGGACGCCGCCGTGGTCCGGATCGAGGGGTCCAGCCGCGCACTGGCCCTGACCACCGATTGCACGCCGCGCTACTGTGCGGCCGACCCGTGGATGGGCGGCGCGCAGGCGGTGGCCGAAGCCTGGCGCAACCTGACCGCGGTGGGCGCACGGCCGCTGGCGGTCACCGACAACCTCAACTTCGGCAACCCTGAGAAGCCCGAGGTCATGGGTCAGATCGTGGCCGCCATCGACGGCATGGCGGCGGCCTGCCGCGCGCTGGACTTCCCCGTCGTCAGCGGCAACGTCAGCCTCTACAACGAGACCCAGGGAACCTCCGTCCTGCCCACTCCCGCCATCGGCGGGCTGGGCGTGCTGGACGACGCGGGCCAGTCTGTCGGCATCGCGCTCTCTGCGGGCGACACGGTCGTCCTGGTCGGCCTGACGGCGGGCCATCTCGGCCAGTCGCTCTGGCTGCGCGAGGTGGCAGGGCGCGAAGAGGGTTCTGCGCCCCCGGTCGACCTGGCGGCCGAGCGCCGCCACGGCGATTTCACAAGGGGCGTCATCGCCAAGGGCGGCGTCGGCGCCTGCCACGACGTCTCCGATGGCGGGCTGCTGGTGGCGCTGGCGGAGATGGCCATGGCGGGTGGTGTAGGCGCCCAGTTGGCGCCAGCGCCGCGCGGCCTGCCCGCACACGCCTACTGGTTCGGCGAGGACCAGGCGCGCTATCTGCTGGCCGTGCAGAACCCTGCCGACATCCTGCGCGCTGCCGCGTCCTCCGGCATCCCGGCCCAGGTGGTCGCGCTGGCCAGGGGGACCGGTTTGACACTGCCCGACGGGACTCCCATATCGGAGGCGACGCTGCGCCAGGCGCATGACCGGTTTTTCGCGACCTGGATGGCGGAGTGAGGATCAGCTGATGGCGATGTCTGCCACCGAGATAGAGACCTTGATCCGCACTGCCCTGCCGGACGCCGACGTGACCGTGGAAGACCTGGCCGGCGACGGCGACCACTACGCGGCCCGCATCGTCAGCGAGAGTTTTCGCGGACGCAGCCGAATCCAGCAGCACCAGATGGTGTTTTCCGCGCTCGGAGGACGCATGGGCGGCGTGCTCCACGCGCTCGCTCTGCAGACCTCGGTTCCCCACACAGCCCCTTCGCAGGAGACATGACGATGAGCGACACCGCGACTGCCCGAATCGAGCGCGAAATTTCCGACAACCCGGTGATGCTTTACATGAAGGGCACGGCGATGTTCCCGCAATGCGGTTTTTCCGCGCGCGTGGTGCAGATACTCACGCACCTTGGGGTGAAGTTCGGCACGGCCAACGTGCTGGAGGATGACGGGCTGCGTGAGGGAATAAAACATTTTTCCAACTGGCCGACGGTGCCGCAGCTATACGTCAAGGGCGAATTTGTCGGCGGCTGCGACATCGTGACGGAGATGTTTCAGTCTGGCGAGCTGGAGACGCTGCTTGTCGAGAAGGGCGTTCAGCACACGGCGCAGGCCTGACCAGCGTTGCAAAGGTGCAACTGGGAACGGTTGCACCTCCTTTTTCGATGGGTTAAGCGGCCTGACCCGTCGGAGAGAATGAAATGAAGTCGGCCGCGCTTGCAGTTGCTCTGGTAGCCGGATCGGTGGCGTTTGGGACCGAGGCTTCGGCGCAGAGCGCAGAACTTCTCAGACAACGCGAACAGTCTTTGGTAGAAACGCTGCGCAACGAATGGGCGGCTCGCAAGGCTGCCGGAGCAACGCCTGCTACGTTGGTCGAGCCTTCAGTGGTTGCCGGCGCCGTCCTTACTCCGAGCGTCAACGTGGCTGTCGCGCCAGGTGTTCCGGCCCTGCAGCTTACCCTGAAATCCGGAACGGTCGGCGTAAGTTCATTGATTGCGACGCTGACGTCTCCGGATGGCAGACACAATATCTCGACATCGTTCGTCAATCCGCCAGCCTATCCGCCGGAGCCTGCCAAACAAACGCTGAAGTTTACGGTAGCATCCCCGTTCAGCGATTATGGCTTTGGCTTCTATACCGAGCCGGGTGCATGGATGCTCACCAATGTGACGCTGTTCACCAAGGATGGGCAGGTCATCGACTACGGGTCGAACCAGCTTGCCGTGTTGTTCTCGAGTACGATCGTGAACGTCGTCAACAACGGCACGCCCGACACGACGCCCCCCTCTGCCACGAAAGGCATGATCCTGACGCCGACGGTCAGCCTTGGCAGCGCCTCGCCGACATTCGCTGCCCGATTAAACGCTAAGGACGACATCTCCGGCGTGGCAAGCATAGGGATCGGGATAGCGGGTCCAGCCGGCAGCAATTTCAATACAAGCGCCTACGTTGAAGTGATCTACCCCGCCACCAAGGGCAGTTTCGTGTCATCCACTCAACTAGTCCAAGGTAACCCCGTGGGAACCTACACTATCACGTCAATCGGCATCTGCGACGTCGCCCAGAACTGTGTGTACGATGACAGTGCTGCGGACATCATGAATTTGTTAGGGACGACGACGTTCAACGTCACGAAGTAACCTCGAGAAGTCGCGTCGAAGGATGCTGGGCGCTGCGGGAGGATTGATGTAAATCCTCCCAACATGAGTTTCGGACCCACCCCACGCAGCAGCTACCACCACGGCAACCTGCGTGAAGCTCTGATCCAAGCGGCGCTCGACCTGATTGCCTCGGCCGGTCCTAACGGCTTTACGCTGGCCGAGGTGGCGCGCGCCGTGGGGGTCAGCGGCGCCGCTCCCTATCGCCACTTCAAGGACCGCAACGCGCTCGTCGCGGAGATCGCGCGCCAGGGTTTCGACAAGTTCGCCGACGAGCTGTTTGCCGCCTGGGATGACGGGCGGCCGCACCCGGTTGCGGCGATCGAGGCCGTCGCCCGCGCCTATCTCGGCTTTGCCCGCCGCGAACCCGCCTTCTACGCGGCGATGTTCGAGCCGGGCTTTCCTTTGGAGGATGATGCGGCCCTGCTCACCTCCTCCGAACGGGCGTTTGGCGTGCTGCGCCTGGCCGCCGATGCCGCGACACGCTCCATGCCAGCGCCCGCCCGGCCGCCGGCGTTGATGGTGGCGCTGCACATCTGGTCCATGGCGCACGGCGTCGCCTCGCTGTTCATCGAGGGGCCCAGCGGGTCGCGGCGCCGTCTGCCCATGTCGCCGGAGGATCTGCTGGAGGCCGGGTTGCTGATCTACCTGCAATCGGTAGGGGCGACGTGAGAGGCGGCTGAGCGACCTGCCCCTTGACGGCCGGCCAACCTTCATCCACCTATGTGAATGTGTTTAACATTCACTCTCAGGGGACCAACATGGCGTTCGTGGACAAGATGGACGAGTACGGCAAGGGCGCCTGGATCGCCCTGATCGTCGCCGGCTTCTACCTGTTCTGGCCCGTCGGCCTGACAGCCTTGGCGTTCGTGGTGTTCAGCGGCCGTGGCCGGGGCTGGCGCATGCAGTCCCGCGGCCAGTGGCACAACACCGGCTCACGCGGCTTCGGCCGCAGCCGCCGCATGGGCGGCAGCGGCAACGCGGCGTTCGACGAGTATCGAGCCGAGACGATCAAGCGGCTCGAGGACGAGCAGAAGGAGTTCGTCGAATATCTCGAAAAGCTTCGTCAGGCCAAGGACAAGTCCGAGTTCGACCAGTTCATGGCAGACCGCCGCGGCCGGTCGGACCTGGCGGCCTAGCAGCGAAATCATCTGATGGCTGATGGCAAAGGCGGGACGCGCGAGCGTCCCGCCTTTGCCCATTTGTGCCGAATGTGCCGCATGGTAAAACCAGGGCCGGCCTTGGAGACCAGACGTGACGCTTTACGGTGACTTCCTTGGCGACGCCCACCGCCGTATGCACAAATGGTATCAGTATTTTCCGGCCTACGAGACGCATTTCGAACGGTTCCGCAACCGGCACGTCACCCTTTTCGAAATCGGCATCGGCGAGGGCGGATCGTTGCAGCAATGGCGCCGCTACCTGGGGCCGTTCGCCATCATCGTGGGCATCGACATCTACCCGCGCTGCAAGCAGGTGGAGGAGGATCAGGTCCACGTCCGCATCGGCAGCCAGACCGACCTGACATTCCTGGCCAGCGTCGTGCAGGAGTTCGGGTTGCCGGACATCGTCATCGACGATGGGAGCCACCTGCAGCCGCACGTGAGAACGACGTTCGACTTTCTCTATCCTCAGGTCGCCAAGAACGGCGTCTACCTCGTGGAGGACCTGCACGCGGCATACTGGGCGGACCACGGCGGCGGCTTGCGCGCCCCGTCATCGTTCATCGAGACGGCAAAGACCGTGGTCGACTCCATGCACGCCGACTACATCGACGAGGGTCGCGGCCGCACGCCGGCCGGCGACCGAACCACATCGGTCCATTTCTACGACAGCGTCGTGGTGTTCGAGGTTGGCGAGCGACGCCGGATGGGCAACGCCACCACCGGCAGCCGGCCGCTCGACAACGAATGGGCGCCGCCCGAACATACGGTCGAGTCGTTCCACCAGGTGGTTGCGGACGCACTTCGCAGTTTGCAGGTTCCCGGCCCGGCGATGCAGGCGGTTGAGGCCGCACCCGATCCGTCAGCCGAGCTGCGGGCGTTGAAGACCGAAGTGGAGGTACTTCGCCGATCGACCTCCTGGCGGCTGACGGCGCCGCTGCGCGCCATCGGCCGCCTGTTCAAGCGCCAACGCACCACAATCGCCGCCCTGTAATACCGATCGGCCTTGAGATCGACATACCCGAACCAACGCCAAGTCGTTCTTTTTTGCAAAAACAAAAGTTTTTTGGTCCTTTTTGCAAAAAGGACTGCTTGCCTTTTCACTTGGTATAACCTGTAGGCGCCGTCAGGCCGTCGCAGCCTGGCGGTGATCCTTCACGTCGCGGAAGGTCAGCGTCGCGTTCTGCTCCGAGGTACGCCGCAGCATGAACGCGGAGGTCGCGAGAAACACCGGGTCGCCATCGACGTCGTCGGCCATGGCGGTACGCTGCTCGGCCACGAAGCGGCCAAGCCCCAGACGCTCGCCCGACACCCAGCGCGCCAGATTGTAGGGCGTGGTTTCAAAGCCGATCGATACGCCGTACTCGCCCGCCAGCCGGGCCTGCAAAACGTCGAGCTGCAGCGTGCCGACCACGCCCACGATAGGCTGGCTGCCGTCCTGCGGCCGGAACAGCTGCACCACCCCCTCCTCGGCCAGTTCCTGCAGCGCCTGGCGCAGCTTCTTGGCCTTCATCGCATCGTCCAGGCGGACGCGGCGCAGGATCTCCGGCGCGAAGCTCGGCACGCCCAGGAACTGCAAATCCTCGGCCTCGGTCAGCGTGTCGCCGATGCGCAGCGTGCCGTGATTGGGGATTCCCACCACGTCGCCGGCAAACGCCTCTTCTGCCAGCTGCCTGTCGCGCGCGAAGAAGAATTGTGGCGCGTTCAGCGGGATCAGCTTGCCGGTACGCACCTGGCGCAGTTTCATTCCGCGCTCCAGCCGGCCCGAGCAGATGCGCGCGAAGGCCATCCGGTCGCGGTGGTTGGGGTCCATGTTGGCCTGTATCTTGAACACCAGCGCGGTCAGGTGCTCCTCGTCCGCCTCCACCGTCCGCGTGTCGGCCACCTGCGCGCGCGGCGGCGGCCCGAAGCGCGCAAGCGCGTCCAGCAGGTCGGCAACCCCGATCTCCCGCATGGCACTGCCGAAATACACCGGCGTCAGGTGGCCTGCGTTGAAGCTTTCAAGATCCCATTCGGGCAACGCCGCGCGCACCAGGTCCAGCTCGTCGCCCAGCGCCTGCATGCGTGCGTCCGATTGCGACAGCTCCTGCGTCAGGCGCAGATCCCGCGTGTGCAGGTCGTAGGTGCCGGCGAACTCGGCCGCCCGCCCGACCGGCCAGGTGGCGGGCGACGTGTCGAGCGCGAGCGTGCTCGCCACTTCGTCGAGCAGCTCGAACGGGTCGCGGCTTTCGCGGTCCATCTTGTTGACGAAGGTGATGATCGGGATGTCGCGCAGGCGGCAGATCTCGAACAGCTTTTTCGTCCGCGCCTCGATGCCCTTGGCGGCGTCGATCACCATCACCGCGGAATCCACCGCCGTCAGCGTGCGATAGGTGTCCTCGGAAAAATCCTCGTGGCCCGGCGTGTCGAGAAGGTTGTAGACGCAGCCGGCATATTCGAATGTCATCACCGACGTGACGACGGAGATGCCGCGCTCGCGCTCGATGCCCATCCAGTCCGAGCGTGTGCGCCGTCGCTCGCCCTTGGCGCGCACGTTGCCCGCGAGCTGGATCGCGCCGCCCGCGCGCAGCAGCCGCTCGGTCAGCGTGGTCTTGCCGGCGTCGGGGTGCGAGATGATCGCAAAGGTCCGCCTGCGGGCGATCTCTTCAGCTGCGCTCACGCCAAAAAATCCTTCGCGGCCTGGACCGTGGCATGCGCAACGCGAGGTTGCCGTGCCGGACGACCAGGTTGGGGTTGAGATAGGGGTCGCGCGCCAGAACCGCGCCCCAGCGCTCGCGCATCACATGCGCCGCGCCGACATCGCGCGCAGCCTGCCTGTGGCGCGTATAGCCAAGACGGGCATGGGGCGTCCACACGCAGCGCAGCCCCCTTGCCGCCAGGCGAAGGCAGAGGTCGATGTCGGCGTAGCACCCGCAGGCAGGATCGAAGCCGCCGCATTGGACGAACAGGTCGCGCCGGATGGCCAGGCAATCGGCCGACACGGCCGAGACCGACCGCGGCAGCCTGAACTGGCCGAAATAGCCCGGGTCGTCAGGGTCCGAGCGCGGCGCCAGGGTGTGCGCGATGCGGTCCGGGTCGAGCACCAGCCCGGACTGCGCGATGCGCCCGTCCGGCCTGTCCAGCCGGCCGCCAACGGCGCCCACTTCCGGCCGAAGCGCCTGGCTCGCAAGTTCGCGCAGCCAGCCGGGCTGGCCGCCGGCGAGGGTCGGGGCCATGAACAGCAGGACCGCGCCCTCGGCCCTGCCCGCCGCCCTGCCCGGCTCGCCGCGCAGCACCTCCACGGCCGGGTAGCCGGGATCGACGGGAGCCGACCCGCTGCCGTCGACAACGATGGAGACCAGCGGCGCAGGGTCGGGCAGCGCATGGACCACCCTGCTCCACTGCGGCAGCGCCGGGTCTGGCTGCACGGCCGCGCCAGGACGGGCCTCGGACAGAGCGAGGCGGGCCGAGCACGCCGAGCGCGCCGCGTGAACGCGCGAGAACGATCCGGGCAGCTGACGCCAATGGTAGAGCACCTCCGGTATGTGCCGAATCCGGTCCTCGCCACAGCTTGCCGCGAAGCGCAGCGCCAGGTCGTAGTCCTGGCTGCCCTCGAAACCCTCGCGCAGCCCGCCGACCGCGGTTAGGCGCTCGCGCCGGTAGACGCCCAGGTGGCTGACCAGGTTCTGCCCCGCCATCAGCTCTGGGTCCCAGCCGGGTTTGAAATACGGGCAGCCTCGCCTGCCGCCGACGATTTTGTCTTCGTCGGAGAAGAGGAGTTCGGCGCGCGGATGGGCGGCGATCTCTGCCGCCACCCGCGCCAGCGCATGCGGCGCCAACGCGTCGTCGTGATCGAGCAGGGCCACGAACTGCCCCCCCGCCAGGCGCAGCGCCGCGTTCGTCGAGACCGCGATGCCCGAACGCTGCGCCAGCCTGACCACGCGGACCCTGGGACCGACGATGCTGCCGAGCAGCGGGTCGATGTGTGGCGAGACCGACGCGTCGTCGGCGACGCAGAGTTCCCAGTCCTGGTAGGTCTGGGCGGCGACCGACGCGACCGCTTCGGCAAGCAGGTGTGCCGGCGTGTCGCAAACCGGCATGACGATGCTGATGAGAGGCCCATGAATGGGCAGGTTTTTGGGCGCTGGGCCGTTCTGGGGTGCATAGGCCCGATCCACGCGCCCGTTCGGTCGGTTCCGCCGCAGCACCCAGCCGGCCGCCCGTGCCCACCAGCGAGGCGGCCGGGAGTCGGCGCCCCCGGCCAGACGCGTTATCGAGAGTAGAACTCGACCACCAGGTTCGGCTCCATGGACACCGGATAAGGCACGTCGGTCAGCTTCGGAGCGCGGGCGAAGCGTCCCTTCATCGCCCGGTGATCGACTTCGAGATACTCAGGCACGTCGCGTTCGTTGCTCTGCGTGGCATCCAGCACCACGGCCATCTGCTTGGATTTTTCCTTGACCTCGATCAGGTCGCCGTCGCGCACCTGGAAACTGGCGATGTTGACCTTGCGGCCGTTCACCGTGACATGCCCGTGGTTTACGAACTGGCGGGACGCGAAGGGTGTGATGGCGAATTTCAGGCGGTAGATCACCGCATCCAGCCGGCGCTCCAGCAGCTCGATCAGGTTTTCCGAGGTGTCGCCGCGGCGGCGCACCGCCTCCTCGTAGTATTTGCGGAACTGCTTCTCGCCGATGTTGCCGTAATAGCCCTTGAGCCGCTGCTTGGCCTTGAGCTGGATGTTGAAGTCGCTGGGCTTGCTCTTGCGGCGCTGGCCGTGCTGGCCTGGGCCGTATTCCCGCTTGTTGATCGGGCTCTTGGCCCGGCCCCAGAGATTGACGCCCAGGCGCCGGTCGATCTTGAACTTGCTCTCGGTCCGCTTGGTCAACGCGGAGTACTCCTTGTGTGCCGGCGGGTTTGACCCGTCCGTGCTTGTTGCACCGGTAGGCCACGCGCAAGGCGAATGGCGGGAGCAGGCCCCGAAGGCCCGTCCACGTTTCCGGCAGTCTGAGGGGTCGTCACCTATCGGGCGCTGGCGGCAAAGTCAATCCGATCGCCTCGGCCGGGCACGCTCCGCCCAGGCGATTGAGAGGTGGAGCGATACGCAATCCGTAACATCAAGCCAGGTGGCCACTGGTCGCCATTGCCGATGTGAAGGCATCAACTCTGCCGGGTGGCGTAGAGCGCCGCCTGGATACGGCTTCTCAGGTTGAGCTTGCGCAGGATCGCGGTGACATGCGCCTTCACCGTGCTCTCCGAAATGGAGAGTTCGTAGGCGATGATCTTGTTCGCCTTGCCGGCCGAGATCATTTCCAGCACGCGGCGCTGCTGGCCGGAGAGCGCGGCCATCGCCGCGTGCCTGTCCGGCAGGCCGTCCAGCGGCGTATCGAGCGGCATGCTGATCTCCCCCGCCAGCACGGCACAGAGCGCGTTGTGCATGCCGTCGCGGGAAAACGATTTCGGGATGAAACCGGCCGCACCGCACCCCATCGCCTGATCGACTGTTTCGCGGTCCTCCCGGCCCGACACGATCACCACGGGGGTGGCGGGTGCGATGGTGCGCAGGTTCAGCAGCCCGGCCATCCCGTTCATGCCGGGCATGTTCACGTCCAGCAGGATCAGCTCGAAATCCTGGCCGGCCAGGGCCGCCTGGGCGTCGTCCAGGCATCCGCATTCAATCACCCGCGCGTTCGGCAGGGCGCTGCCGACGATCTGGGCGAGGGCGTCTCGGAAAAGCGGATGGTCGTCGGCGATCAGCACGGCGCCCGGATCGGGCGGAACCGCCTGCGGCGATTGCGATGCGTCGGCGGGCGTTGCTGTGTGCATGGGCAACGCTAGCGCAGCACAGGCGCGCAAACCAGCCGTATGGTCGCGCAGGCGCGCCGCACGCGGCAACAATGCGACTAAGGTATGAGTGCAGGACGATGAATAATCGTCGCAACCCCCGACACCGCGCCTTAGCCTGTCAGCCGGCAACACTGTTTCCGGCGCGCCACAGGCACGCCGGCCGGCGCCAAAACAAACTGCAGAGGCTGCGAACAACGTGGCCCAGCTGAGGGGAAAACATGACCAGGCTTACTGCATTTCTTCTCGCTTCGGCGTCGAGCGTGGCGCTTGCCGCGCCGGCCATGGCAGACGATTACACCGACCTTCTCGAAATCCTGCATGCCCGCGGCAGCCTGTCGCAAGGCGAATACACAACTTTAATGCACAAACATCTGCATGGCGGCAGTGCGAAGGCCGCGTCCCGTGCGCGACGCAGCGCGCCGGCCCCGATCGACACGGGCGAGGACCAGGCGGAGGCACAGTCGCGCCGTGACGCGCTGGCCGCCGCCGCCAGTGCGGCTGCGGCCGATGCCTCGATGCGCAAGATGGCGGGCATCCAGCAGGAGCTGGAGACCAGCCCGGACTTCGTGCACGTCATGCCCTACAAGCCCGGCGCTGGGATCACCATCCGCGTGGGCGCGGTCGACCTGAATTTTTCAGGCATCATCAACGGCTTCTACACCTACTCCAGCGCCGACTCGGCCGGGCACTCGCCGGGCGGCGGGCTGGCGGACGCGAGCGGCTTCGATTCCTCCTCCGTCCGCAACGGCCTGCTTCCGGGGGCCTTCATCTTTACCGCGAGCACCACGCAGGAGGGGATCGACGTGTCGGCAACAGTCGGCGTCTATCCAGGCATCAACTCGACGGCGGTGGGCACGCTGAACGCCAATAACGGCGGAGCGGCCGACGCGCTGGGCACCCCTGGCGGCGACTTCCGCAAGACCTTCATGACGTTCGGCACGAAGGCTCTCGGCACCATCAAGATCGGCCGCGACATCGCCATCTTCGGTTCGGATGCCATCCTGAACGACATGACGCTGCTGAGCGTGGGCGCCACCGGAAGCAACGCGGACCCGGCAAACACGTCGCTCGGCCGCATCGGCCTCGGCTACATCTACACCGATTTTCAACCGCAGATCACCTATATCAGCCCGCTCTTTGCCGGCTTCCAGGCGACCGTGGGCGTGTTCACACCGTACAACGAATTCGATTTCAGCGGCCTGTCGGGCACCGCGACGCAGCACGACACGCCGGAGTTCGAAGGCAAGCTCACCTACGACTACAAATCCGGTGCTTTCGCAGCACATGCCTGGGCCGGCTTCATGACCCAGCCGCAGCAGGGCATCGTCGCGCCCGATGGACCGGTGGTGCCGGCGCATAAAAGCAAGCTCGCCGGTGCAGGGGAAGGCGGTGCGGTGCTGACGCTCGGGCCCGCCAGCCTGATGGCGTACTACTACCGCGGCAGCGGCGTGGGCACCACCGGGAAATTCTTCGACGGCATCGGGCTGAACGGGGAATTCCGCGATTCCGAGGGCGGCATTCTTCAAGGCAGCTACAAGATCACGCCGAAGCTGAAGGTCGCTGCGAGCTACGGCGAGAGCAACCTCTACCTCGCCGACGGCGAGTACAATCCGAACCTGGTGCGCCGCAACGAGTCGGAGGACGGAGCGGTGTACTACACGCTGACCGACTGGGTCACGCTGGTCGGCGAATACGCGCACCAGCAGGCCAAATCGCATGGGCCTTACGAGACGACGTCGAACGCGTTCACAGCGGGCGCGATACTGTTCTACTGAAGTGCATCGATCACTCATCCTCATCGGATCTCAACGAGGCCACAGACTCCTCGGATCTGTGGCGAGCTACGGGCGTAGACTGACTTGATGGTGTGGAGAGCTGAGACTGCTGGCTATCGAACGTAACTTCCGCCGTTCAAATCCAGAGTCGCACCGTTGATCGAGCGTTGCGACGGCTGGAGACAGAATGCAACGAGGTCGGCCATTTCCTCAGCGTCCACCAATGCCCGTACTGGGTTGTCTGCCAGGGCGGCCTCCAACCCGTGTTTGCTGATGTAGTCGTCGGCCATACCGGCGTTGACGAAGCCCGGAGCGATCGCGACCGAGACCACGCCCTCTGCGCCGTAGTTGCGGGCGAGCGACTTGGTCACGTTGATCAGGGCCGCTTTGGACGCGCCATACGGCATGAAGTCCGCGAGATATCCTCGCTGCGCCGCACGGCTGGCGATGTTGATGATCCGGCCGCCACCATGCAGTCTGAAGTGCGGTATGGCCGAACGACAAAGATCGACGGGCGCCTGAAGGTTCACCCGAAGATCCCGTTCCCACGCCGTCTGCCACGCGTGCAAGTCGCCATCGAGCTGGGCCTCGATCCGGACGCCGGCATTGTTGACCAGGCCATAGATCCGGTCGGCCAGCGCCTCCGCTCGACACCACAGGTCGGTAGCACCTTCAGGCGAGGAGAGATCGGCCTGTAGCGTCCAGCCCCGCCCGTCGATCTCTTCGAGAAGAGAGACGGCCGCTCGCTCGTTACGTGCGTAATGAATGATCGGACGTGCCCCAAGGCGAACGACCGCCCGAACGAGCGCTCGACCGATCCCACCCGATGCTCCGGTGATCAGGATGACGAGATCCTGAAGGTCCAAATCGGTCGCGGTATCCGGCATGCGTCATGCTCCTTCATCGAACCCCTCCTGGTTTGGGACCGGCCTCCGTGAACCTGTCCAATGGAACTGTCTCTGGCCGCTGCCCCAGCTTGTTCTGGCGCGGGCCGCAGGCTCGGGCCAGCAAGTTTTAAAAGCACGTCTCGATCGCGCGAAACGGGAGAGCGGCGTGCCGCCCTCCCGCAACGAACTAGCTGGCCTTCGCGGTTGGCGCCGGCGGTGTCACGGTGTGCGCATGGGCATGGCGGACGCGGTGATGCGTGCGCGTGGCGGGCGGGGTCTTCTTCATCCCGGCGTCTGGCACCGGCGTTTCCGCGGGTGCGGTGGTGCTCGTGTCAGGGGTGGAGGGAGCCACGTCCGGTGCAGCGTTTTGCGCGAAGGCCGGCAGCGTGACGGCTGCGAGTGCTGCAGCCAGCATAAGCGAACGGATACGGGTCATTGTGTAGGCTCCTGATGCGCCGGCCGAGGTGCCGGACACCAGGATAGAAGGGCAGCGCGCGGGGCGGAGGCTTGGCGGGATTGTGGCCCGCGCAAGGCGGCGGGTGAAGAAACGGTCACCCCGCCCCTGGAAAGTTTGGGGGGCGCTGCGCCCAAGCCTCCTGCTGGAGTCACTGACCGCGATGGGGTTCTAGGGGCAAAGCCTCTAGCCTTGCTGGGCAGTTGCACCCTCCGCGCCGATGCCGGTTTGCGAGCGCACATAGAGCGCTTGGTAACGGCCGGCCTCTACCCTGGACGCAGTGCTGTTCTGTGCCAGCACGCTGCCCAACCAGCAGCCGAAGAAGCCGAGCGGCATGGAGAACAGCGCCGGGTTGTCGTACGGAAATACGGCCGCGTGGTTGCCCAGCACCTTCACCCAGATGCCCGGCGAGAGGATCGTCAAACCCACGGCCGACACCAGGCCCAACCAGCCGCCCAGCACCGCGCCGATGGTGTTGAAACGCCGCCAATACATGTTCAGCAGCAGCACCGGAAAATTGGCGCTTGCCGCAACGGCAAAGGCCAGGCCGACCATGTAGGCGACGTTCTGCTTTTCGAACGCCAGCCCAAGCCCAATCGCGAGCACCCCCAGCGCGACGCTGGCAATCCTCGACACCACGACCTCCCGCCCCTCCGTCAGCCGGCCGCGCATCAGCACGTTGGCGTAAAGATCGTGGCTGACAGCCGTCGCCCCTGCGAGCGTCAGCCCTGACACCACGGCCAGAATGGTCGCGAACGCCACCGCGGAGACGAACCCTTTGAGCACGCCGCCGCCGACCGCGTCGGCCAGGTGGATGGCCACCATGTTGCTGCCGCCATGCACCGCGCCCTTCGTCACGTAGGCAGGGTCCTGGCCCACCATGCTGATGGCGGCAAAGCCGATGATGAAGGTCAGGATGTAGAAGTAGCCGATGAGGGTCGTGGCCCAGAACACAGATTTCCGCGCCTCCTTCGCGTCGGACACGGTGAAGAAGCGCATCAGGATGTGCGGTAGCCCGGCGGTGCCGAACATCAGCGCCACGCCGAGCGAGATGGTGGAAACCGGGTTCTTGAACTGCAGGCCCGGCGCTAGGATGGCGGATTTTTTCGGGTGCGCGTTCACCGCCGCATCGAACATCGCGTTCATGCTGAAGCCGAAATGCGCGAGTGCGGCAAACGCCATGTAGGTCGCGCCGAGCAGCAGCAGGATGGCCTTGACGATCTGCACCCAGGTCGTCGCGATCATGCCGCCGAACGTCACGTACAGGATCATCAGCACGCCCACGATCAGCACGGCGCTGCTGTAGGGCAGGCCGAACAGCAGCTGGATCAGCTGGCCTGCGCCCACCATCTGCGCAATCAGGTAGAAGGCGACCACAACGAGCGAGCTGATCGCCGCGAAGCTGCGCACCGGAACGGCGGACAGGCGGTAGGACGCCACGTCGGCCAGGCTGTATTTTCCGAGGTTGCGCAGCCGTTCGGCCATCAGGAACATGATGATCGGCCAGCCGACCAGGAAGCCGATGGAGTAGAGCAGCCCGTCGAACCCCGCGGCGTAGACCATCGCCGATATGCCGAGAAACGAGGCGGCGGACATGAAGTCGCCCGAGATCGCGACGCCGTTCTGAAAGCCGGTGATGCCGCCGCCCGCCGCGTAAAAATCGGACGCCGTGCGCGTGCGTCTGGCCGCCCAGGCGGTGATGCCGAGCGTCAGCAGCACGAAACCCGCAAACATCACCAGCGCCGTCGTGTCGGCAGGCTGGCGCGCGGGCGGGACAACCGCCAAATCGGCGGCGCGGGCAGGCCCGGCGAGAGCGGCGGCCAACGCGACGGCGATGGCGGGCCGCGTCATCGCGCCTCCTCCACCACGCGACGGGTCAGCGCGTCGAACGACCCGTTGGCGCGCAGGACGTAGACGCCCGTCAGCACGATGGCGCTGAGGATCACGCCGAGGCCGAGCGGGAAGCCGAGCGTCATCCTGCCCCAGACCGGCATGCCCATCATGCCGGGTGTGAAGGCGACCAGGCCCACGAAGCCGAAATAGATCACCAGCATGGCGAGCGTCAGCCCTATGCCGAGCGCTCCTCGGCTACGCTCCAGTTCGAGGAAGGCGGGGCTCGCCCGCAGGCGCGCGCTGGCTTGGTCGTCCATGTCGTCTCCCCAATGCGGCGTTCGCCGTCTGGTTCGAGACTGGCACAAACATCTGGGCGGTTGAAGCCGCTCCGGCAGCCGGCGAACTCACACCAGGCGCAGAACGAGGAACCCTGCCACGGTCAGGGCCAGCAACGCCCAGGTCACCTGCACCAGGCGGGTTTCGAGGAACACGCGCGCTCTCTCGCCGAACAGCCAGAGCGGCAGCGCCTCCACCAGGAAGAACCGGCCGCCGCGCGTGATCACGCAGGCCAGGAAGAACCGCCCGAAATCGAGATGTGCGGCGCCCGCCGCGATGGTGACCAGCTTGAACGGGATGGGGGTCAGTCCCTTGATCAGGATGGCCGCGAACCCGTAGCGCTGATACAGGGTCAGCACGGCGGCGTATTGTTGCTCGGCGCCGAAGAAATGCACGACCGGCCGCGCCACCTGGTCGAAGACGGCAGCCCCGATCCAGTAGCCGAGCGCCGCCCCTGCCACGCTGCCGGTGGTGCAGACGAGCGCCAGCGCCCAGGCCCTGCGTGGCCGGGCCAGGATCATCGGCACCAGCAGCGCGTCCGGCGGCACCGGGAAGAAGCTTGCCTCCGCGAAAGCGATGCAGAACAGCCAGACCGGCGCGTTCGGCGTGGCTGCCAGGGCGATCAGGCGCGCGTAGAGACGGTGCAGCATGCGCTGCCTCTGGCACAGGCGCGATCGGGTGCCAACGACCGGCGCGTCGGCGTCCGATTGTGGTCGGACGGCAAAATCCGGCATATCTGGGCGATGATCGACAAGATTGTTGCGAGCGCCGAGGCGGCCATCGAGGGCGTGGCAGACGGCGCCACCGTGCTGGTTGGCGGCTTCGGCGAGGCCGGCACGCCCAACGCCCTGATCCACGCCCTGGTCGCGCGCGGCACGCGCGACCTGACCATCGTCACCAACAATGCGGGCGTGGGCGAGACGGGGCTGGCGGCGCTGCTGCGCAGCGGGCGGGTGCGCCGCATCGTCTGTTCGTTTCCGCGCTCGGCAGGCTCGGTCGCCTTCGAGGAGATCTACGCCTCCGGCAGGCTGGAGCTGGAGCTGGTGCCGCAGGGCACGTTGAGCGAGCGTATCCGCGCCGGTGCGGCCGGGATCGGCGGGTTCTA
Organism: Acetobacteraceae bacterium; assembly: GCA_965199235.1. GTDB lineage: Bacteria > Pseudomonadota > Alphaproteobacteria > Acetobacterales > Acetobacteraceae > BOG-908. The sequence continues at coordinate 182,639 of CBDAQU010000001.1, read as the reverse complement.
TGTCAGGACCGGCGTCGGCACCCGTCTGGCGGAGGGCCGGGAGACGCGCGAGTTGGACGGCCAGACCTACGTCCTCGAGCGCCCGATCCACGCCGACCTGGCCCTGGTCAAGGCCGATTGCGGCGATCGCTGGGGCAACCTCACCTACCACGCGGCCGCCCGCAATTTCGGTCCGGTGATGGCGCCGGCGGGCAGGATCACCGCCGTCGAGGTGCGCGCGGTGGTGCCGCTTGGCACGCTCGATCCCGAGCATGTGGTGACACCCGGCATCTATGTCGACCGCGTTTGGGAGCGCACGCCATGAGCGGCGCACGCGCGCCCGATACCCGGCTGGCGATCGCACGCCGGGCCGCCCGAGACCTGCCGGAGGGCGCCTATGTCAACCTCGGCATCGGCTTGCCGACCCTGGTCGCCGACCACCGTCCGCCGGATCGGGAGATCATCTTCCACAGCGAGAACGGGCTGCTGGGCGTGGGCGCTGCGCCCAGCCCCGACCGGCTCGACCCCGAGCTGATCAACGCCGGCAAGATGCCGGTCACCCTGCTGCCGGGCGCTGCCATCTTCCACCACAACGATGCGTTCATGATGATGCGCGGCGGGCACCTCGATTACGCGCTGCTCGGGGCCTACCAGGTTGCGGCCAACGGCGACCTGGCCAACTGGATCACCGACAACGACGCGCGCGCGCCGGCCGTGGGCGGCGCCATGGACCTGGCCGTCGGCGCGCGCCAAGTCTGGGCGCTGATGGAGCACACCACGCGTGAGGGCAAGCCGCGCATCCTGGAGCGCTGCACCTACCCGCTCACCGCCGCCGGCGTGGTCACCCGCATCTACACCGAGCTCGCCATCATCGACGTGCAGGACGGGCTGCACGTGCGCGAGCTTGCCGAAGGCGTCACGTTCGAACATGTGCAGTCGCTCACGGGAGCGTTGCTCAGGAGGGTGTGAAGCTGTTTCGGGCAGCCTTGCTACTCGTGTCGGAGAACGATCTCCTCGCATCACCTCACCTCGTCAGCCTTGTCGCAATTCATGAGCAATCTGCTTGCCCGCCAGGCAGCCTGCTAGAGCATGATCGCTTGAGGTTGATCTTCAACCACGATGAACATGCCCGCCGAAACAAAAAGCTAAAGCTCGCCAAAACACGGAGCCAGAGCCCGATCGCTTCGGCTAACAGACGCGATAGGGCTCTAGACCAGCAGGCTGAGCAGCGCGGCGGGCTCGGCGCTCGACGCCGGCGTACCGCCGCCTGTCGTGTACAGGCCGGCGCCGCTGCCGGAGGGGGGGAGGCCGCCGCCGGTGCCGCCCGACGTCGAAATCGATACGACCGAGCCTGCGGCACTGGTGACCGTGGTGGTGGTCGATCCGTCCGCATTGGTCACCGTGCTCGTCTTGCCGGCAGCGCTGCCGGAGGAGGATCGGTTGTCGGTATCGGCATGCCTGGCATGGGTGGGCGCGCCGTTCCGGACGCCGCCTGCCGCGTTGCCGTGGAGGGCCGCCGAAGCATTGCCGATGGCTGCGAGTATGGTCATGGCGTTTCCTTTCTCCGGCACCCTAGGCAAGAAGAGTTTATCGGAGGTGAACGCATCGCGTCCGAACCGGGCCATGTTCGCACGGCCGAACGGCACGGGCGTACAGGAACCGCGCTGTGCGAACTCCGTATTAGCCCCGGCGCTGCCCATGGCGGCTGCGATGCATTTGGGAGCCAACGATGTCACCAGACACTCAGATGACCAGCGGCAGCGGCGTGCCATCCTCGCTGAGGCGATCCATGCACGACCATTGGCGCCTGTTCACTGCCGAAGGCGTGCTGCTGGTGGTGCTTGGGGTAGCCGCGATCGCCCTGCCCCCGTTGGCCGGCTTGGCGACGGCCATCTTCCTGGGCTGGGTGCTTCTCGCGGCAGGGATCATCGGCCTGATCTCCACCTTCAGGGCCAGGCGCCTACCGGGGTTTGCCTGGTCGCTGCTGTCGGCCGTCGTCGCGATCGTTGCGGGGGTGGTGCTCCTGGCCAATCCGCTCGCCGGGCTGGTGACACTCACTTACGTGCTCACCGCCTACTTCATCGCGGACGGCGTGTTCATCATCGTGCTGGCGCTCTCGCATCGCCGCGAGCTGTCGGGGCGGTGGGAATGGATGCTGGTCAACGGCCTAGTGGACCTGGTGCTGGCCGGCATCATCATCTCCGGCATGCCGGGCAGCTTCCTGTGGGTGCTGGGCGCCCTGGTCGGCATCGACCTGCTGTTCGGCGGCACGTCGCTGATCGGCATGGCGTTGCGGGCGCGGCGTCAGACGCTGGCGTGAACCGCATCGGCGCGGGCGGGATGCGCGTGCATCAGCGCGTACAGCCGCAAGGCGATGTCTGCGACGTGATCGATGCTTTCGGTGCAGCCTGACGAAATCCAGGCCTGGGCGAGATGCAGCCCGCCGCCGATCACGCCGCGCAGCAGCAGGGGCGAGCCCGCCTCGTCGAGGTCGCCGTCCCGGCGCAGTACATCGGTCAGCAACTGGCCGAACGCATCGAGGCTGGCCGAGACGATCGCATCGGTCGCCTGGCTCACGCCACCTATTTCGAGCAGGAAGACGCGCGCCGCAGCCGGGCCGGACTGCAGGTAGCCGAGATAGATGATCAGCGCCGCCCTTACCCGCTCCAGCGCCGTCCCGTCGTGCAGCCCTGCCGCCTCCCGCATCCTGGCCAGCAGGTCCCTGGTGACGGCCAGGAAGCACGCCTGCAGAAGCGCTTCGCTGTTGACGAAGGATTCGTAGAAATACCTCTCCGTCAGGCCGGCTTCGTCACAGACGGCCTTTACCGGCGCGTTGCGGTAGCCGACCTCGCCGTACAGTTTCAGCGCCGCCCGCATGATCTGCGTGCGCCGTTCGGCCCTTCGCTCGTCGGCCGTCTTGGCGCCCCATTTACGGTCTGCGCGCACACTCTGGCTCACGGCAGTTCACCTGCTGGCACGCCTCGACCGGCCGAAACCGGAACCTGCACTTGAAACTGACACGGCATCATGTCAGTTTTATGCCACGTTCTGGCCGCAAGTCCTAGTCCAAAGGGTCACCATGTCCGAAACAGCTGACGTCCCGCCGCCCTCAGTCGATTTCGACGCCCTGCGCGAACGCTACCGCATCGAGCGGGACCGCCGCCTGCCCGGCGAGAACGATCGTCGCTACCTCGACATGGCCCAGGGCTTCTCGCATCTGCTCGACGATCCCTACACGCAGCGCGTCGAACGCTTGCCCGTGCACGACACGGTGGACGTGCTCATCCTGGGCGGCGGCTTCGGCGGCCTGCTGACGGCCGCGCGACTGCGCGAGGCTGGGGCTGCGCGCATCCGCATCGTCGAAGCCGGCGGCGATTTCGGCGGCACATGGTATTGGAACCGCTACCCTGGTGCGGCCTGCGACGTCGAATCCTACATCTACTTCCCGCTTCTGGAGGAGACCGGCTACATGCCGGTCGAGCGTTACTCCAAGGCGCCCGAGATCCGTGCGCATTGCCGGCGCATCGCAGAGCATTTCGGCCTCTACGAGCACGCGCTGTTTTCCACCCAGGTCACCCATTTCGACTGGGACGCGGACGGCGCGGTCTGGCGCGTCAAGACCGACCGGGACGACGATTTCCGCGCCCGCTTCGTCGTGCTGGCGACCGGCCCGCTGAACCGACCCAAGCTCGCCGCCATCCCGGGCATCGAAACGTTCAAGGGCCACAGCTTCCACACCAGCCGCTGGGACTACGCCTACACAGGCGGCAGCGCGACCGAGAAGCTGGTTAACCTTCACGACAAGCGCGTCGGCATCATCGGCACGGGAGCCACTGCCATCCAGTGCGTGCCGCCTTTGGCCGCATCGGCGCAGCGGCTGTACGTCTTCCAGCGCACCCCGTCTTCGGTCGATGCGCGCAACAACAGCCCGACCGATGCCGCCTGGGCCGCCAGCCTGCAGCCCGGCTGGCAGCAGGCGAGGATGGAGAATTTCACCGCACAGATGGCGGGGCATCTGGCCGAGGCCGACATGGTCGGCGACGGCTGGACTTCGCTCGCGCGCGCCATCCGCCGCAAGCTGGCCGCCGATCCGGGCAACACCGATTTCCGGGCGCTGCTGGCCCAAGCGGACATGGAGAAGATGGTCGAGATTCGCGACCGGATCGACAGCATCGTCCAAGACCACGCGACCGCCGAAGGGCTCAAGCCCTGGTTCAGCCTGTTCTGCAAGCGCCCTTGCTTCCACGACGACTACCTGGCCGTGTTCAACCAGCCGAACGTGACGCTGGTGGACACGCAGGGCCGCGGCGTGGAGCGCGTGTCGGAAACCGGTGTCGTGGCAAACGGCCAGGAATATCCGCTGGACTGCCTGATCTTCGCGACGGGGTTCGAGACCAGCACGGATTTCTCCAAGCGTTCCGGCTTCGAGATGCGCGGCCGGGACGGCCGGTCGCTGACCGATAAATGGTCGACCGGAATGTCCACCCTGCACGGCATGCACACGCGCGGGTTCCCCAACTGCTTCGTGATCAGCCAGTCCCAATCGGGCATGTCGCCGAATTTCCCGCACATGCTCAGCGAGCAGTCCAAGCACGTGGCCCACATCGTCGGCTACAGCCTGGCGCACGGCGTGCGCACGGTGGAGCCGACCGAGGAGGCGGAGCGCGGCTGGGTCGAGACCATCGTCTCGCTCAGCGAGGATAGGCGAAAGCAACTCGCCACCTGCACGCCAGGCTACTACAACAACGAGGGTCGGCCATCCGCCGCGGGCGCGCTCAGCCTGCCGTATGGCGCCGGGCCGGTCGCGTTCATCCAGTTGCTGCGCCAATGGCGGGAGGACGGCGATTTCGCCGGCCTCGAACTCGACGGCGCGCGCGCGCCGGCCAAGCTGGAGGCCTGATCCATGACCGACGCACGAAAGTCGATCTTCATCACCGGCGCCGCATCCGGCATGGGCCGAGCGACGGCTTTGCTGTTCGCCGAACACGGCTGGTTCGTCGGCGCCTACGACGTCGATGCGGCTGGGCTGGACAGGCTGAAAGGCGAAATCGGCGCCGAACACGGCGTGTTCGCGAAGCTGGACGTGACCGACGCGGCGGCGTTCAAGGCCGCCATGTCGGGCTTCGGCGAGGCGACCGGCGGCACGCTCGACCTGATGTTCAGCAACGCGGGCATCGCCCTCTCCGGCCTGTTCGACGAGATGTCCTGGGACGACATCATGAAGGTGGTACAGGTCAACTTTTTCGGCGTGATGATCGGTGTGCGCGCCGCCATGCCGCTGCTTCGGGCGACGCCTGGGGCGTTGTGCCTGATCAACTCGTCCTCCTCCTCGATCTTCGGCACCGCCGGGCTTGGCATCTACTCGGCGACCAAGCATGCGGTGCGTGGCCTGACCGAAGCGCTGTCGATCGAGTTCAAGCGCTACGGCCTGCGCGCGTCCGACCTGCTGCCGGGCCTGGTCGACACGCCGATCCTCTCGGACAGGCTGCGGCAGATGGCGCCGGCCGAGGGCATGTGGCGCCTGGTGAAGGCGGACGAGGTGGCGGAAATCGTCTGGGCGGCGTATCACGGCGACCGCCTGCACTGGTACGTGCCGGAGGAACTCCAGGCGTTCGACCAGGAAGTTGCGGCCGAGCCCGAGCGGGTGAGGGAGGAGCGTGCGGCCCTGTTGGCCGCGTTCCAAGCATAACATACCCGGGCGCAGACCGGCGCGGTCGTGCAAAACCGGGCTTTTTGGGAGCAGTCATGGCGATCGTGGACACAGCGCAGACCAGCACAGCCGGCGAGGACGCGGCCATTGCCTCGCTTGGGCAGGCTTTCGAGACGCAGCGCCGCGCGTTCGCCGCCGACCGCAACCCCAGCCTCGAGGAGCGTCGCCGTCGCATCCAGGCGCTGATGGGCATGATGATGGCCAACCGCGAGCGGATCGGTGCGGCGCTGAGCAGCGATTTCGGCTCCCATCCGGTTCCAGCCACCGACCTGATCGAGGTGCTCGGCGTGGTCAGCCGAGCCGCCTACGTGCTGGAGAACCTCCAAGAGTGGATGGCGCCCTCGCTGCGCCACACGGATGCGTCGCTGGGCACGGCGCGCGCCTACGTGCAGAGCCAGCCCAAGGGCGTGGTCGGCAACATGGTGCCCTGGAACTTCCCCTTCGACCTTTCGGTCGGCCCGATGATCGAGATGCTGGCGGCAGGCAACCGCGTCATCGTCAAGCCGTCCGAATATACGCCGGCCTGCGCCGCGCTGCTGCACGAGATGGTTGCGGCGACGTATCCTGCGGATCTGGTGCACGTGGCGGTCGGCGGCCTGGACCTGGCGCGTGCGTTCACGGCACTGCCGTGGGACCACCTTCTCTACACCGGCAGCCCCAACGTGGGCCGCCTGGTGATGGAGGCGGCGTCCCGCAACTTGACGCCGGTGACGCTGGAGCTGGGCGGCAAGTGCCCTGCCTTGCTCACCCCCGGCTCGGTCACGGCGGAGAACGTGGCCTCGGTGATCGGCACCAAGGCGGTGAAGAACGGCCAGATGTGCGTCTCGGTCGATTACTGCATGGTGCCGCGGCCGGAGTTGGAAAACTTCGTCAGCCACGCTGCCGCGTTCATGCAGGCAGCAGCACCCGACTACTCGCGCGGGGAGGAGTGCACGGGCATCATCTCCCTGCGTCACCTGGACAGGCTTTCCGACCTTTTGCAGGACGCGCGCGACCACCAGAGCCGCATCGTCACGCTGGAGCGCGACGGCGTGGTGGACCGCACGACGCGCCGCATGCCGATCTCCCTGGTTGTCGATCCCTCGCCCGATTTGCGCGTGATGCAGGAGGAGATCTTTGGGCCGATCCTCCCGGTCGTGCCGTACGACGCCCTGGACGAGGCGGTCGCATCCATCAACGCCGGCGAGCGCCCTCTCGGCTTGTACGTGTTCGGCGAGGATCAGGCGGTGATCGACAGCGTGCTGGACAACACCACGTCCGGCGGCGCGGCCGTGAACACCTGCGCCATGCAAAGCGCCCTGCCCTCGATGGGCTTCGGCGGTGTCGGCATGAGCGGGATGGGGCGGCACCACGGCATCGAGGGTTTTCGGGAGTTTTCCAACCAGCGCGGCACCTTCGTCCGCGGCACCGGCGACATGATCGACATTTTCTACCCGCCCTACGCCAAGGCCGCGGCGGTGGTGCAGGCGGTCCTGTCGCCCGCGTGACCTTATCTTTTTCCGTCAGACGAGCTGCAAGCAGCACATCCCGGCTTACTGCTCAGTCGATCATCCCTGGCGAGACGATCTGAAGTCGGCGCCGGTGCTGATTGAGACTCAGGTCCTGGTTCGATCATCAAAGGGTGCTTCCTGAACCCTTTTCGCACCTTGCCGCCTCTATGATGCTGGAGGGTGCAAATGGCGACATGGGCGAGCGGTGAGTTGGTTGAGGCGGCCCGGCGCGGCGAGCCGGGAGCGATAGAGCGGTTGCTGTCCCAGGCCTGCCCGGATCTGCGCCGGATCGCCCGCCGGACGTGCCGAGGCCCGGAGGACGCGGAGGACGCCGTGCAGCACGCGCTTTGGGCGCTGCACCGCAGGGTTGGCGCGCTGCGCACCGCCTCGGCTGTAGCTGCCTGGCTGTTCCGCGTGATCGAGCGCGAGTGCAGGAGGCTTTTGGGGCTGAAGCGGCCGCATGCGTTGCCACTGCCCCTGGAGACTTCGGAAGCGGCCCCCGTGCCTTCGGGCCTGCGCCACGATCTTGCACACGCGATCGGGGCCTTGGCCGAGCCGTACCGGGCAGTGCTGATCCTGCGTGATGTAGAAGAGTTGACCGCGCCCGAGGCGGCATCCGCGCTCGGCATCACGCCGGAGGCTTTGAAGAGTCGCCTGCATCGCGCGCGCGCCGAGGTGCGCGAGCGCTTGGCCGCCGGGGGCTATTTGTCAGGAGGTGACCTATGACGGCGTTGGCCTGGCATCTCTCGCGCGGCCTCGGCGCCGCCGCGCTGATTGCCGCAGCTTTCCTCCCGCACGCCGGCCCGTCCTGGCCGGCACTGCTTCTCCTGCCCGCAGCCGTGTTCCTGCTGCGCGGCTGCCCCATGTGCTGGCTGCTCGGTTTGGCCGAACGCCTGCGCGCACTGCACACCCAGCGAGGTTGACCGATGCCCTACCAGGACCGTGCCGATTTTCGCATGCTGCCCGAGCTGGTTCGCCTTGCTCCACCGGAGGCGGAGACGTTCCTGGCGTTCGACAAGGCTGTCGGCCGCGGCGATGGCGCCATTCCGCCCAAATACCGGGAATTGATCGCGCTTGCCGTCGCGCTGACGACGCAGTGCGCCTACTGCCTCGACGTGCACACCAAACGCGCCCTGGAGACAGGCGCCACGCGTGAGGAACTGGCCGAGACGGCGTTCATTGCGGCGTCCCTTCGGGCCGGAGCGGCGCTTGGCCACGGGTTGATGATGCTGCGGCTGGCCGAGCAGGGGGGACAGGCAGACCGGTCAGCTCCCACGTAGAACCAGCGACGAAAGAGCGTGGCAGCCCGGACGGAGCGTTTCTGGTGACGAACGCTACAGCGATGTCACGCAGACTGGAATAGTCGAGTGACGAAATTGCTCGCCAAAACAAGGCCTCGACGGGTTTGAGGTCCGCCTACTCGCGGACACTCTGCATGACCGGTCTAGTCCGCCTGCAGGGCCGCCAGCTCCTGCCCGTTCGGGTCGGTGAAGTGGAAGCGCCGGCCGCCGGGAAAGCCGAAGATCGCCTGCGTGATGATGCCGCCAGCCTGTTCGACGGCAGCCTGGGCGGCTTCGAGGTCGTCCACGGCGATGACGGCGAGCGGCGCCCGTGCCGCCTCCCTGGGGTCGCCCTGTAGCCCGAGGTCCACGTCAGCCGTCATGGTGCAGGCGTAGGCCGGGCCGAAATCCGTCAGATCCCACCCAAATGCCGAGCTGTAGAACGACTTGGCCGCAGCGAGGTCTCGGGCGGGCAATTCTACGAAACAGATACGGGCCATCGCTGTCTCCTCGAAAACAGTTCTCGACTGGGGTGAAACACTGTCAATCGACGAGCGCGGCGTAGGTCAGCACGCGCAGTTCGCGCCGTACCGGGTAGGTGCTGGACGGCGAGAGCTGGGTCAGGAACACGACAGCCAGATCCTCTGCCGGATCCACCCAGAACGCTGTGCTGGCCGCACCGCCCCAGGCGCACTCGCCGGGCGTGCCGACGATCTGCGCGCGGGCGGGGTCGAGCATGACGGAGAAGCCCAGCCCGAAGCCGATGCCGGTGTAGGTGCTCTCGCTGAACCGCGCCTGCCCGAGCGCCGCCATGTCGCCGTCCAGATGGTTGCTCATCATCAGCGCCACGGTCTTGCGGCCCAGCAGGCGCACGCCGTCCAGCTCGCCTTGCCCGAGAAGAAAGCGACAGAACCGCATGTAATCGCCCGCCGTGCCGACCAGGCCGCCACCGCCCGAGGCCAGACGGGGACGCAGGAAGATGCTGGTTGCCGGGTCGTCGACCAGCTTTGCGCGCCCGTCCTTGCCAGGCCCGTAGTTGGCGGCGAACCGAGGCCGCAGCGCCTCGGTCACGTGAAAGCCGGTCTGCGTCATGCCGAGCGGGCGCAACACACGCTCAGTCAGGAAGTCGCCAAACTCCTGCCCGGAGTGGAGCGCCACGAGGTGGCCCAGCACGTCGGTCGCGATGCTGTAATTCCAGGCGGTTCCAGGCTGCGCCAGAAGCGGCATCGACGCTGCCGTCTCCACCAGCTCGCCAAGGCTGAGCGGCGAGGTCTGGAAATCCACGCCCGCTTGCCGGTAGAGCGCGTCGACCGCCGTCGCGTGCATGAACCCGTATGTGAGGCCGGAAGTGTGGGTCAGGAGGTCGCGGTAGGTGATGGCCCGCTCGGCGTGCACCGGCGCTGCGTCCTCGCCGGCCCAGACCGTCATGTCCGCAAAGCACGGCAGCACGCGGCTGACAGCATCGTCGAGCTGGAACCGCCCCTCCTCGTAAAGCATCATCAGCGCCACCGAGGTCAGCGGCTTGGTCATCGAATACAGCCGGACCACCGTGTCCGGCGCCATGCCCAGCCCACCTTCCCGGTCCGCCAGCCCGGCGCAGTTCTGGTAGACGGTCTGGCCGTGGCGGTGCACCAGCACCGAGAGCCCGGCCAGGCGTCCGCTCTCGACCCAGCGATCCATCCAGCGCCCGATCCTGGCGAGACGGGCGGTGTCGAAGCCTGCGTGCCGAGCATCGTTCATGAGCCATCCTCGCCGCGCCTGCCCAAAGCAGCAACCCGGCGCGTCGCTGCGGCGCGTTTTGCAGCTTAACGGCAATACACGAAGCAGCGTCGCCATGCCTGCAGTTCGCGCAGAATGCCCGCCCCATCCGCTTGCCGGGTCATAGCTCTGTGTGAGGAGCCACGACCCGGTTGCGTATCGTGCCGATCGCCTCGACCGCCAGCTCCACCACGTCGTTGTGCTTGAGGAAGCGCAGGCGTTCCAGGCCGCAGCCGTTGCCGACGGTGCCCGACCCCAGCACTTCGCCCGGGTAGATCGTCTCGCCCTTGCTGACATGGGCGATCATCTGTTCGAACGTCCAGTGGATGCTGCTGCTGCTCTCCTGCGTCCAGCATTCCCCGTTCACGCGCGCGGTCATGGCCAGGCGGTAGGGCTCGGTCAGTTCATCGGCGGTGACGATACAGGGTCCGATGATCGTGCCGCCGTCGAAATCCTTGCCCTTCGCCGGGCCGAGCCGCCCGGGCATCTCGCGCATCTGCGCGTCGCGGGCGGAAAAATCGTTGTAGATCGTGTAGCCGAAGATGTGGCTGCGCGCCCTGTCCTCGGCGATGTCGCGCCCCACTGCGCCGATGATGGCGGCGAACTCCAGCTCGTAATCCATCACCTTGGAATAGCTGGGCCAGTGCACGTCCGCCCCGGTGCCGGCGACCGAGAACCGGTTGACCTTGTAATAGACCGGCTGCTCGTACCATACGCGGTCGGGGCGCTGCGGGCCTGCGGCCTCGACTGCGGCCAGCGCCGAAGCGGGATCGGGCGACTGGGCGGCCCTGATCTTCGCGGTGGCGAAGCCCGATTGGAGCACGTGGGTCTCGAAACCCATGAAATCGCGCACCTGCATCGGGTGCGGCAGCGGTGCCAGAAGATGCACGTCCGTCCGACGCGCCTCCTCGGGATCGGCTTCCAGCGCGGCGCGCGCTGCGTCCAGGCCGGCGGGTCCTGCCTCGATCAGGGTCTGCATGGACGCGAAGGGATGCGGTTGCAGTCTCAGAAGCTCGGCGGCGAGCGCAAGATCAAGCGTGTCGCCGTCCGCCGTCTGCGCGCCTAGGCGCTGCCGGCCGTGCTCGAGGAAGGTGACGAGTTTCATTGTCCCTCTTTGCCGTCGCAGTGTGCAGGCCGGGTTGGTTCGCCCTCAAGACCCAAGCCCCTCTCGGGGCGCCTGCGGCGGTCTTGACCGCGAACCACCCCGGCCAGCAAGGGGCTGACATCGAAAATGACGAGACGTGGCCAGTCTAGGCCTTGTTTTGGCGAGCAATGTCGTCACTCCAACCATTCCAGTCTGCGTGACATTACTCCAGCCAGACGATCGCGGTCGTGGCAGCCCGGACAGGGGGTCACCCAGGCTTGCCTGCCCTGGCCACGCGCACAAAAGTGCTGACGATCTTGCCGCCGGCGCGCAGCGTTCCGCTTGCCGAGCCTGCGACCTTGGAGCTGCCCCCGGCGCGGCGGCGATACGGCAGAGGCACTTCCAGGATGCGATAGCCGGCGCGCGCCGCCTGCATCTGCATCTCGATGTTCCAGCCATAAGTCATCTCGCGCAGCGCCAGCCGCGCCAGAGCGTCCCGGCCGATGGCGCGGAAGGCGCACATGTCGCTGTAGCGCACGCCGTACAGCGCGCCCATGCCGGCGCCGGCCAGCCGGCCGGCGAGCACCTGGTGCCAGAGCATTGCCCCCGCCTCACGCTCGCCGCGCGTGCGCGAGGCGAGCACGAAGTCCTGCGTCCCGTCCAGCACCGGGCCGGCGATGCGGCCGATCAGGTCGCCGCGGTCCGCCCCGTCGCCGTCGAGGAACACCAGAACCCGGCTGGCTTGGGCCGCCTGTGCGGCGGCCGAAGCACAGGCCCGTCCATAGCCGCGCCCCGCATCGATGACGCGCGCACCTGCCCCGACCGCTTCCTGCTGGGTGCCGTCGGTGCTGCCGCTATCGGCGACGATGATGTCGGCCGCGTACTCCGCAGGGATCTCGCGCACCACCGCGCCGATCGTCGCCGCCTCGTTCAGGGTCGGTATGATCACGCTGACGGGGTGCATCATGGCTCAGCGGTCATCAAGGCATGGTTTCTCCGGAACGGCTGCGGCCGGCAACCGTCGACCATGCCATATATCGCCTGGTGCACGTTCGTCTTCGTGGTAGCCTGTTTGCATGATGATCCGCTGTCCAACGCGCTTCGATATCCCGCTATTGCGCCCTGGTGAGGGTCCGCGCCACTGACCGCCGTCGCTGCTGACGAGATGCTGGGCTCGGCTGCCGACTCCTCAGGGCGTTGCGCCATCGCTGTGATGGCGAAGGCGCCAGCACCAGGGCGGAGCAAGACGCGGCTGACGCCGCCGCTGACCCCCGAGCAGGCGGCGGCGCTGAGTGCCGCGTTCCTGCGCGACATCACGCAGGGCATTGCGCGGGCGGCGATGGACCGGCCGATCGTCCCCTGGGTCGCCTACGCCCCCGCCGGACAGGCCAGGGCGTTCGACGGCATCCTGGCAGACGGCACTCGACTGCTGCTGGCGGACGGCGCCACCGAGACGCCGCCAGGCCTCGCCGGCTTCGGCCGCTGCCTGTTCCACGCGGTGCATACCCTGTTGTCCGACGGGTATGAAGCCGCCTGCGTGCTCAACTCCGACAGCCCTACCCTGCCCCACCGCATCCTGTGCGAGGCCGCCGACATCCTGCTCGCCCCGGGCGACCGCGCGGTGATCGGACCGGCCGAGGATGGCGGCTACTACCTGCTGGGCATGAAGTCTGCGCACGCGCGCCTGTTCGCCGACATCGAATGGAGCACCGACCGGGTCGCCGAAACGACCCGGGCGCGCGCGCAGGAGATCGGGCTGGAGCTGGTGGAGCTGCCGCGCTGGTACGACGTGGACGATGCCGCGTCCCTGGACCGGCTGCGGCACGACCTGGCGCGATCGGGGCCGGAGACCGCGCCGGCGTCGGCACGTGCCCTGGCCGTGTTCGCCAGCGCCGGACGCGAGGCAACCGACAGGTGAGGCGCATCGTATTTCTATCGGAGGTGGCGTTGAACCTGTATAGCCACCGCTCATCATAGTCGTGGTGCTGGGCAACCGAGAGCGCCGCGGCCGCACGAAGGCCGGCTCACCCGTTTTCCACGCTGCAAGGAGCGCATCATGAGCGCCACGATAGACATCGACCCGCGTCGCTACTTCGAGCAGGTGACGACGGCGCGCGAGCGGACGTCGGTGGCGCCGCCGCTCTGCGTCTACCTGGAGGTCACCAACCGCTGCAACCTGCTGTGCGAGACGTGTCCGCGCACCTTCGAGGCGCTGGAGCCGCCGGCCGACATGAGCATGGAGCTGTTCACCAGCATCGTTGACCAGGCCGTCGGCCTGAAGCGGGCCGTGCTGCACGGGGTGGGCGAGCCGATGCTGGTGCGCGACCTGCCGCTGATGGTGCGTTACCTGAAGGATCGCGGCGTCTACGTGCTGTTCAACACCAACGGCACGCTGCTGCGGGAGAAGCGTTTCGTCGAGCTGATCGAGGCCGGGCTGGACGAACTGCGCGTTTCCTTGGATGCGGCCGATGCGGCGACCTACACGATGGTGCGCGGCAAGCCGTTTTTCGAGCGGATCGTCCGCGATGTCGGCCTGCTGACCGAGTATCAGCGCCGGGCCGGCGTCACCAACCCTCGCGTGTCGCTGTGGCTGACCGGCATGAAGGAGACGGTGGAGCAGTTGCCGGAGTTCGTCCGCCTGGCCGCGCGCATGGGCGTGCGTGAGGTGCACCTGCAGAGGCTGGTGTTCGACGAGGCGGGGTTCGGCATGGCGCGCGCGTCGAGCAGCCTGTTCGAGGCGACGCAGGCGGCCGAGCAGGCCGCCATCAACGCGGCCCAGGCGGTCGGGGCCGAACTCGGCGTGACGCTGGACGCGTCCGGCGCCACCGAGCCGGAGCTGAGCCTCAAGCAGCAGGGCGAGGCGCCCTGGAGCGGCTGCCGCAGGCCGTGGAGCCTGATGTATTTCACCGCCCACGGCCGCGCCCTGCCCTGCTGCATCGCGCCGTTTTCCGCACGCGGCTACGAGACGTACACGCTGGGGAACGCGAAGACGCAAACCCTGGCGGAGATCTGGAACGGGGGCGACTACCAGGATTTCCGGGAGGCGTTGCTGAGCGAGGCGCCGCCGAAGCCGTGCCGGAATTGTGGGTTGAGGTGGAGCTTGTGAGACCACAAAACTTTTGCTTCTTGGCACCGCGCTCGACCGTGAGGCGCGGCCCACAAACAAAAGTCTTTTGCTTCTTTTCTTCAAAAAAGAAGGCCTTCCTCAAATCCCGCTAAACCAGTTAAACCCCTGCCTCTCCCAATACCCAGCCGTAAACGTATTGCTGACCTCAATGGATGTAACCCATTTCGGGTTCTTGAACCCGAGCTTCGTGGACGTGCGCAGCCGAAGCGGGTAGCCGAACGGATCGGCCAGCGTCTCCCCCGCATACCGCGTTGCCAGCAGCGTTTGCGGATGCAGTGCGGTCGCCATGTCGATACTGCTGGGGTAGTCGTCGGCGGTCTGGAACACGACGTAGCGCGCGCGCAAATCGGCGCCGACCCGTTGCAGGAAGGTTCGCAGCGGAACGCCCGACCATTCGCCTATGTAGTCCCAGCCCTCGACACAGACGTGGCGGATCACCATGTCGCGCTGCGGCAGTGCCTCGATCTGCTGCACCGTCCAGGACCGCTTGTCGTCGACCAGGCCTGAAACGTTCAGGCGCCACGTCCGGCCGTCGACCGGCTTGACCCTGGTTATGTCGTAATACGCGTTGAACTTCGGCGGCTTGAGGACCATCGACGCCGGATAGGTGGGCGCCAGCTTGTTCGGGTCGAACAGCAGGGCCTGAACGCGGTCGTTGAACCCAGATATGGCGAGCAGTGCGTCGTGCACCGATTTCGGCTCGTCCCAGTTGCAGCCGGTGAGCATCGACAACGCCCCGAGCGACAGGCCGCCGCGCAGCAGGCGACGCCGTTCCAGCGACCGGACCAGCTTCTGGTGGTCATCGAGCAGCGCCGGATCCGGAACGGTACCGGGGCGGAACAGCGAGCTCATGCGCGGCGCTCACGCGCGGCCGGAACGCTCGCCAGTTTCGGCCCGCCGGTCAGCATGGCCCACAGCGTGCCGGGAACGAGCAGCGAAAGGGCGATGTGGACGGCGAGGAAACCAACGATGACCGACATGCCGGCGAAGTGCACGATGCGCGCGTCCTGGAAGCCGCCGAGCAGCGCCACCAGGCCGGAAAACTGTATCGGCTTCCAGATTGCCAGCCCGGTCACCACCTGGCTCACGCCGGCGAGCATGACCACGATGTAGAGGATTTTCTGGACCGCGTTGTAGGTTGTCAGGTCTTCGTGGCTGACACGGAAATGCAGAGTATCGCGGATCGTGCGCACCACGTCGCCCAGGCGGATCGGCAGCAGGCGCTCCCGCAGCCTGCCCGAAGCGACGCCGTAGGCGAGATAGGCGCCGCCGTTGATGACCAGCAGCCACATGCCGGCGAAGTGCCACAGCAGGCTCTCGGCCGCCCAGCCGCCCAACCGAAACGCCGGGGCGAAGTGGAGGCCCCTGACAACCACGTCGTCGTCGTAGATGCCCCAGCCTGAGGTGATCATGACGATCATCGCGGCAGCGTTGGTCCAGTGCATCACCCGCACTGGCCAGGGGTGCAGTTTGCGTCCGCTGGTCGGGTTGCGTTGCACGGCTGCTTTCATCGGGCGACTTCTCCGCTGGTGCCGGGAGGCGCGTATCGTCGGCAGGCGGCGTCGAGGTATTCGCATCGTTGGACGGGCGCCAACTGTCCGACTGGCCTATGGAGGACTGTGCAGGCACACTGTCAAGGAACGACGGCACATCCGAATGGTGACGCGGCAATGATGATGACCAGTCGCTTCGCCGCCGTGACGATGGTGTTCATCGTTGCGTCCGCACACGCGGAGTCCGCCCCCGGCAGCGTGAGCCTGGCCGGGGCGGCGGCCCGGCGCTTTCCGCAACCGGTGCTCGTCGCCGACCTCCTGCACAGGTCGGTGCTTCAGCCGGTGGAGAGCCAGACGGTGCTGGGGCACCTGAAATCTGTCGTGCGTTCGGCCGACGGCACCATCGAGGCTGTGGTGGAGTACGGCGGCGTGTTCGGCATCGGCGCAAGGCCGATCGCGGTGCCGATGGATGCGATGGCTCTTCTCGGCCAGGACATCGAGGTAGTCGGTTTCAGCCCGCAGCAGTTGCTTGCGTTTCCGACCTATACCGGGTCGGGCTTCCAAGCTCTCGCCGGAAGCGACACGATCAAGGTGGGATTGACAGGGCCCTCCCATTGAACGGGTGAAGTTCGCAACGAACCATGCCGGTCACCCAGCCTCCACGATCCCCAGCGCCTGCAGTTCGAACAGCCGGCGATAGACGCCGGACTGGCGGCCGACCAGCACGGCGTGCGTGCCCTCCTCCACAATTCGGCCGCCGTCGAAGACCAGGATGCGGTCCATGGCGCGCACGGTGGACAGGCGGTGGGCGATGACGATCGCCGTCCGTCCCTCGATCAGCCGCGCCATCGCCGCCTGGATCGCGGCCTCGCTCTCCGAATCAAGGCTCGAGGTCGCCTCGTCGAGGATCAGGATCGGCGCGTCGGCCAGAAAGGCGCGCGCGATCGCCACGCGCTGGCGCTCGCCGCCGGACAGTTTGATGCCGCGCTCGCCCACCAGGGTCGCGTAACCCTTTGGCTGGCGGGTGATGAAGCCGTGCGCGTGGGCAGACCGCGCCGCACGCTCGATCTCCGCCTGGGTGGCGTCGGGCCGTCCATAGGCGATGTTTTCGCCCAGCGTGCGATGGAACAGCGTCGGCTCCTGCGGGACGATTGCGATCTGTTGGCGCAAACTGGCCTGGCGCAGCCGCGCCAAATCCTGCCCGTCGATCAGGATGGCGCCGCCCTGCACGTCGTGCAGGCGCTGGATCAGGCGCACGAAGGTGGATTTGCCAGACCCTGACGGGCCGACCAGGCCCACACGCTCGCCGCCCCTGATGTCCACCGACAGGCCGTCGAACAGCGGGGCTGCATGCGCGCCGTAGCCGAAGCGCACCCGGTCGAACGTGATCCGCCCGGCGCTGACCTTGAGCTCGCCCGCACCAGGCGCGTCGGCGACCTCCAGCCTTTCGGCATGCAGGGCCACCAGCTCGGCCATGTCGTTCACGCCGCGCTGCATCTCGCGCACCGTCTGGCCCATGTTGCGCAAGTAACCGTGCAGGACGAAATACATCGTCAGCACGGTCGCGACGTCGCCCGCATCGGCCTGCCCGCGATGCCACAGCAGGGTGATGGTGCAGACGATCAGCAGCTGCAGCGCCAGCAGCGCCACGCCCTGGATGGAGAACGCGCCCACGCCGCGCATCCAGGTGCGGTCCGTGCGCCGCGCCCATTTGCGCAGCACGCCGCCCAGGCGGCGTTCCTCGCGCGTCTCCGCGCCGAACGCCTTGACCGAGGCGTTGCAGGTGATCGCGTCAGCCAGCGCGCCGGAGACGCGCGTGTCCCACGCGTTGGACAGTTCTGCGGCCGGCGCGACCCAGGCCACCGACAGCCACACCGTCAGCACCAGGTAAGACGCGCTGCCGAGCGCTATGGCCAGTCCCATGGCAGGCCAGTGCGCGCCGAGCAGCAGGGACGCGCCGACGAGCACGGTGACGTTCGGGACGACGGAAAACACGATCACGTCGTTGAGTGCGTCGACCGCGCCGGCGCCGCGCAGCACCTGACGCACGACGGCGCCGGAAAAGCTTTCTGCGTGCCAGGATGCGGAGAAGGACTGCACACGGGCGAACGCCTCCGCCTTCACGTCGGTCATCATGCGCAATGTCAGGCGCACGATGCCCCACAGCGCCACCTGCCTGATGCCGAGCATGAACACGCCGAGGCCAGCCAGCCAGGCCACCGCGTAAACCGCGCCCGGGCGCTGGCCCGCGCCGACCGCGTCGACGAGGCGGCCGGCGAACACCGGCGTCGCCACGTCGGCGAGCGTCGCGATCACCATGCAGGACAGGACGAGCCCGGCCAGGGCAGCCTGGCGACGCCACAAAGCGAGCAGGAACAGGAGTACGGGCTTCATGCCGAAAGACTACTGCGATGCGCACGCCTTTCATAAGCCCGGGCGCATCGCAGCCGGCGCGTCACACCGTCGCAGCCGCGCGTTTCGCTCCGATACCGTTCAGTGCGACCATGGCGTCGTCAGGCAAGTCGAGTTCCGCGGACGCAAGGTTTTCCAGCAGGTGTTCGATGGACGAGGTGCCGGGGATCAGCAGGATGTTGGGCGCACGGCGCAGCAGCCAGGCGAGCGCCACCTGCATGGGGGTGGTACCGAGCTGCGACGCAACCTCGCTCAGCTCGGTCGACTGAAGCGGGGTGAAGCCGCCGAGCGGGAAGAACGGCACGTAGGCGATGCCCGCTTCGGCCAGAGTGTCGATCAGGCCGTCATCGTCTCGATGCGCAAGGTTGTACAGGTTCTGCACGCAGACGATGTCTGCGATCTTGCGTCCCTCGGCAACTTGGGCGGCGGTGACGTTGCTCAACCCGACATGGCGCACCAGTCCCTGGCGCTGCAGTTCGGCCAGAACCGCGAGCGGCGCTGCGATCGAGCCTTCCGCCGGATGATGGGCGAACATGATGCGCAGGTTGACGACGTCGAGCACGTCCACGCCCAGGTTGCGCAGGTTGTCATGAACAGCGCTGGTCAGTTCGGCATCCGAGAAAGCCGGGTTCCAGGAGGCGTCCGCGCCGCGCTTCGCCCCGATCTTGGTGACGATCACGAGACCATCCGGGTAGGGATGCAGCGCCTCCCGGATGAGGCTGTTGGTGACGTGAGGTCCGTAGAAGTCGCTGGTGTCGATGTGATCGACTCCCGCCTCGATCGCCTCGCGAAGCACGGCGAGGGCAGCGTCGTGATCTTTCGGCGGCCCGAACACGCCTTTGCCTGCCAACTGCATCGCGCCGTAGCCGAGACGCTTGATGGCGTGATCGCCGAGTTTGAATGTGCCCGCCCTGCTGATGTCGGCCATGCCATGCTGCTCCTTGTTCGCTGACCGATGTAGACATCGCCTGCCCGTGCGATAATACATCTTAATTGGTACAGGCTGTTCGGAGTGGCGAACAATGGCGGCGGATCTCGGCGACCTCACCGCCTTCATGGCGGTTGCCCGTGCGGGCGGCTTCCGTGACGGCGCGAGGCTGAGCGGCGGCAGCGCGTCCGGCCTCAGCGAGGCGGTGCGGCGGCTCGAAGGGCAGCTCGGCGTCCGATTGCTGAACCGCACCACGCGGAGCGTGGCGCCCACCGAAGCGGGGATGCGCCTGCTCGAACGGCTCGGTCCGGCGTTGGGCGAAATAGAGGCGGCGCTGGACGTGGTGAACGGTTTTCGTGACCGGCCCGCCGGCACGTTGAGGCTGAACGTGCCGATCAGTGCCGCTCGGCTGGTTCTGCCGGCCATCGTGCCGCGTTTCCTGGCCGCCTTTCCCGACATCCACCTCGACGTGATCGCCGAGGACGAGTTCGTCGACGTTCTCGCGGCCGGTTGCGATGCCGGCATCCGCTACGACGAGCGGCTGGAGCAGGACATGATCGCCGTGCCGATCGGGCCGCGGCAGCAGCGTTTTGCGACCGCGGCAGCGCCCGACTACCTTGACCGGCGCGGGCGCCCCCAACACCCGCGCGACCTGCTCGAGCATGCGTGTCTGCGCGGGCGCTTCGCAAGTGGTGCGATGACCGCCTGGGAGTTCGAGCGGGACAGGGAGATCGTCAGGATCGAGCCGACCGGTCCGCTCACGGTTCGCGTCGGTGCGGCAACCGATCTTGCCGTCGATGCGGCGCGTGACGGCGCCGGCGTCATTCATCTGTTCGAGGACTGGCTTCGCCCGTATCTCGATGCCGGAACCCTGGAGCCTATCCTGGAACCTTGGTGGCAGATTTTTTCCGGCCCGTTCCTCTATTACCCGGGGCGGCGGCACCTTCCCGCGCCGCTTCGCGCCTTTGTCGACTTTGTCGGCCGATCCAGGCCGTAGCGGCAGGGCCCGTATTTCTCGCGGGCCTCTGGGCTGATATAAGGCGTGGCGATGGTGCGTTCCTCCCTCAAGCGGCTGCGCGGCCCTGCCCACCTGCTCAGGCGGCTGGCGGCTGCGTTCGCCATCGCCTGTCAGATCGGTGCGGTCGGCGTGTGGCCGTCGGCCGACGCCGCAGAATCCCAAGCCGCGCAGCTTGCTGCCGCGTCGATCTTCTGCCAGGGCGCCCACCACGCTGGCGACGGCACGGCGCCCTCGCCGCATCGCCACGCAGACCAGGCCATCGTCAACGTCCTGTCTGCCGACGGCCACGCGGCGATCCTGTTGCGCCACGGCCCGTTCCTGCCGGGGCCTGCGTCCGGCAAGATCGGTCAGGTCACTACTCCCCAGGCGCGCGGCCCTCCCGGCCTTTACGCAGCCTCCTCGTTCCCACGGGGTCCCCCTCAGCCAGTCTGAACTCATGATCCATTCCGCGGCAGCGCCAGCGCAGCCGTGCCTGATCACGCAAGACAGACAGGTTACCAATGCATCGATTATTGCCAGTCACCGCGCTCGGTTGCGCGGGCGCTCTCCTGTGCCGCGCCTCGCCCGCCCTCGCCCACGCAGTGTGCGGCAGCCGGGTCTATCCGGTGACGCTTACCCTCGATGACCCGGGCGTCGCGGACGAAGCGACCATCCCACAAGTCGTCTACACCAGAGTTGCCGCCGATGACGGCCCGGGCCCAGGCCACGATACCGACCTTGCCTTCGAATACGACAAGCGACTGACCGAGGAGATCGGCTTCGCGTTCAACGACGACTACACCGTCAACCAGACGAACAACGCGAAGACTCAGGCGGGCTGGGACGACCTGACCGTAACGGCGAAATGGGCCAAATGCGTCAGCCCCGATCACGGTTTTCA
This sequence comes from Acetobacteraceae bacterium, assembly GCA_965199235.1. GTDB lineage: Bacteria > Pseudomonadota > Alphaproteobacteria > Acetobacterales > Acetobacteraceae > BOG-908. Next base: position 161,480 of record CBDAQU010000001.1, on the reverse strand, counting down.
GCTTGGGTTCGGCGTGATCCGCGAGTTCGGGCGCACCGGCACGTCGCATATCGGCGCCGACGAGTACGGCAACACGGCGCCCACCGTCTATCTGGGCAAGGGGCTGGACGAGCTGCCGGTTCCGATGCTGCAGCCGCTGCAGTTTTCCGGCGAGCTCAGCTACGCGATCGCCGACAGGGCGATCAAGACCTACATGACGACCGATATCACGACCGGCCTGACGTCAACCCGCACGAACAACGGCAACACGAACCAGTGGATCGGCGGGTTCTCGGTCCAGTATTCGATCCCCTATCTGCAGAACCAGATCAAGGATTTCGGGTTGCCGGAGCCGTTTGCCCATCTCGTTCCGTTGGCCGAGGTGGACTGGACGTCGCCTACCACCTCTGGCGGCAACGCGCCCACGACGTGGACGGTCGCACCCGGCTTCATCTATCTGCGCAGCTGGTTCCAGGTTGGGGTAGAGGCGCTGGTTCCGTTGAACAAGGCGGCCGGCACCAACGTGGGCGTGGTCGTGCAGGTCCATATTTTCCTCGATGATCTTTATCCGCACGGGATTGGCGCGCCTCTGCTGGAGCTGTTGAAATGATAGGTCGAGAAAAGGCCTTCTTTCTCGAAAGACAGAAGCAAAGAACTTTCATGAGGCTGTCGCGATCTCAAACAGACAAAAGGTTTTTGGTCCTTTTTTTCAAAAAAGGACTACTTTCTTTCTGTCTTCTCCCCTTCCCCTGCTGGGCACACGCCTTCCTGGACGGGGCGCTGCCGCGCGTAGGCAGCGAAAGCCCGACCGTCCCCACAGAGGTGGTGCTGCACTTCACCCAGGGCGTGGAGCCCGACTTCTCCAAGATCGAGGTCCAGAACGCGTCCGGCACGACGGTGGCCGAGGGCGCGCCGCACACCAAGCCGGGCGACCCCACCAGGCTGGCGGTCGGCTTGAAAAAGCTGGGCGCAGGCGTCTACACCGTCATCTGGCACGTGACATCGGTGGACACGCACAAGACGCAGGGCAAGTTCCACTTCACCGTGGTGCCGTAGCGATGTTGCCGCACTTCGATCTACAGGGCGGCGTGCCGCTTTGCGCCGCGCGCGCCGTGCTGGTTGCGGCCTCGCTCTCCGCTTTCGGCGCTCTGGCGTTCGGCAGCGTGGTGGCACCAAAGGCCCACGCGGCGATGGCGCCGGAGATGGCAACCGCCGACCGCGCTCGTCTTGATCGCCTCGTGCGCGCCAGCATTGTGGTGGGGCTGCTCGCCGCCGGTGCGTGGCTCGTGTTGCAGGCGGGCGCCATGGCGGATGCGGGCAGTCTGGCGGACGCTGCCCGGGCCGTGCCGACCGTCCTGGCCAGCACTGCGTTCGGGCACGCGCTGGCAGCGCAGGCCGCCTGCCTCGCGGTCCTGCTGGCTCTGGTGGGGGATGGCGTGTGGCGCAGGCGTGCGGCGCTGGGCATGGCCGCGCTTGCTGTGGCTCTGGAGGCGGGCCACAGCCATGCCTACTCCATGTATGACGGCCTGAGCGGGCTTCTCGCGCTGGACGTGCTGCATCTGCTTGGGGCGGGCGGGTGGCTCGGCGGCCTGCTGCCGCTGCTGCTGCTGGTCAGGCACGCGCCGGCCAAGGCCGGTGCGCTGGCCGCACGCTGGTTCTCCCCCTTGGGCCAGTGGTGCATCGCCGCGCTCGTTGTGTCGTCTGCCGTGCAGGGATGGATCCTGGTCGCCAGCGTTCCAGGGCTGGTCGGCACGGCCTATGGCTGGATGGTGCTGGCCAAGGTCGCGCTGTTCGCCGCGCTGCTGGGTTTCGCTGCGGCAAACCGCTACCGTTTCGCGCCCGCTCTGCTGCAGGGCCATCCGGACGCCGCCAGGCGCGTGCTGGTCAGCAGCATCCTGCTACAGACAGGGTTCGCGATCGCCATCGTCGCTGCAGCGGCCGTGCTGAGCGGGCTGCCGCCGGCGATGCACGAGCAGCCGGACTGGCCGTTCGCCGAGCGGTTCAGCCTGGCGGCCGTCGATGAGGATCCTGATTTTCGAAGGGAGGTCGTGCTGGCCGGGCTGGCCCTGGGCGGCGCCTTGCTGGTGCTGGCGATCAGCCTCGTCCTGCGACGCGTCCGGCTGGCCGCTGGCGGGTTCGCGGCCCTGGTCGCGTGGTTCGCGGTCCCGCATTTCGACCTGCTGCTGGTGACGGCCTACCCGACCAGCTTCTATCATTCGCCGACCGGCTTTGCGTCCGCCTCCATCGTGGCGGGCCATGCCGTCTACGAACAGCACTGCGTTGCCTGCCACGGGATCGATGGTCGTGGCGATGGTCCGGCAGCCAAGACGCTGCCGGTGCCGCCCGCGAACCTGACGGCCGCGCATCTGTGGATGCACAGCGATGGCGAGCTGTTCTGGTGGCTGGCCCATGGGATGCGCACGCCGGAAGGCGTGCAGGCGATGCCAGGCTTCGCAGGCATTCTGGACGACGACCAGCGTTGGGCCGCCATAGACTACATCCGCGCGCACAACGCGGGCGTCACCATGCGGCGGACGGGTGTTTGGTCGCCCCCCCTGCAGTCGCCCGGCTTCGGCGCCGATTGCGCCGCATCCACGGTCAGGTCGACGGATTTACACGGGCGATACGTGCTGCTGCGCTTCGGCGGTTCGGCCAGGCCGGCTCCCCGGCCTGTCACGACCGTCCTGGCTGGAGCGGACAGACAGCCTGCCTCCGGGCACCTCTGCGTCAGCCGCGACGAGACCGTGGGCCTGGCCTATGCCATCGTGTCCGGGCTGGACGTGTCGGCCCTGCCGGGAACCGAGTTCCTGATTGACGACCAGGGCTGGCTGCGCGCCATGCAACGCCCAAATACGGCGTCGGCCTGGGACGACGCGTCGTCGCTGGATGCCGAGTTGCGGTCGCTGCGTGCGCATCCTGCGGCCGAGGCGGCAAAGGCGGCGATGAGCATGAAGATGGACATGCCGATGTGATGGGTCTGCGATGAAACGGAGGCGTGCCGCGCGGCGGCGGCAGCGCGGCAACAATGCGCTGGTTCTCGCCGGTGTCGGGGCTGCGGCCATCCTGCTCGCGTCAGCCGCCATGTCCTGGCTGCTGACGCCTGGCGCCGAACGCCGGGCCGGAGTGGGCGGACCGTTCACCCTGACCGCCGATGACGGCCGTGTGGTCACCGAGCGCAGCTTTCCCGGCAAATACCTGGCCATCTATTTCGGCTACACCGCCTGCCAGGATGTCTGTCCGGAGACGTTGACCACGCTGACGGCCGCACTCGTCCACCTGGGCAAGGCGGCAGACCGCGTGCAGCCGCTGTTCATCACGGTAGACCCGCAACGCGACTCGCCCGCAGTGCTCCGACGCTACGTCGCCGCCTTCTCGCCCGGCCTGGTCGGGCTGACAGGCGGCGCGGAGGAGCTGGGCAGGGTCGACCGCGAGTATCACGTGGTCAGCGTCTCGCATCGCACGCCGGCGCAGCCGGCCAGCTACGCCGTGGACCACAGCTCGGTCATCATCCTGCTGGCTCCGGACGGCAGCTTCGCAGCACCCATCCCGGCGGACGCATCCGAAATGGTGATGGCGCAGGCCCTGCTCCGCTACGTCATGCCCGCATCGTGACAGCCCGCCTCGTGCGGGGGCCGCAACGCCTGCCTGCCAAGGGTCGTTGACGGCCGGCTCAGGAGGGCGACAATGCCGACCTACATCACACCGTTGAAAGCGCCCAGCCACGCTGGCCTTCCGCCCGTCATACTGGTGACCTGCGGTTTCGACATGCTGCGCGACGTCGGCCACGCATACGCGCTCAAACTCGCGGCAGCAGGCAACCGCCTCACCTACCCGCCGCTGCTTGGAAGCGACACAGGAGTTGGCGAAGCTTCTACGGACGGGCTTGCAGCAGTAGTTGGCGACGCCTCTGGCGGAGGGGATGAGATTCGAACTCACGGTACGGGTTGACCCCGTACAACGGTTTAGCAAACCGCCGCCTTCAGCCACTCGGCCACCCCTCCGCCGGGATGCAACACGACGTTTGCCGGGGTGTTCTAGGGGGCTGGGGGGCGGCGGTCAAACCGAGAGGCGTGCGCGCAGGGCGTCGTTGACCAAAGCCGGGTTGCCGCGGCCAGCCATCGCCTTCATCACCTGACCCACGAAGAAGCCGAACAGCTTATCCTTGCCCGCCCGGTATTCGGCCAGCTTGTCGGGGTTGGCGGCCAGCACGCTGTCCACCGCGTCGTCGATCGCGCCGGTGTCGGTGACCTGGCGGAGGCCGCGCGCCGCCACGATCTCGGCAGGCGCGGCGCCGGTCTCCACCATCGCTTCGAACACCTCCTTGGCGATGCGGCCGTTGATGGTGCCGTCCGCCATCAGGTCGAGCAGGGCGCCCAGGTTTTCTGCGCTCACCGGGCTGGTCTCGATCGTGCGGCCGGTGCGGTTCAGGGCGGCGAAGACGTCGCCGGTGATCCAGTTTGCCGCCAGGCGCGCGTCGCGGCCACGCGCGACCCTCTCGAAGAAGGCCGCGGTGCTCTGTTCGGCCACCAGGACCGCGGCGTCGTAAGGGGTCAGGCCGTAATCGTGCACGAAACGGGCGCGCTTGGCGTCGGGCAGCTCCGGCAGGCTCGCTTTCAACCGGTCGACCCAGTCCTGCTCCAGCACCAGCGGCAGCAGGTCGGGGTCGGGGAAGTAGCGGTAGTCGTGCGCGTCCTCCTTGCTGCGCAGGCTTCGCGTCTCCTGGCGCGCGGGGTCGAACAGGCGGGTTTCCTGGTGCACCTCCTCGCCCGCCTCCCAGACCGCGATCTGGCGCTTTGCCTCTGCCTCGATGGCGAGCATGACGAAGCGTATTGAGTTGACGTTCTTCACCTCGCAGCGGGTGCGAAACGGCTCGCCCGCATGGCGCACGGAGACGTTGACGTCGGCGCGCATGCTGCCCTCGTCCATGTTGCCGTCGCAGGTGCCGAGGTAGCGCAGCACGGTGCGCAGTTTCCGGAGGTAGGCGCCGGCTTCTTCGGGCGAGCGGATGTCAGGTTCGCTGACGATTTCCATCAGCGCGACGCCGCAGCGGTTGAGGTCGATGAACGAGCGCGTAGCGTCCTGGTCGTGCAGGGACTTGCCGGCATCCTGTTCGAGGTGCAGGCGGGTGATGCCGATGCAGCGCGTCGTGCCGTCGGCCAGTTCGATCTCCACTTCGCCGGTGCCGACGATCGGGTGGTCGAACTGGCTGATCTGGTAGCCGCTGGGCAGGTCGGCATAAAAATAGTTCTTGCGGTCGAAGCGGCTGGTCAGGTTGACCTGCGCGTTCAGGCCGAGGCCGGTGCGCACGGCTTGCGCCACGCATTCCTCGTTGAGCACGGGCAGCATGCCGGGAAAGGCGGCATCGACCAGGCTGACCTGGCTGTTGGGTTCGCTGCCGAAATCGGTCGCGGCGCCGGAAAAAAGTTTGGAGCAGCTGATGATTTGGGCGTGGACTTCTAGGCCGCAGACGATTTGCCAGGTGCCGGTGCTGCCTTCCAATGTGTAGCTCATGATGGCGCTCCGGCACGCAGAGTCGGCATTGCGGTAAATCCGGCAGCGTCCTCGATGACCTGCGAAACGGCAAACACCGTCTCCTCGTCGAACGGCCGCCCGATCACCTGCAGGCCGAGCGGCAGCCCCTGCCCGTCCAGCCCGGCGGGCACCGACATCGCGGGAACGCCGGCCAGGTCGGCGGGCACGGTGAACACGTCGTTGAGGTACATCGCGACAGGATCATCCATCTTCTCGCCCTGAGCAAAGGCGGCGTTGGGCGTCGTCGGCGTCAGCAGCGCGTCCACCTGGGCAAAGACTTCGGTAAAATCCTGCAGGATCAACGACCGCACTTTTTGCGCACGCAGGTAATAGGCGTCGTAATACCCGGCCGAAAGCACGTAGGTGCCGATCAGGATGCGCCGCTTGACCTCCTCGCCGAAGCCGGCGGCGCGGGTGTGCTCATACAATTCGGTCAGGTCGTGGCCGGGTTCGCGGTGGCCGAAACGCACGCCGTCGTAGCGCGCGAGGTTGGACGAGGCTTCTGCGGGCGCCACTATGTAATAGGTGGCAAGCCCGTATTTGGTGTGCGGCAGTGACACGTCCACGATGACGGCGCCGGCATCGCGCAGCCAGTCCAGCCCAGCCGTCCAGAGGCGCTCCACCTCCGCCGGCATGCCGTCGGCGCGGTACTCGCGCGGCACGCCGATGCGCACGCCCCGCACGCCGCGTCGGCACGCGGCCCCGTAATCCGGCACGGGGCGGTCCACGCTGGTGCTGTCGCGCGGGTCGAAGCCGGCCATGCTGCCGAGCAGGATCGCGCTGTCCTCCACGGTGCGCGCAAAGGCGCCTGGGTGGTCCAGGGAGGAGGCGAAGGCGACCACGCCCCAGCGGCTGCACCGCCCGTAGCTCGGCTTCATGCCGACCAGCCCGCAAAACGAGGCCGGCTGCCGGATCGAGCCGCCGGTGTCGGTTCCGGTCGCCCCCATGGCGATGCGCGCGGCAACGGCGGCGGCCGACCCGCCGGACGAGCCGCCCGGCACCAGTACCGCGTCGGGATCGTTTGCGCGCTTGAACGGGTTTTCGACCGGGCCGAAAGCGGAGGTCATGTTCGACGAGCCCATGGCGAACTCGTCCAGATTGGTCTTGCCGAGGAACACCGCGCCATGGCGGAGCAGGTTTGCGGTCACCGTGCTCTCGTAAGGCGGAACGAAGTTCCCCAGGATGCGGCTTCCCGCGGTGGTGCGCACGCCGTGGGTGCAGAACAGGTCCTTGATCGCCAGCGGGATGCCGGCGAGCGGTCCTGCGCTGCCGTCTGCGAGCGCGATGTCCGCGCCGGCCGCCTGGCTCAGCGCCAGCTCGGGCGTCAGCGTGATGAACGCGTTGAGCCGCGGGTTGAGCGCTGCCGCGCCGTCCACATGCGCCTGCACCAACTCGGCCGCGCTGAAATCGCGCCGCTGCAGGCCGGCCCTGGCCTGCGCGATCGTCAGCTCGGTCAGCATCATTCGACCACCTTGGGCACCGTGTAGAAGTCGCCCTCCCGCTCCGGCGCGTTGGACAGCACCGCGGCCTGGATCCGCCCGTCAGTCACCTCGTCGGCCCGCAGCCGAAGCGCGATCTGCGCCCCGCCGGTGAGCGGCTCCACCCCGTCCACGTTCACCTCGGAAAGCTGCTCGATCCACCTGAGGATGCCGTTCAGCTCGCCTTGCAGGCGGGCGATGTCGTGCTCGGCCACGCCGATGCGGGCGAGCTTGGCGATGCGCCGGACGGTCGCGGGATCGAGCGACATCTTTGCGGGAACCTCTGGCTTGACGCGAAGCGGCGGACCATAAGCGCGCCCATGCCTGTCATCAACATGGCGGCGCTGCGGGCGGCGCTGATGCCTGGCCATCGTCTGCTCGGGTTGGACCTCGGCACGAAGGTGATCGGCGTTGCCCTCTCAGACGTGACGCTGATGCTGGCAACGCCGTATTGCCAGCTCAAGCGCGGCAAGCTTTCGGTGAACGCGGCGGAGATTGCCGAGATCGCGCGGGTTCAGGAGACAGGTGGGCTGGTGGTTGGGCTTCCGCTGTCCATGGACGGCACGCTCGGCCCGGCAGCCCAGGCGGCGCGGGACTGGACGCGGGCGCTGTCGGAGGCGGCCGGGCTGCCGGCTGCGCTGTGGGACGAGCGGCTGTCCAGCGCGGCGGTAAACCGGTTCCTGGTCAAGGAAGCGGACGCGACGCGCAAGCGGCGGGAAGCCTCGGTGGACAAGATGGCGGCTGCCTACATCCTTCAGAGCGCCTTGGACGCGAGTGCGCAGTCTGTCTGGCCGTTTTGATGTGCGCTCAAGTTGTGCATGTGTCAGACTACACAATCGGCACGCGCTGAAAGGTTGGCGCCCGGCCGTCTGACGGAGCAGCCATATATGCGACCACGCGCGAAAGTGGAACGATCACCCCACCCGGTTGCGCAGAGCCAGGCGAACGCCGCGCCTCGCCAGGAAATCAGGCCGCTGACCGGCATCCGCGGTGTCGCTGCCTGCCTCGTTGTCGTCTACCACTATCTTCAGAACAGCCATAACTACTTTCAGAACAGCACGGGCCTGACGATGCTCCATGCCGTGCTGTTCCACGGCTATATTGCGGTGGATCTGTTCTTCGTGCTCAGCGGCCTGGTCATGGCGCTAAACTATGCGGGACAATTTTCCAGTTTTTCCTGGAATGCGTACATCACCTTCATGGGCAAGCGCCTTGGCCGCGTCTATCCACTGTACCTGTTCATCACCCTGGTCGCGGCAGTTCTTCTCTATGCCGGCAAGATGACGGGAGTCGTTCCCACTGCCGCGGAGTTGTTCAGCAACATCCTGATGGTGCAGGCATGGGGCGTGGCCGCCAGCATCGACGACCCGGCATGGTCCATCAGCACCGAATTTGCCGCATACCTCCTGTTTCCGGTCCTCGTCACCATGGTCATGCCCCGGTCCAGGGGCTGGTTCGTGTCCGTGCTCGGCCTGGCCGTGCTGACCCTGGTGTTCGTTGCGACACGGTCGACCGCCCAGCTGTACCAATTCGTCGACAACGATCAATGGAGGAGCGGGCCGCTGGACGTGTTCGGGGTCGGCACACCCTATCCCCTGATGCGGTGCCTGGGTTCGTTCACGCTGGGGCTGGCGGCTGCCCGCCTCGTCGCGTCGCCGGCGGTCGCAGAACTCTGCCAGAGGCGCTATGTGGGCGACATCGCGTTCCTCGCCATGGCCGCCCTTTGGGTCACACCGGGGAGCGACGTCCTGCTGGTGATAGCGTTCGTGCCGCTGGTAATGACGCTGTGTTTCAACCGGTCCGCAGCCGCCTGGGTCTTGGGAACCAGGCCCGTCCATTGGCTCGGGGAGGTCTCCTACTCCATCTACCTCGTGCACCGGCCGTTGGAGAGGCTGCTGCGGCAACCGCTGGTGACGCAGCTGGCCGCCCATCACGTGCCGCACGCCTATACCTTGGCGGGCATCGTCCCGACTCTGCTGACGTTCCTGGTCTCTGCCGCGACGTTCTACTGGATAGAGAAGCCGGCCCGAGATCTTTCCCGCCGTCTGATGAGGCTGCGCCCGACGGCCGGGGCCGAACCCGCTCCTCGACCGGACTACCGATACCAACGGTGACGACGCGGCAGGATCAGATCGCCTGCTGCTCGTCCGATCCGCTGCCTGCCCGCCAGTGCAAGCCATCGAGCACGGCTCGGTGCTCGCGGGCCAGCTTTTCGAGGTGCGCCAGCACGCTGCGTTTTGCGGCACCCACCAGCCGGGCATCGAGCCCGGCATAAAGGGCGGAGACGAGCCCCTCCTCCGTCATCGGTCCACGGTTCAGGGCGGCCAGGATCGACGCTTCCCGCCCTGCCCGATGCGCGAGCATGGCGCGCACCAGCGATGCCGGCTGCGGCAGAGGCGGCCCGTGCCCGCAGAGATAGAGCGCGTCGTCGCGCGCCAGCAGCCGCCGAAGCCCCGCCATGTAGGCGCCCATGTCGCCATCCGGGGGGCTGACCACGCTGGTGGACCACGACATTACCTGGTCGCCGGTGAACAGCACGCGCTCTCCGTCAAGCGCGAAGCATAGATGGTCGGAGGCGTGCCCCGGCGTGTGCAGCGCCGTCAGCCGGCCGGCCCGGCCGCCATCGGCCATTGCCACGTCGGGGGCGAAGCCGGCGGCCCAGGGCGTGCCCCAGCCATGGATGCGCGCGCCCGTCGCCTGGCGCAGCGCGGGCGCGCCTGCGAAGTGGTCGGGGTGGCTGTGCGTCAGCATGATCCGCGCGACGGGTCCGCAACCGGCGATGGCGGCGATGTGGGTCGCGTCGTCCGGGCCGGGGTCGATCACCGTCAGCCCGTCCGCCTCTTCGACCAGCCAGGTGTTGGTGCCGTGATAGGTCATGGGACCAGGGTTGGGGGCCACCATGCGGCGCACGCCCGGATGCACCTCTATGGGCACCAGGCGGGGCGGCTCGGACTCGGTCAGGAAAGCCATGGTCCCGCCTGTCACGGCACGTGCGCCACGTCCAGTCTGGTCAAAGCACACGTCCTGACGCATGGTGTTGCCGCAAACGTCAACCATATCCGCGCGACGGGCGCGAGCACCCGGGAACAGGGTGCAGCCGAGGAGGATGCGTGAGGGCAGTCGTCTGCAACGAGTTCGGACCGATCGAGCAGCTGACGCTGGAGGACCGCCAGGAGCCGGTGGCGGGCGCTGGCGAACTGGTGGTGGACGTGCACGCGGCAGGGGTGAACTTTCCTGACGGACTGATGGTGCGCGGCGAGTACCAGGTGAAGCCGCCTCGCCCGTTCACCCCTGGCAGCGAGGTGGCAGGTACCGTGCGCCAGCTTGGCGAGGGCGTGTCCGGGTTTGCCGTGGGAGACCGTGTTGTGGCGCTGTGCGGCATAGGCGGGTTTGCCGAACAGGTGGCCGCACAGGCCGACCGGACGGTAAAATTGCCGGGCGGCATGGATTTCGAGACCGCCTCCGGCTTCATGCTGGTCTACGGCACCTCGCTGCACGGGTTGCAGGATTGCGGCCGCCTGCGCCCCGGCGAGACGGTGCTGGTGCTGGGAGCGGCGGGCGGCGTCGGCCTGGCGGCCGTCGAGATCGGGCGGGCGATGGGCGCGCGGGTGATCGCTGCCGCCTCGTCCGACGAGAAGCTGGAACTGGCGCGCGCCCACGGCGCGGAGCTGACCATCAACTACGCGACTGCCGACCTGAAGGCCGAGCTGAAGCGGCTGGCGCCCGCCGGCGTGGACGTGGTCTACGACCCTGTCGGCGGCGCGATGACCGAGGCGGCGGTGCGCGGCCTTGCGTGGGGCGGGCGGCTGCTGGTGATCGGGTTCGCCGCGGGAGACATACCGAAGTTGCCGCTGAACCTGCTGCTGCTGCGCGAGGGCGAGGCGAAGGGCGTGTTCTGGGGCACCTGGACACAGCGCGATCCGGCGGCACATGCACGTAACGTGGCGCGGCTGTTCGAGTGGTTCGCGTCCGGTTTGGTCAGGCCGCACGTGTCCGGGGTTTATCCGCTGGAGCGGACGACGGATGCGTTGGCGGAGGTTATGGGGCGGCGGGCTCGGGGCAAGGTTGTTCTCGTGCCGGTTCGGTAGGCAAGGCAGGGGCTGTGCTCCTGGACCCCGCTGGAGGCGACGCCTCCAGACCTGCATTTTTGGAGGTCTTGATGAACTTCGAGTTTAGCGACAGGACGCGGGAGTATCAGGAGCGCGTCAGCGACTTCATGGACGCGCACATCTATCCCAACGAGCACCGGTTTCACCAGGAGGTGGCCACGGGTGACCGTTGGCAGCCGGTGCAGCTGATCGAGGAGCTGAAGCCGCACGCCAGGGAAGCGGGTTTGTGGAACCTGTTCCTGCCAGACAGCCACCGCGGCGCCGGACTGAAGAACATCGAGTACGCGCCGTTGGCCGAGATCATGGGCCGGGTCGAGTTCGCGTCCGAAGTGTTCAACTGCTCGGCACCCGATACCGGCAACATGGAGACCATCGAGCGTTACGGCACGGAGGCGCAGAAGCAGGAATGGCTGGAGCCCTTGCTGAACGGCGAGATCCGCTCGGCCTTCGCCATGACAGAGCCCGGCGTTGCCTCCTCGGACGCGACCAACATCGAAAGCACGATCGAGCGGCAGGGCGACGAGTACGTGCTCAACGGGCGGAAGTGGTGGACCAGCGGCGGCGGCGATCCTCGCTGCAAGCTGCTGATCTTCATGGGCAAGACCGACCCGAAGGCGCCGCGCCACGCGCAGCAGTCGATGATACTGGTGCCGCGCGACACGCCGGGCGTCGACATCCTGCGGCCGCTGACCGTGTTCGGCTACGACGACGCGCCACACGGCCACATGGAGGTCGACTTCCGCAACGTCCGCGTGCCAGCCTCCAGCATTCTGCTGGGCGAGGGACGCGGGTTCGAGATTGCGCAGGGGCGGCTTGGGCCGGGCCGCATCCACCATTGCATGCGGCTGATCGGCAAGGCGGAGCGGGCACTCGAATCGATGTGCAAGCGCGCCAAATCGCGGGTGGCGTTCGGCAAGCCGATCTCCGAGCAGACCGTGACGCTGGAACGCATCGCCGAAGCACGCTGCATGATCGAACAGGCGCGCCTGCTGACGCTGAAGGCGGCGCACATGATGGACACTGTCGGCAACAAGGCCGCGCGCACCGAGATCGCGATGATCAAGGTGGTGGCGCCGTCGATGGCGTGCCAGGTGATCGACTGGGCGATGCAGGTGCATGGCGGCGGCGGCGTAAGCCAGGATTTCCACTTGGCGTACCACTACGCGTCGTCGCGCACGCTGCGGTTTGCGGACGGACCCGACGAGGTTCACCGCAACCAGATCGGCCGGCTCGAACTGGGCAAGTACAACTGAGCGAGCGGACGGCGCGGAGTCTTCTCGCGCCGTTCCTGGCTTTGCTGCTCGTTGGCTGCCAGGGCGGCGTTTCGGTCGCCTGCAAGGAAGGGCGATCCACCGAGCTGCCGTTCCGCTACGCTCATGGTCATCTTTTCACGACCACGACGCTGAACGATACGCCCACGAACATGATTTTCGACACCGGCGCGGAATCCACGACGGTGACCAGCGCAGCAGCGGACCGGCTGCACCTGCAGCTGGAACCAGGCGGTTTTGCGACCGGCATCGGCGGCACACGGAGCGGCTACGTCTTCGTTGCGAAGACCTTCCAGATAGGCCGTTTGCACGGCCGCAGCCTGGAACTGCATGCCAGCCAAATGGATTTTCCTGCCGGGCCCTCGCCGGTCGACGGCCTGCTCGGGGACGATTTCCTCGCCGCATACGACGTCGACCTGGACCTGCCGGAGCACAAGGCGATCCTGTTTCGCGTGCTGGAAGGCTGTTCGAGGCCGTCTGCCGCGCTGACGGGTGAGCTCGATGCCATTCCGATGGTGGCCGCCTCCGACGTCAACGATCACAGGCCTTTCGTGCGCGTCCAGGTTGCTGGCAAGACGCTGACGGCGTTGGTCGACTCGGGCGCGTCTTCGACGGTGATATTCCGCAACGCTGCCAGCCGGCTCGGCCTTCATCCTGATGCGTTGCAGAACGATCCGCATTTCCGCGCCGGCGGCATCGGCCCGAATAGCGTCAACGCCGTGCGCCACGTCATGACCCCGATCACGGTGGGCGACCTGATCGTCCAGAACGTCCCTGCGGCGATCGTGGACCAACGATCGTTCGACGATGCCGACATGCTTCTGGGGCTGGACTTTCTCAAGCATGTCCACGCCTGGTTCTCGTTCTCGTCGAGAACGCTGGTGATTCAATACCCGCCGCTCGCCTCCCCACCGGCCAAGCTGTAGTGGCGCCGCTTCGAGAGAGTCACGCAGACTGAAACAGTCGAAGTCGCACATCGCGTGTGGATGACGGCCAGACCGGTTCACGTCCGTCTACCCGCGGACATTCTGTCGTCCGGCGTGGCAGCATTGCGCTCAGGGTGCGTGCAAAGCCATGTTTCGCAGGAACTGCGAGAGGTCGGCTTCCGCGTCCAAGCTCGCAGGCGACACCTGCGGCGCCGCCTGTTTCAGGCCGAAGGCGACCTCCCGCGGAGTGAGCTGGAACGCGCGGCGGAACGCATGGGAGAAGGCGCTTTCGGAGGCGAATCCCCAGGCCTGGGCAACACGGTAGACGTAATCACCCGTCCGGCCGGACGGCGTCCGCAACGTCTGATAGGCTTGCGCCAATCGGCGGCGTCGTATGTAGCCGTCGATGCCGCCAAGAGGCTGGAACAACCGGTAGAGCGTGCTGCGGGACAAGCCGAACGAACGCGCGATGTTGTCCGCGCCGAGCGTCCGGTCGGCGAACTGCTGTTCGATCTGGTGCCGGATGGTGACCAGTAACCCGGGCGCGCCTTGGCCCGCGCGGGCTCCGAGATGGCCGGGGCGCCGTTGACGCAGACCGCCAGCAGCGCCGCCGTCGCTTCCTGGTGCCGGATAACGGGTCCGGCCAGCCCGACCTGTCCGGTGCCACGCTGGAGACGATCATCGCGCAGACGCTGCCGGCCGACAAAGGCATTCCGACACGAAGCACCGTGGTGCGTTCGGTCGCCAAGCCAGGTCTGACAGGCGGCATGACCTACTGGATCATCGTGACAACGGCCGCCTACGACGGCAATCTCTACTGGTGCCAGAGCGACAGCGTGACGCAGACCGTGAGCTACACCGCCGATGGCGGCCAGACTTTCAAGGGCTACACAACCCGTCAGGCCGCATTCGACGTCTGAGTGAACCCAGGCTCCTGATGGCCTGAGCATGAACGCCAGCCGGGATGTCGCCCCCGGCTGGCCCTAAAACGCCAATGCCGTCGCCTGGACCACCAGCGGCAACGCTCTCACCTCTGCCAATACCGCCTCGCTCACGTTTTCGTCCACCGATACGAGGCAGATCGCATCTCCCCCAGCCGCCGCTCGGCCGAGATGGAAGGTGGCGATGTTGATACCGTGACGCGACAGCGTTTCGCCGAACTTGCCGATGAAGCCTGGCCTGTCCTGATTGGTCACGTACAGCATGTGCGGGCCGAAATCGGCCTCCACCTTGATGCCCTTGATCTCCACGAGCCGCGGCTTGCCGGCGAACAGGGTACCGGCCACCGCACGCGCGCCACGGTCGGTGGACACGGTCAGCCGCACAAGCGTCTGATACTCGCTCGGCCGGTCATGCGTGGTTTCCGACACGCCGATGCCGTGCTCGCGCGCGACAACCGGCGCGTTGACCATGTTCACGCCCGACAGAACCGGACCGAGCACGCCGGCGAGTGCGGCCGCGGTCAGAGGTTTCTGGTTCAGCGTCGCGACCGCGCCCTCGTAGTCGATCGCTATGCCGCGGATCACGCCGTCTTGCGCCAGCGTCATCTGTCCGGCGAAGGCGCCCAGGAACTGCACGAGCTCCATATAGGGTTTCAGGCGCGGCGCGTCCTCGGCAGTGACGGACGCGGTGTTGATCGCGTTGGTCACCGCGCCGGTCAGCAGAAAGTCGCTGATCTGCTCGGCCACCTGCAGCGCCACGTTCTCCTGCGCCTCATTGGTGGACGCGCCAAGATGCGGCGTGCACACAACGTTTTCCATTCCGAACAGCGGGCTGTCTTTGGCCGGCTCCGTCTCGAACACGTCCAGCGCAGCACCGCCGACCTGTCCGCTGGCGATCGCATCGGCCAGGGCCGCCTCGTCGATCAGTCCGCCGCGCGCGCAATTGACGATGCGCACCCCGCGTTTGCATCTCGCCAATGCCTCGCGCGAGACGATGTTGCGCGTGGCTTCCGTCATCGGCGTGTGCAGGGTGATGACGTCGGCGCGCGCCAGCAGCTCGTCTAGCTCCAGCTTTTCCACGCCCATGTCCAAGGCGCGCTGTTCGGACAAATAGGGATCGTAGGCGACCACCCGCATGTGCAGGCCGTGCGCGCGGTCTGCCACGATGGAGCCGATGTTGCCTGCGCCGATTAGGCCGAGCACCTTGCCGGTCAGCTCGGTACCCATGAAACGGTTCTTTTCCCACAGGCCGGCCTTGGTGGACGCTGTGGCTTCAGGGATTTGGCGTGCGAGCGCGAACATCATCGCTATGGCGTGTTCGGCCGTGGTGATCGAATTGCCGTGCGGCGTATTCATAACGATCACGCCGCGCGCGGTCGCCGATTTCAGGTCCACGTTGTCGACGCCGATGCCAGCGCGGCCGATAACCTTTAGGTTGGTCGCGACCTCGAGCAGCTCGCGCGTCACCTTGGTCGCCGACCGGATTGCCAGCCCGTCATATCCGCCGATGATCGCGCGCAGCTCGGCCGGTGTCAGGCCTGGCCTGACGTCCACCTCCACGCCACGGTTGCGAAAGATGTCGACCGCTTCGGTGGAAAGCTTGTCGCTGATGAGGACCTTTACCATCGGCGCTACTCCGCGGCCATGCTGGCGTGTTCGGAGGCGACCTGCGCGGCGGCCCAATCGAGCCACGGCAGCAGCGTGGCGATGTCGCTCGCCTCCACCGTCGCACCGCCCCAGATGCGCAAACCCGGCGGTGCATCGCGATAGGCGGCGACGTCGAGTGCGACACCTTCCTTTTCCAGCAACGATGCCAGCTTCTTCGCGGCGGCAGCCTGCGCGTCCGCGCTCAACGACGCGAACCAGGGTGCCACGATCTTCAGGCAAATCGACGTGCTGGAGCGTGTCGCAGCATCCTGGGCGAGGAAGGCCGCCCAATCGCTTTCGGCGACCCATTTGTCCAGCACTGCAAGGTTGGCACGGCTGCGGGCGATCAGCGCCGGCAGGCCGCCGATCTGCTCGGCCCAGCGCAGCCCGTCGAGCGCGTCCTCGACGCAGAGCATCGATGGCGTGTTGATCGTCTCGCCGGCGAAGATGCCCTCAATCAGCTTGCCGCCCTTCGTCAGGCGAAAGATCTTCGGCAACGGCCAGGCGGGCTTGTAGCTTTCCAGCCGAGCCGCCGCGCGCGGGGACAGCGCCAGCATGCCATGCGCCGCCTCGCCGCCGAGCACCTTCTGCCAGGACCAGGTTACCACATCCAGCTTGTCGTAGGGCAGTTCCATGGCGAACGCGGCACTCGTCGCGTCGCACAGCACCAGCCCTTCGCGGTCGGCGGGGATGAACCCGCCGTCAGGCAGGCACACGCCGCTTGTGGTGCCGTTCCAGCACAGTGCGACGTCCCGGCTGAAATCGATCGTGTCAAGATCGGGCAGTGCGCCGTAAGGCGCACTCAGCACGCGCGCGTCGATCTTCAACTGCTTGACCACGTCGGTCGCCCAGCCTTCGGAAAAACTCTCGAACGAGAGCACGTCCGTGCCGCGGGCGCCGAGCAACGACCACATTGCTGCCTCGTAGGCGCCGGTGTCGGAGCCAGGCACGATGCCCAGTCTCCAATCGGCAGGCAGCCCCAGCAGCGCGCGCGACCGATCGATGATTTCGGCGAGCGCCGCTTTCGACGCCTTTGCACGGTGGCTTCGGCCGATATGGGCGGCGGACAGCGCCTGCAGCGACCAGCCCGGCCGCTTGGCGCAAGGGCCTGAGGAAAATTGCGGGTTGTGCGGACGCGTGTTCGGCTTGCTGGCGATCGCCATAGCAGCCCTCCCTTTCAGAAGAGAAGCGCCCCGGTGGGGGGGCGTGGCCCGCTGGGGGACGTAGCGACGAACAGCAGGGGAAGCAAGCGGTCTTTCCCAAAGCGGAAGGACTGCCTCGCGTCCTGCTCGCTGCTGGCCTTCTACCTGTCCCACATCCGCTGCAGCAGCGCCTCGGTGCTCGCGCTCCAGGCTGCGCGCTTGCGGATCGCTGCCCAGCGTGCGGCGAACTCCTCAAGAAAGCCGCTCTGCACCGGCTTGCGTTCCACGATCCGGCGGGCGATCCAGCTTCCCGCCTGCGAGTCCTCGCGCATTATCTGTCCGAGCCGTTGGCTCGGCACGCTCGCGTCGAGTAGGGCCAGGACAGCCTGCGGATCTGCGATCAGGTCTTCGTACCACAGGAGTTCGGCGGCGACACCAGCGCCGGCCAGCAGGTCGAGCGCGTCCAGCGCGCGGCATAGTTCGGCCGCGACCGCGTCGGGGGTCTCCTGGAACGTTCGATGTCGCGACATCGCCCAGCCGGCCATCCCGCGCAGCATGAACACCACGCGGCAGCCCGGGAAGCTCCGCACCATGGCGATCGGGCGGGCGTTGCACCAGCCGCGCAGCTTGATCACCGCGCCCTGCCCGAGCACGCGGCAGAGCGCGCCGATACAGGTGCCGGCGAGCAGGGCGTCCGTGCCGGGCGGCAAGCCTGCCCAGGCCTGCGGGTCGGCACGGCCGATCTGCGTCAGCATGTCCGGCTCGGACGCGCATCCGACCCCCGAGGCGGCCAACAGCTTCGCGAACAGGGTGGAGCCGCTCCGGCCAGGGGAAAACACCAGAACGGGCCGCATGCCCGGTTCGGCCAGGGCCAGCCCGGCCAGGTCCTCGAACGGCACGGTGGTTACGCCCGTTGCGCGGCGCAACTGCTCGACAAACAGGAAGGGTGCGGCAAACAGCTCTTCGAGCTCGGCTGTCTCGTGGTGCGTAAAGAGCACGCGTTCTGCCGTCAGGTCTGCGCAATAGGCCAGGCCGTTGGCTGGCACGATCGCGCTTGCCCGCTCTGCCGTCAGGGCGAGCGTGAAATCTTCGGGCGCGGCGACGTCGGACGGCACACCGTAGCGGGACACGATTTCGTATGATTTGGTTGGTCGGCCTGGCATGCGGTCCCGTCGCGCGTTGTCAGGAGCGGAGTAGCTCAAATCGTGGAACCAGGCTTGCGGAACGCCCGGGGCTGCCAATCAACGGTAAGGGAGTGCGACGATGGACGGGTCAATCCTTCAGCGTCCTGGGTTGTTGACGCGCGAGCGCATCGTCGCGGGTCCCGACTACAACAGGTGGCTGGTGCCGCCGGCGGCGCTGGCGATCCATCTCAGCATCGGGATGATCTACGGCATGAGCGTGTTTTGGTTGCCGCTCAGCCAAGCCATCGGCATCGGCCGTCCGCTCGCCTGTCCTGCCGGCACGTCGCTGCTGACGCGAATGACCGCAACCACGTGCGACTGGACGGTAGCCGACGTGAGCGTCCTGTTCACGCTTGGTATCGTCTGCCTGGGCGTCTCGGCTGCGTTGTGGGGAGGGTGGCTGGAGCGTGCCGGCCCTCGGCGCGCCGGGCTGGCCGCGGCACTGTGCTGGCCGGGCGGCCTCGCTTTGGCCGCGCTCGGCGTGCACCAGCACCAGCTATGGCTGCTTTGGCTGGGAGGCGGCGTCGTGGGCGGAGTCGGGCTCGGGCTCGGCTACATCTCGCCCGTGTCCACGCTGATCAAATGGTTTCCGGACCGACGTGGGCTGGCGACCGGCCTGGCCATCATGGGTTTTGGCGGAGGCGCGATGATCGGCAGCCCGCTTGCCGTCCGGCTGATGGCGCATTTCCACAACGCGACCGGCACGGGCGTGTGGCAGACTTTCCTGGTTCTGGCCGCGATCTACGCCGTGTTCATGGCGGCGGGGGCGTTCAGCTACCGCGTGCCGCCGGTCGGCTACTGGCCGGCCGGGGCGCGATCCTTGGGCCAGAGCGGGCTGCAAGGCTCGGTGGGACCGGAGGCGGCGTGCCGCACGCCGCAGTTCTGGCTGCTCTGGGCGGTTTTGTGCCTCAACGTTTCGGCCGGGATCGGCGTGCTCGACATGGCGAGCCCCATGCTGCAGGAGATTTTCGCAGGCTCTCTGATCGGCCATCCCGCAACCGGCTTTACCGCCCTGTCGCCTGGCGAAGTAAGGGCGGTGGGCGGGATCGCCGCCGGGTTTGCGGGTTTCCTGTCGCTGTTCAACATACTGGGCCGGCTTGTCTGGGCTTCCCTATCTGACCGGCTATCCAGGCGTCTCACCTACAGCATCTTTTTCCTGCTCGGCATCGTGCTCTACACCGCAGTGCCAAGCCTGGCGGGTGCTGGCAGCAAAGCGGGGTTTGCGCTCGCCTTCGGGGTGATCCTGTCGATGTACGGGGGCGGGTTTGCGACGATACCGGCCTATCTGTCGGACCTTTTCGGCACCGGTTTCGTAGGCGCCATACACGGCCGGCTGCTGACGGCGTGGTCGGTGGCCGGCATCGTCGGGCCGATCCTGGTGACCCAACTGCGCCAGGTGCAGATCGATGCCGGAGTCGCGCGACGCAACGTCTACGACCACACGATGTACATACTGGCTGCCCTGCTGCTTGCCGGCCTGGTGTGCAACCTGCTGATCCGCCCAGTGCGCGCCGCGCTGTTCACGCGTGCCGAGGCGCTGCCTGGCGCGGCAGCAATCGAGATGTCGGCGGCGCCTGTCGGGCGAGCCAACCCGGTATTGCCGTTCGCCTGGTTGGCTGTCGGCATACCCTTGGCCTGGGGTTTCGCAGTTACACTGACAAAGGCCGCCGCTCTGTTCCGGTAACGGGTCAAGCCGCTTCGGAAGCGACGTCGCGTTCCGACAGGGTGGCGACGCAGACACGGTCCCGGCCGGACATCTTGGCTTGATACAGAGCCGAGTCGGCAGCGTCGAACAGGCTGGACGGCGAGGACTCGGCCGATGCGGCGTGGCTGGCCGCACCGGCGCTGATGCTGACCAGGCCACGAGGCCCGATCCCCGGGTGTGGCAATTCCAGGGTCTGCACCGCGGCCCGCATCCGTTCGGCGATGTCAGCACACAGCCCCTCGTTCAGTCCGGGCAGCAGGATCGCGAACTCCTCCCCGCCGAGACGCGCGACGAGGTCGGTCGTGCCGCGAAGTTGCTCACGCAGGCACAGAGCGATCGTCTGAAGGCAGCGATCCCCTGCCGCATGTCCGTGATAATCGTTGAACGCCTTGAAACGATCTATGTCGACCACGATCAGCCCGAGCTGTCCTCCCAGTGCCGACTGTTGCGCCCAGATAGACGAGATCCAGGCATCATAGGCGCGCCTGTTGGCCAAGCCGGTCAGCTGATCGCGACGGGCCAGAGCGTCCAGCTCGAGGTTGCGGACGGACAGGTCTTGCGCCTGCAATTTCTCCCGCAAGGCCATGGCATAGCTTCGTCTGGCGCCCCGTTCCAGCCGCCAGTTCGCCAGCATGAGGTAGGCCGCCGAGCAAGCCGCAAGAACCAGAAGATGCTTCTGACTGCCCACGCTCATGTCAGCCCGTGCGCGCAGTGCCAAGCCGTAGGACAGCAGGATGATTGCAATCGCACAGACGGCAAACCTGAAACGGAGCTGTACCCCGACCGCGCTGTAGACCATCAGCACGGTAACGCCTGCCACCAGGAAGGTCGTATGCGTGGTGCGTGTCGTCGCCTCCAAATACATCGCCGTGCAGATGTACAGCGTGTTGGCCAGCAGCGTGAGGCCTTCGCGAAGCAGCGGGCGTGGGTTGAGCGCCAAGCTCACGGAAAGCAGCAGGCCGACCGGAACAGCAGTCAGCAGGTAAAGCTGCCGGCAAAGCTCCGCGATATCGGGCATCGTGTCGCGCATCGCGGGGTAGAGGCAGGCGCCGAACAGAAAGCCGAGCACGCCGCTGACCATCATCGTGCGGCTGCGCGCAGCTCCTGTATCGGCCTCGTAACGTGCTTCGAGCGCTGGTGCGAAGCTCAGGCGCACTCCACGCCGCGCTCCTGCCAACCATTCGTCGACCAAATCGCCCAGCGCCGCGTCAGTCATAGCGCGACTTGTCTTGATGGGTGAGGTGCGTGCTCAAGGCGGCCGTTCCCGACGTTGGATGCGGACCGAAAATAGCGCAGCCTGTCTCACCAAAAGATTAAGCCGACCTGGCAACGCAGTGCTGGAAGACTCAGCGCGAACCGAACCGGTCAGCGTGACAGGATTGCGCCTGGCACAGAAACAGGGCGGGTCTCGCCCCTGCTTTTCTGCCAAGGCCGGGCGTGAACCCGGCCTATGTCAATCGTGACAGCGCCGCGTCCAGTCGGGCCAGTTCGGCGGCCGAGCGGCGTTCCCGCTCGCGATTCTCTTCAACGATTTCCGGCTTGGCGCGCGCCACGAAATCGGCGTTGGCGAGCTTGGCCGCCAGCTTGGCCAGGTCGCCGGCCGCGCGGTCCCGATCGCGCTGCAGCCGCGCACGCTCGGCCGCCAAGTCGATCAGTTCGGCCAGCGGCATCACCAGCGTGGCTTCGTCCAGCAGCACCTGCGCCGAGCCTGCCGGCGTTTCCCCTGGCGCGTCGCCGATCGTCGAGATGCGGGCCAGGCGCGTGGCCGCGTCCAGCCAGTCCGCCGCGTGCTGGCGGGTCAGCGGCGACGCATCCCGCAGCAGCACAGGCGTTTTCAACGAAGGCGGCACGTTCATCTCCGCCCGCACCGTGCGCACGGTGCTGATGAAGCGGATCACCCAATCGATCTCCGCCCGCGCCTCTGCCGCTTCGTGCACGGACGCCGCCTCAGGCCACGCAGCCTGTATCAGGCTCAGCTTCGGGCCGTAGCCGAACTCGTCCCACAGCACCTCGGTGACGAAGGGTGCGGCGGGGTGCAGCAGGCGAAGCACCATGCCAAGCACATGGGCCGCGGTGGCGCATAGCTCCTGCCGCGCCGGGCCGTCCTCGCCAGACAGGACCGGCTTGGACAGCTCCACGAACCAGTCGCAGAACACGTTCCAGGTGAAGCGGTAGCAGGCCGCCGCGTATTCGTCGAAGCGGAACGCTTCCAGCGCCGCGCCGGCTTCGGCGGCGGCAGCGTTGGCGGCGTCCAGCAGCCAGCGGCACAGCGGCGCACGCACAGTCCCCGGGTCGAAGCCTGGCGCCGGCGTTACGCCGTTCATCTCGCAAAAGCGGGCGGCGTTCCAAAGCTTGGTCACAAAGCTGCGCGCTTCGGCCACCCGTGCCGCGCCCAGCTTCACGTCGCGCCCGGGCCCGGTGAGCTGGCAGACCGCGAAGCGCAGCGCGTCGGCGCCGTATTCGTCGATCAGCGCCAGGGGGTCGATGCCGTTACCCTTGGATTTGCTCATCTTCTGGCCGCGTTCGTCCCGCACCAGGCCGTGGATCACCACGGTGCGGAACGGCGCCTCGCCCGTCATGTGCAGGCCCATCATCATCATGCGGGCCACCCAGAAAAAGATGATGTCGAAGCCGGTCACCAGCACGTCGGTCGGGTAGTGCCGCGCCAGCACCTCGCCGCCCTCCGGCCAGCCGAGGGTGGAGAATGGCCAGAGGGCCGAGCTGAACCAGGTGTCGAGCACGTCCTCGTCCTGCACCAGCGTCGCGTCCGGACCGAGCGCGCTCTGCGCCTGGCGGATCGCCTCCGCTTCGGTCTCGGCCACGAACACGCTGCCATCCGGCGCATACCAGGCGGGGATGCGGTGCCCCCACCAGAGCTGCCGGCTGATGCACCAGGGTTGGATCTCCCGCATCCAGGCGAAGAAGGTGTTCTCCCACTGGCGTGGCACGAATTGCACGTCGCCCTGCTCGACGGCGACGATGGCCGGTGCGGCGAGAGTCTTGGCATTGCAGTACCACTGGACGGTCAGCAGCGGCTCGATGATCACCCCGCTCCGGTCGCCGTGGGGCACCTGATGGGTGTGCGGCTCGATGCGCTCCAGCCGCCCCATGCGCTGCAGCTCTGCCACCACGGCGGCGCGCGCCGCCTCCCTGCCCTGCCCTTCCAACCCGCGGACGAAATCCCGGCTGGCGAGTTCCCCCACGTCGAACAGCTCGATTTCGGCCAGGGTGATCCGTGCCTGCCGATCGAGGATGCTTGGCATCGGCAGCGCGTGCCGCTGACCCACGTTGAAATCGTTGAAATCGTGGGCGGGGGTTATCTTGACGGCGCCGGTGCCCTTTTCCGGGTCTGAATACGCATCGGCGATCACCGGGATACGGCGGCCGGTCAGCGGCAGGATCACGTGCCGGCCAACCAGGTCGCGGTAACGGTCGTCGTCCGGGTGCACGGCCACTGCCGTGTCGCCCAGCATGGTTTCCGGTCGTGTGGTGGCGACCGTGAGCGTGCGCCCGTCATCGCCCTCGAGAGGGTAGCTGATGTGCCAGAGGTTGCCGCGGATCTCGCGCCCCTCGACCTCCAGGTCGGAGATGGCGGACTGAAATTTCGGGTCCCAGTTCACCAGCCGGCGGTCGCGGTAGATCAGCCCCTCGGCGTGCAGTCGCACGAACACGCGGCGGACGGCCTGGCTCAGCCCCTCATCCATGGTGAAACGTTCACGCCGCCAATCGAGCGAGGCGCCGAGCCGGCGAAGCTGACCGGTGATCAGCCCCCCCGACGCAGCCTTCCACTGCCAGACGCGCTCGAGAAAGGCTTCGCGGCCGAGCGCCTGGCGGCTGGTCTTCTCCTCGGCCAGCACACGCTCGACGACCATCTGGGTCGCGATGCCGGCATGATCCATGCCCGGCTGCCACAGCGCGTCGCGCCCCTGCATCCGCCGCCAGCGTACCAGCGCGTCCTGCAGGATGAAGTTGAGAGCATGGCCCATGTGCAAACTGCCGGTGACGTTGGGGGGCGGCACCACGATGGTGAATGGCGCGCCCTGCACCTGTCCGGCGGCGAACGCGCCCTCCTGCTCCCAACCATCGTAGAGCGGCCGTTCCACCGCTGCATGGTCGAATATCTTGTCGAGCAAATAAGGCTCCAGCACTTCTAAAAAGAGGTTTGGGGCCGACTGGCCCCAACAGGGTCCTAAGGCGGCGCCCCTGGCCTTACTTCCCCTCGGTCACCCGGGCGATCTCCGCCCGAACCATGCGCTCCACCATGGGCGCCAGGTGCTCGTCCAGCCAGGATTTCACCAGCGGCCGTATCTCGTCGCGCACCATGTCCTCCAGCGTCGGGCCGCCACGATAGACCGCCGTCTGCTGCTGCCCCACGACGCGCACCAGCGCGCCCATCGAGGCGCTGGCGGCGGCGACCGTCGAAGGCGCGAGCAGGGCGTCGTCGGTCTCGGTTGCAGAGGGGTCCGGATCGGCGGAGATCATGGGAGATGGAGGCGCCTGCTGAAAGGTCGTCTGTGGCTCGGGAGGCATGGTGGGCGATGGAGCGGACACGGCCGATGCCGCATGGGTGGCCTGCGGAGCAGCGGCAGGCGGCTGCTCCACCAGCATGCTCTGGTCGAGCACGAACACCTCGTCCTCGGCCAGGGCCGGCTGGTCGACGGGACCGTACCCATCGTCGGCCGCCGCCTTGTGCGCTGTGGCCTGTGATGCGGGCTCGTCGTCGTTGAGGATGCGTCGGATGGAGGCGAGGATGTCCTCCATCGACGGGTCTTCCGCCTCCTTGCCGGCAGCCTGGCCCATGCCGTCATCGTCCCGGTTGATAGACCGCGCGGTCTCCGCTGCCCCAGAGCAGGCCCTTGACGGCACGGTAATAGGCCGTCTCGTCGTAGAGCGGCACCGACAGGCCGAGGTCGCTTGCAGTCAGCCGCCCGATCGCGGAGGCGACACCGTAGGATGCGGTCACCAGGCTTGTCACGTTCTGCACCAGTGTGATCTCGGCGGAGAGCAGGTTCTGCTGGCCGATCAGCACCTCCTGCGTGGTGGCACTGCCGACCAGCGCCTCGCGCTCCAGCCCCTCGAGCGCGATCTCGCTGGAGCGGACGGCGACGCGCGAGCTGGCGATGGATGCGCGTGCGGCCGTCAGGGTCTCGTAGGCCTGCACCGCCTGCTGCCGTGCAGCGCGCTGGGCGTCCTCGGTCTCTCGAACGGCCTGCAGGAAGTTCTGCCTGGCCTGTCGTATGGCTGCATATTCCTGCCCGCCCTGGTAGAGCGGCCAGGTCAGGTTGATCGTGGCCTGCTCACCATAGGTTCGAACGCCGGGCTCGGACTGGTTGGACTGGAAGAAGCTGCTACCCTGCAGGCTCACGTTCGGGGCGAGAGTGGAAAACGCAACGTCGACCGCGTCTCGCAGCTGGGACTCGTTGAACTTCGCAGCGATCACGTTGGGGTTGTTGCCCGTCGCCTGGCTGGCGGCATCGGTCTCCTCCTTGACGGGCAGCTTCAACGGCTGCGGGTCGGCCAGGTCGGGAGGCGGCTGGATGCCCACCTCGCGAACGAAGGTGGCGTTCGCCGTCTCCAGCGTTCCCTCCGAGGTTTGCCGTGTGGCGATCGCCTGTGCCAGGGCCGCTTCGGCCTGCGCCACGTCGGTGCGTGTCAGCTCCCCGACCTTGAAACGGTCGTTGATGGCCCGCAGCTCGTCGCCCAAAACCTGCTCGTTGGCCTTGTTCAGCTTGAGGAGCTGACGGTCCTCGATCACGCCCACATAGGCGTTGATCGTGTCGCTGAACACGGATTCCTCCTCGGCGATCAGCCGGGCGCGCTCTGCATACACGCTGTTGACGGCTTGATGTGTCGTGGCCGTCGTGCGGCCGCCACGATACAGATACTGCGTCACCGTCGCCTGAGTGCTCGTGGTGTCGCGATTGTTGAGCGTCGAGACGTAGGCGCTGCTCCCTCGCGGTATCTGGCTTGTCAATGGCTGCGACCCTGTCAGGGCGCTCTGACCGGCGTTGTTGCCCAGGCCGGCCTCCTCGGCAATCCGGCCGACGACGTAGCCGTAGCTTCCGGTCAGCGCGACCGTCGGACGCCAGCCGGCCAGCGCCGTCGGCACGTTCTCGTCGACCGAGCGCAGATGCGCGCGCTCCCCCGTCAGTTGAGGATTGTTGGAGTAGGCCAGAGCCAGCGCCTCGGCCAAGGTATGCGGAACGCTGTCCGGCTCGTCGGAGGCGATCGTTCGCGCCATGCCAGGCCCGGCCGGCACGAACACGTGCTTCGGGCGGGTTTTGCCGCCACTCTGATCCTGTGCCGCGGCGGGTGCCGCAGCACCTATCAGCCCAGCAGCCAAGACGACGCGCGACATGCGCATGGAGCAACTCCGTCGATAGACCACACAACTGTGACACACCGGCCGGCCGCCGCCAACGACCTGGCTGCAACACCGCTCATCAGAACGTGAAGCTTGGCGCCGGCATCAGGGTGGGCAGCAGCGGCGCCGCCGCATCGAACATCGCCTTCGCCCGCAAGCCACCCGTGCTCGGCTCGGCCAGGACGCCGACGCTGGTTCCGCCCAAGGGTGAAAGGATGGCGACAAGGCGGCCGTTGGCCGACACCTGTCGCCCGACCGCCTCGGGTATGTCCCGCACCGCGCCCTCTATCACCACCAGGTCGTAGGGTGCGCCGGCCGCGTACCCCTCAGCCAGCCGTCCCTCTACCAGAGTGACCAGAGGCGTAGGGTGGCGGCGCGCCAATCCCAGCAACGCCTCGTCCTCTTCCAGGCCGGTCACGTGCACGCCGCATGCTGCCAGTATGGCGCTGCCGTAGCCGCAGCCGGCGCCCACCACCAGAGCCGTTTCCCCCTCACGCGGACGGGCAAGCTGCACCAGCCGGGCCAGCATAAGCGGCTTGAGCAGCACGCGCCCGCCGCCGAGCTGGATGTCGTCGTCGATATAGGCCAGGGTCGCCATCGGCTCCGGGACGTAGGCTTCGCGCGGGATCGTGCGCATCGCATCGAGGATGCGGCGGTCGTTCACCTTGGACGGGCGAAGCTGGCCATCCACCATCAGGTTGCGCGCCAGGTCGTAGTCGTCCGGCGACAGGGCGCCCGGCGGCCCGGCAGTGTTGGCGGATGAGGGCATCGGCAAGGCTCCGCAAATTGCCGCGTGTCTTAGCTTCGCAATCTCTCAAAGGCCAGACGACGGTCCAGTCTGGACCGTCCGTCCGTTCGGCCCTATACGCTCCGCCTCCCCGGCTGAGGTCCGATGTCAGAGCGGTTATGTAAGGGACTGCAAATCCCTGTAGCCCGGTTCGACTCCGGGTCGGACCTCCAGCGATCCCCCCGGGTGCCATCGCTGCGGAAGCGGGTATGATGGGGATGTCGTCAAAAGGAGTGCGGACGATTAAGCGTGTCATCCCAGTCCTGATCCTGCTTGCGGGCTTGCCGGCCAGGGCGTCGTCCGACAGCCACGTCTGGGCCGACTATGCCAACGTGAAATACCAGTTCCAGACCTGCTATCCGAGCGACCTGCTCAAGGCGCAGGGCGAAAGCCCGGCCAGCGACGGCCAGTCATTCACCGCGGACGGGGTGGAGCTGACCGCGTCCGGCATCTACGACGTCGACAGCGAGACGGTGGCGCAACTGGCCGACGAGGCCGGCAAACGCCTGGCCGGCGCTTCCGGATCGGTGACCTACCGGCGCGTGCTGCCTGGCTCGTTCACTCTGTCAGGACAGTCGGGGAACGACATCTTCTACACCAAGGCGTTTGTTAGCCATGGAACGCTCAAACATTTCGAGCTGACTTACCCCAAGAGCCAGGCGGGGTTGTACAATCCTGTAGCGGCTCGTCTGCAGCAATGTTTTCGGGATTTGGAGAAGTGAGGGAAGCGGTTCTTTTTTGAAAAAAGAACCAAAAAACTTTGTTCAATCGTATTGTGTCAGGTTGTACATGGCGATTTGCCTCTTCAGCATTGTTCCGTAGGTGTGGTCGGTGGCGTACACGCCGGTCAGGGCGTCGGCGAACTTCCTTGGGTCGGGTAGGACGGAACGTGCCTTCGCGTAGGCTCTGGCTGTTGCCAGCAGCTTGCCGTGCTGGTCGAACGCGTCGGCGATGCTGTCGAATTTGCGGAAGCGCTGCACCATCATCACCGACTGGCCGTGCACTTCCTCCCTCGTGCTGGCTTCCACGTAGGGCTGGCCGGACGCCGCCTTGATACCGAACGGATTGTTGCTGCCTGGCGGCATGTGACGGCCGTAGCCGCTCTCCACCATCCATTGCGCGATCGTGATCGAAGCCGGGATGTGCCACGTCCGGTTCGCCGCCTGTGCCGCGGCCACGATGTCTGGCGGCACGCTGCCCGGCTTGCCTGCACCAGGCTTGGAGCTTGGCGCCGGGGCACGCAAGGGCGGCGCAGTCGACGCCGAAGCAGGGGCAGGCGCACCTGGCCGCGTCCCGGGCGCTGCGCCGACGGTGGGCGCGACCGGACCACCGCCGCTCGGCAGGCGGTTGCGGTGATTGTACCGGGACGCGTGCCGGCGCAGGAACCGCATCGTGGGACCGACCGGGTCCACCCGCCCGTCCGGCGGATCGGGTTTGAGCAGGCTCGTCTGCACCGCCTCGATGGCCGCTTCCGTCTTCGGACCGTTGAGCCCGTCCACGGTCAGCGGGCGCAGTCCGGCGGGCAGGCACA
The DNA here is from genome assembly GCA_965199235.1 of Acetobacteraceae bacterium. Taxonomy (GTDB): domain Bacteria; phylum Pseudomonadota; class Alphaproteobacteria; order Acetobacterales; family Acetobacteraceae; genus BOG-908. Next base: position 132,884 of record CBDAQU010000001.1, on the reverse strand, counting down.
TGTTGATGAAGGTCTGCACGCTCATCACGTCATGGAAGTGGTTGACACCGCCCTTACCGACGGACGCCTGGATCTGCTCGGCGGGCATCGTCCCCTCAACCCCTAGTTGACGCGCGAAAGGCAGCCCGGAGCGGCCAGGCCAACCGCCACTTGATCCGTCACGGGTAGTTCCGAGTCAAGAACCAACGGACGGCGCGAACAGCTTGCCCATCGCGGCAGCCATCTCGGTCGGGATCAGCACGGTCGTGCCACGCTCCTTGTTCATCTCGTAGAGCAGGTTCATCTGCCGCAGCTGAAGCGCCACCGGGTTGCTGGCGTAGAGTTCGGCCGCCGCCAGCACCTGCCGCGCGATCTCCTGCTCGGCGCTGGCCAGCGTGACCCTGGCGTCCCGCTCCCGCTCCGCCTGGGCCTGGCGGCTCATCGCGTCCTGCAGCCCCGGCGGGATCGCCACGTCGCGTATCTCCACCGCGCGCACGGCCACGCCCCAATCGCGAATCTTTGCCGAGATCGTCCTCTGCAGCGACTCGTCGGCGGTGTGCCGGTCAGACAGCAGGCGCGACAGGTCGATGCTGCCGATCATCTCCCGCAGGCTGGTCTGCGCCACACGCTCGATCGCCTGCGTGTAGTTGACGATGTTGATGGCCGCGGCGCGTGCGTCCTCCACCTGCCAGAAGATGATCGCGTCCACGCCGACCGCCACCGTGTCGCGAGTCAGCGCCTGCTCGGCGGTTATGTTGGCCGTCTGTATGCGCAGGTCGATGACGGTCGCGATCGTGTCGATCGGCCAGAGCAGGTAGATGCCTGGCCCCTTGACGGCATGGAACCGCCCCAGCCGCAACACGACCGCGCGCCGCCACTCCTGGGCGATCCGGATCGAGCGAAGGATCACCAGCAGGGCGACGACGCCCAAAACGATCAGGAATGTGGTCAACAGGTGGTTGTCCATGGATGCTTTCTGTTTGGCGCTCGAGCAGGCTGGGGCTTACCCTTGATCGGACAGGGCCGCCATGGCCCGTTGCGGTCCAGAAAGGTCGACGACGATGGCGCTGCAGGGGTTCGGATTCACTCTGTTGCTTGCAGGGTTGGTCGCCGAAGGCTTGGCGCCGGCGCACGCGCAGCCGGTTGACGACCAGGCTGCCATACGGCGGATCGTTGCGGACCAGGTGAACGCCTGGAACCGCGGAGACGCCGCAGCCTATTCCAGCGTCGTGCGCCAGGACTGCGTGTTTACCAACACGGTTGGCATGGTGGCGGTCGGCAAGGCTGCGTTCCAGGCGCAGCATGCAAAGATCTTCGCCACCATCTACAAACACACGCGCATGCGGCAGGTCGTGACCCACCTGCGTGTTCTGGCGCCCGATGTCGCCATCGTCGACACCGACACCGAGCTGTCCGGCTCGCACTGGATGCCGCCGGGCGCCAAAACCGAGGGTGGCCGGCTGCAATCTCGGCTTGAGCAGGTGCTGGTGAAGAACGGTGGCACCTGGGGCATAACCTCGTACCACAACGTCTTTGTCGGCCAGACCGACTGACGCGCGCCTTCGATCAGGCCGAGCGGCGAAGTGCCGCAACGGTGACGGCGGTTCGGTCCGCCAGGCTGCGCGGACCGGAGCGGCCAGGATGGGCAAGGTCTCGCCGGCCGAGGATGGCGGGCAGCGCCGCCGCGATCCAGGCAGCGCCGCACGGTTCTGGCCGACCGAGAAGCTGAACGCCGTGCGCTGCAAGGGCCGCGCAGACCGCATCCATGCCAGGTGCCCGTGGATCGGCCAGAACACCTTCCACGCTCAGCCCGCTCCTCGACAGCGTGTCGGCGGGCAGCAGGCATCGGCCCTGGCGCGCATGAGCGGCCACGCTGCGAAGCTGCCCCGCCACAGCGTAGCCGGCACCCAGTGCGCGGAGGCGGTCCAACGAGCGCGACGGCGCGCCGAGCGCTCGGCCTGCCGCCACCGCCAGCGATCCTGCGCCCTGGAGCAGCCAATCGCGCCACTGCGTCTCGGTGGCAAACATGCCTTCCAGCTCGGCCTCGCGCGCGTCCAGCATGGCCAGCAGATCGGGCGCATGAAGGCGGGTTTCGGCCAGGGCCAGCCGCAAGGGTGTCGCCACCTCATGCGTGCGCACGGCGCCCTCCACGATCTCGCGCCACCATTGCAGGCGTATCAGGGCCAGGTTGGGGTCGCGCGTCACCTCTCGCGCACGCGCCAGCTCGTGGTTGAACGCATACAGGGCCAGCAACGTGCCGCGATGACCTGCGGGGGCGAACAGCGCGGTGAAGTAGCGATCCGGATCGGCCCGCCGCAGCGTGTTGGCGAGTGTCTCGTCCATCGGCCGAATGGATGGCCTGCCCGCCAGGACGGGGCAAGCCTGCCACCGATGTGGGAACGAAAGCGCCGCGCCGCGTTGTAATGACAGGAGCCGCGCATGGGACCACCATGCAGGACGCTTCGCGTCGACTCGCGGTGCCGCATCCACCTTGATGGAGTTTGCTTCAATGGCCTTCGAACTACCTCCCTTGCCATACGAGACGAGCGCGCTCGCCGGCGCCGGCATGTGCCAGGAGACGCTGGAGCTGCATCACGGCAAGCACCACCAGGCCTATGTGACGGCGCTGAACGGGTTCGTGGAGAAAGACGCCTCGCTGCAAGGCAAGAGCCTGGACGAGATCGTCAAGGCGACGGCGCAGACGCCAGGACCGGTGTTCAACAACGCCGGCCAGCATTGGAACCACATCCTGTTCTGGCAGAACCTCTCGCCGCACGGCGGCCAGATCCCCGGCAAGCTGCAAGCCAAGATCGACTCCGACCTCGGCGGCACGGAAAAGTTCAAGGAGGCATTCAAGCAGGCCGCCATCGGCCAGTTCGGCTCGGGCTGGGCGTGGCTCGTGCTCGGCACGGACGGGAAGCTGGCAATCGCCAAGACGCCGAACGGCAGCAACCCGGTGGCGACCGGCGAGGGGCGCGCGCTGCTCGGCCTCGACGTCTGGGAACACAGCTACTACCTGGATTTCCGCAATCGCCGGCCTGACTACACGCAGAACTACCTCGACAAGCTCGCCAATTACGAGTTCGCCGAAGCGCAGCTCGAGGCGGCGTAAGGTTGGAGCAGTCTATTGGCCGATGAACCCGCCGACGCCTTCGCGCTGCCCAGGATGTGGACCGAGCTTGCGGTCGCTTCCTGGGAGACGGTCTGGCGCCGCACCGCGCTGATGGCGAGCGGCACCTGCACCAGCGCCGAATACGAGCAGATGCTGCGGGAGAAGATGAACGCCGTTCACCTCTCCAGCGTGGCGCTGATCAGCGGGCGGCAGGCAGAGGACGTGCTGCGCCCGTTTCACGTGCGGGCGACCGCGAACGCCAGGCGGCTTCGACCCGCCTGACTGGCGCCGACCCTACCGGCTATCGTTGGCCGCGGCCGGGACCGAGGGGGTCAACACCGTGGAAAGCGTGTCGCGCGCGATGGTAACCCGCACGTTGGGCGCGATCTCGACCTCGATCTCGTTGGCGCCTTCCCGTACCTTTTGCACCACGCCCACGATGCCGCCGGCGGTCAGCACTCGGTCGCCGCGCTTGACCGCAGCAATCTGCGCCTTGAGTGCTTTCTGCTGCTGTTGCTGCGGCCTGATCATCAGGAAATAGAAAACCACGAAGATCAGCACCAGCGGCAGGAACTGCATCACCTGCGTGCCGGCGATGCCGCCGAGCGCGTCCTGGGCGTGCGCATCTGAGATCAGCGAAAACATGGGCCAGTGAGCGTCCTCGTGACGGCAAGACCCGGCAGGTTGCGGGCAGCGGCGCTGCACCATAGTTTCCGCCCCTCACCCGTCAAGCACAGGCCCTTCAACTCATGGACCAGCAGCTCGACCTGCTACGGCGGATCGCCGACGCGCTGGATCGCCTTGCACCGGCGCCAGGCGTCACGCTCGCGCTTGGGGACGCCGACGCGTTCCTCTGGCAACCTTCGGGCGGCCATGGCGGAACGCTGATGGCGGTGCCGCACGTTTCGCGCGTGCCGCTCGACCTGCTGCGCGGCATCGACCATGCGCGACACATCCTGCTCGACAACACGCGGCAGTTTGCGGCCGGCCTGCCCGCGAACAACGCCATGCTGTGGGGTGCGAGGGGCATGGGGAAATCAAGCCTCGTCAAGGCGGTGCACGCCGCCGTGCTGGTCGAACATCCAGCCAGCCTGGCGCTGATCGAGATCTTCCGCGGCGACATCGCGAGCCTGCCGAACCTGCTCGAGCGGCTGCGTGGCGCGCCCCGCCGCGTGCTGGTGTTCTGCGACGACCTCTCCTTCGAACGCGAGGACGCCGACTACAAGGCGCTGAAATCGGTCCTGGACGGCGGCCTCGCCGGGCGGCCCGCCAACGTGCTGTTCTACGCGACCAGCAACCGCCGCCATCTGATGCCGCGCGAGATGATCGACAACGAAGCAGCCTCCGCGATCTCGCCTGGGGAGGCGACGGAAGAAAAAGTGTCGCTGTCGGACCGCTTCGGGCTCTGGCTGGGCTTTCACGGCTGCGACCAGGCCACCTACCTCGCCATGGTGGAGGGCTACGCGCTGCGATACGGCCTGAGCTTCGAGCCAGCCGAGCTGCGCGCGCAGGCCGTCGCGTGGGCGGCCACACGCGGCGCACGATCCGGACGGGTCGCCTGGCAATTCATCCAGGATCTGGCGGGCCGTCAGGCGACTCCGCTCGGTTGTTAGGCGTCGGTCAACTCGGCCCGGCTATCGTCTCCAATTCTCCCATGGCGGGCCGAAGCACCGCCGGCACGTCGATTCCGCCATCCTCGCGCTGGTAATTTTCCATCACTGCGATCAACGCGCGGCCGACGGCGACGCCGGAGCCGTTCAGCGTGTGCACATGGGCCACGCCGTCTTGCGAGCGGAAGCGCGTGTTCATGCGGCGGGCCTGGAAGGCGCGCGTGTTGGAGCAGGAGCTGATCTCCCGCCACATGCCCTGCCCCGGCAGCCAAACCTCCAGGTCGTAGGTGCGGGCGGCGCCGAAACCGGTATCGCCGCTGCACAGGAACATGCGGCGATAAGGCAGGTTGAGCCCTTCGAGCACGGCTTCAGCGCAGACCGTCATACGCTCGTGTTCCTCGTCGCTGTGCGACGGGTGGGCAATGCTGACGAGCTCCACCTTGCGAAATTGGTGCTGCCGCAACATGCCGCGCGTGTCGCGCCCGGACGCGCCGGCCTCGCTCCGGAAGCAGTCGGTCAGGGCGGTGCGCCGGATCGGCAGCAATTTTTCCTGCAGGATCTCGCCAGCGACCAAGTTCGTCAGCGGCACCTCGGCCGTCGGGATCAGCCATCGTCCGTCGGTGGTGCGGAAAGAGTCCTCATTGAATTTTGGTAGTTGGCCGGTGCCGAAGAACGCGGCATCGTTGACCAGGGCGGGGACGCTCGCTTCTTCGTAGCCATGCGCGTTCGTGTGCAGGTCCAGCATGAATTGGCCGAGCGCCCGCTCCAGCCGCGCCAGCTGGCCGCGCAGGACGGTGAACCGGCTGCCCGACAGGCGGGCCGCCCGCTCGAAATCCATCAGCCCGAGCGCCTCGCCCAGCTCGAAATGCTGTTTTGGCGTAAACTCGAAATCGCGCGGCGTCCCCCAGCGTTTCAGCTCGACATTGCCGGTCTCGTCCACTCCGTCCGGCACGTCCGGATCGAGCACGTTGGGCAGACGGCTGACATGGTCGTGCAGTGTTGGACCGAGCCTAGCAACCAGCACCTCGTGACTTTCGGTGTCGTTCCGAAGGAATGCCGCTTCGACTTCGAGCCCTGAGGTATCAGCGCCACCTCGCTTGGCTTGCCCAATCCGTTTCGCAAGGGCGTTTCGTCGCGCTTGCGTCTCCTGCACCGCAGTTGTGGCCACACGCCACTCGGCATCCAACGCGATCAGCGTGTCGGTTTCCACAGCACCGTTCAGTCCGCGACGCGTCATCGCCGCGCTGAAAGCATCCGGATCGGACCGGATCGCCCTAATATCGTGCATCAGATCTCGACCGGTTTGGGTTCTACCAGGCGCGCGGAAAAGATCGAGAGCTCGTAAAGCGCGATCAGCGGAACAGCGAGACCTGTTTGCGTGATAACGTCGGGGGGCGTCAGCACGGCGGCGATGACGAAGCATCCGACATAGGCGTAGCGCCGATACTTCTTCAGCCCCGCAGAGGTGACCAGACCGACCTTGGCGCACAGGGTCAGCAGCACCGGCAACTGGAACGCAATGCCGAACGCCATGATCAGCTTCATCACCAGGCTGAGATACTCGCTGACTTTCGGCTGCAGCTGGATCTGTGCCACGCCCGGGCCGCCGGCTGACTCGAACCCGAGGAAGAATTTCCACGCGAACGGAAACACGAACGAGTAGGCCAAGGTGGCGCCGAGCACGAACAGCACGGGCGTGGCCACCAGGAAGGGCGCGAAGGCGCGGCGCTCGCTGCGGTAGAGCCCAGGGGCCACGAACATCCAGATCTGGGTCGCGATCACCGGAAACGACACGAAGCTGGCGCCGAAAAATCCCACCTTCACGTAGGTGAAGAACGCTTCGTAAAGCTGCGTGTAGATCAGGTGCGGCTGGTCGCCGCGATCCAGCATCGCATGCACCAGCGGCAGAGTCAGGAAGTTGTAAATGGGGCGCGAGAAGTAGTAGCAGACCGCGAAGGCCGCCAGGAACGCCACGGCCGACCACAGCAGCCGGCGGCGCAACTCGACCAGGTGCTCCAGCAGCGGCATCGGCTTGTCGTTGATCGGATCGGCCTTGGGACCCTGAGCGCCGGCGGGCATCCGCGTCAGTCCCGCGCCGGACCGCTCGGCTCGGGCGCCTCGGCGGGCGGTGGCGCGGCCGCAACCGGCGGCGGCGAGGCAGGGACTGCCGTGTGGAGAGCGCCCGCTTCGGCCGGCGGCATCGCAGCAATCGGCCGGGCCTCGCGCGCCTGCGCGATCTGCTCCGGCGTGAACGGCTGGTCGAGCTTGGCCATCACCGGACGCACCGGGTTGTCGCGGAACGGGTCGGCAAACGCGCTGCGCACGGAGCCGTCCGGGTCGACCGCGCGCTGCACCATGGAGCGCGGGTTAAGGCTGCGCAACTCGTCGATCGACGCCTTCACGTCGCCCAAATCGGCGTCGCGGATCATCTCGTCCACGTGGCCCTGGAACTCGCCCGCCATGCGCCGCAGCTTCTTGACCGTGTCGCTGATCGCCTTGATGGCGACCGGCATGTCCTTCGGCCCGATGGCGATCAGGGCGACCACGCCGATCAGGGCGATCTCGGAAAACGCGAAGTCGAACATGGTGCAGTCTTAGCCCGCGCTGCGTATGGAAGAAAGCAGGAGCGAGGACGCGGGCGATGGCAGCGATCAGGGTCGGCATCGGCGGCTGGGATTTTGCACCCTGGCGGGGAGTGTTCTACCCCCACGGGCTGCCGCACGCGCAGGAACTGCCGCATGCCAGCACGCGCCTGACCTCCATCGAGATCAACGGCACGTTCTACCGCCATCAGGCGCCGAAAAGCTTTTCGGCCTGGCGCGACGCAACGCCGCCCGACTTCGTATTCGCGGTCAAGGCCCATCGCGCCACCACCCATGGTCGCGATACCGCCGCATCGGCCGCAGCGATCGACCGGTTTGTCGGCAGCGGGCTCGAGGAGTTGGGGCCGAAGCTCGGGCCGATCCTATGGCAGTTTCCGCCGACAAAGAGGTTCACCCCCGACGCATTTGAGCCGTTCCTGGCCGCTCTGCCCGCAACCTTGAACGGCCAGCCTCTGCTGCACGCCGTCGAGGCTCGCCATGCGAGTTTTGCCGATCCAACCTGGATCACGCTGGCCCGAACCTATGGCGTGGCCGTGGCGATCATCGATAGCGACAAGCAGGCGCTGTACGGCGACGCCACGGCCGGGTTCGTCTATGCCCGTCTGCAACGCAACAGCCTGGCCGAACCGGAGGGCTACGCAGCCGAGGCGCTGGATGCCTGGGCCGCGCGGTTCCGGCGCTGGTCAAGGGGCGACGATGTCACCGACCTGCCGCTCGTGACGCAAGCCGGATCGCCCAAGCCCCTGCCCTGCTTTGCCTACTGCATCAGCGGCGACAAGCAGCGCGCGCCACACGCGGCGGAGGCGCTGCTGCGTCGTCTGGCTCAGGATACTGCAAAGTCTCCCTCGGTGCGGTGACGCGCGCGAGGCCGCAATCCGCGCCGGTTGATACCAGTTGGCATCGAGTCTGACTGGTGAAAGGCAAGCAGTCCTTTTTGGAAGGACCAAAAAACTTTTAGTCATTTTATCCGCGACAGCCGGACAAAGGTTTATTGTGTTTTTGAAACAAAGAGGGACTTGAGACAGACGGAGGGCGGGCCCAAACCCGCCCCCCCCCGGCCTGCACTCTGCTTCGCCTCGCAGGCAAGTGTTCGTCAGGCGAGCTCGATTGCCACCGCGGTCGCCTCGCCACCGCCGATGCACAGGCTGGCCACACCGCGGCGCGCGCCACGCTCGGTCAGCGCCGCGATCAGGGTCGCCATGATCCGCGCGCCAGAGGCGCCGATCGGGTGGCCAAGTGCGGTGGCCCCGCCGTTGACATTCAGCCGATCGGCGGGAATGCCCAGCTCGCTCGCCGCGATCATCGCGACGACCGCGAACGCCTCGTTCACCTCGAACAGGTCGACGTCACCGACGCTCCAGCCGGCGCGATCAAGCAGTTTGCGGATCGCCGGCACGGGTGCCGTCGCAAATTGCGCGGGGGCGTGCGCGTGCGCCGCATGGGCGACCAAGCGGGCCGCCACCGGCAAGCCGTGCCGGTCGGCGACGCTGGCGCGCGTCATCAGCAGCGCAGCAGCGCCGTCGGAGATTGAGGATGCGTTGGCCGCCGTGATCGTGCCGTCCTTGGAAAACGCGGGCTTCAGCATGGGTATCTTGTCCGGCCGGGCGCGGCCCGGCTGCTCGTCCTCGTCCACCACCGCCCCGCCTGCGCGACCCTGCACGCCCACCGCCACGATCTCGCGCGCAAAGCCGCCGCACGCGATGGCGGCGCGTGCGCGCTCCAGCGAGCGGAGCGCATACTCGTCCTGCGCCACGCGGGTGAACTGGTGGTCGCGCGCTGAGTCCTCGGCAAAGCTGCCCATCAGCCGGCCAGGCTCGTAGGCATCCTCCAGCCCGTCGAGGTACATCGAGTCCTTCACCACATCGTGGCCGATGCGCGCGCCGCCGCGATGCTTGGCCAGCAGGTAGGGCGCGTTGGACATGCTCTCCATCCCGCCCGCCACCACGATGTCTGCCGAGCCCGCCGCCAGAGCGTCCGCGGCCATGATGGCAGCCTGCATGCCAGAGCCGCACATCTTGTTGACGGTGGTCGCCTCCACGCTGTCCGGAAGCCCCGCGCCGATCGCCGCCTGCCGCGCCGGCGCCTGACCGAGCCCCGCCGGCAGAACGCATCCCATGTAGATGCGATTCACCGTGGCCGTATCGGCGCCCGACCGTTCGACCGCCGCCCGCACCGCAGCCGCGCCCAGTTCGGTGGCGCTTACGCCTGCCAGCGCGCCCTGGAACGCTCCCATCGGCGTGCGCGCGTAGCCGGCTATCACGACCGAATCATGCTGCATGTGACGATCCTCCCTTCATCCGAGCCAGCCCTGGCAGGTCAGAGCGGCAAGGCTGCACCCAGGAAGCGCTCTGCCGCAACACCACCCCCCTCCGACCGGGCGAACGCGACCAACGCCTCGGCACAGGCTTGCGCCCCGCCAAACTGGTATCCGACCTGGCTCACATAGGCGCAGGCGGCCCGCAGCTTTCGCTCCAGCGCTGCGCCAATCCCCACCTGGCGGCCTGAACCTCGGGGGACGCAGGCCAAAGGCGCTGCACCCGGCTGGCGGATCGCATAGGGCGTGTCGCGGTAATAGGCTGTCCTGCCCGCGCCGAACGCGCGCTGCACCCCGGCCACCACCAGCTGGTGGTCCACGTGGTTGCCCAAACCCTGCGGCGCCAACACCAGCTCGGGCGTCCAGGCAGCATCCAATGCCCGCAAGGCCGCTTCCACCTCACCGATCACGCCGTCCGCCGCATCGACTGCGCCGAACAGCTCGGCCGGCGCGTTGTAGCCGCGATGCGGCGCCTCCAACAAATCCAGCCATTGCACCGATGCGAAGGACAGGAGCGCAGCAGCGCACCGGTCCTCCTCCCGGCGCAGCGCCATGTAATCGACATCCTCGGACAAGCCCTTGTCCAGCTGGCAGGCGAGCGCGAAGCCGCGGGCGGGCACGACCGAACGTGTAAACACCGTGGCGAGCACCGTCCGCCACCCGGCATCGGCCAGCAGCGCCGCCAACCCGCCGCACGAAAACACCACGTCGTCCAAGTGCGGCGAGACGAACAGCGCCGTTCGGCACGTCACAGCAGATGCGGCTCGGCCCGGAACCGGCAGGGCGTCATCGGCAGCTCCTCGCTCCACGCCAAGTCCGGCGCGCGGCCGGCAAGCTGCGCGTAAACCTGCATGATCTGCCGTCCAACACTGTCCCATGAGTAGCGCGCCCTGCACTCGGTCAAGGCGGAGTCGGCCAGGCGAGCCCGCTCGGCAGGGTCGCACAGCACGCGCCGCAACGCGGCTGCCAACCCGGTCACGTCGCCCGGCTCGCTCAACAATCCGTTTTCGCCGTGCCTGATGCAGTCGACAACGCCCACTGACCGGCAGGAGACCACCGACAAGCCGCTCGCCATCGCTTCCAGGATGGTGTTGGAAAACCCTTCGGCGTAGGTGGGAGAGACGAAGATGTCCGCCTGCCGATAGATGTCGGGTACGTCGGCGTAATCGGCGTAGCCCGCCATCCGCACGCAATCGGACAGGCCGAGTGCCCCGATCCTGGACGCTGCCACGTCGAAATCGGGTCCGATGCCCGAGATGATAAGTCGGAACGCCACGCCGTCGCTGGCCAGCATCGCCGCCGCGTCCAGCATGTCCAGCACGCCTTTTCGAGCGTCCACCCGGCCGTGATACAGCATGACCGGGGCGCCGGACCTCGTGCCCGGCTGAGGGGCAAAACGCTGCACGTCGACCGCGCCCGGCACGATGGTGAACCGGCTTCTCGCTGTGCCCAAGCGATCGGTCACCTCCTGGGCAAAGCTCCCGCACCCGATCAACACCGCGCCCGCATGGTCCAGCACGCGAACCATGGCCCGCCGGTGCGTCTCGCAGCACGACCCCACCCAATGCCCGTCGCCACCCTGGATCGAGACCACCGTCGGCACGCCTGTCCGTCTCGAGGCCAGCAGCGCAGCCCAGCCGCAGGGATAGCCGTACTGGGCATGGATGACGTCGAATGGGGCGCGGGCGTGTTCCGCGACGACAGCCTTGGCCATTCCGGCGACGTCTGCCTCGAAATCCCCGCCATCCTGCTCGCCCAACTGCTCCAGCCCGATCACCCGCACGCCGGGCACGCGCGGCGGCGGTCCGCCGCCATAGACGCGCATGCCGAGCGCGTCACCGCGATACTGGCTGATCATTGTCACGTCATGCCCGGCCTCTGTCAGCTCGCGGAGCAGGTTGAGCGCATAGACGCTCATGCCGGAGATGGCCGGGAAGAAGCGTCTGGAGACGAAGCAGATGCGCATTTAGGGGAAGGCCAGGGCGCTGCCCTCGACCAGTCGCGCGCCAGCGTGCTTCGCACGACGGGGCCGGTCGGCCCCAGACCCCGTCTTGTTTAGGAAAGCCAGGGCGGCGGGGACCATCGCGTCGGCTCTGTGGCTTTCGCGGGACAGCTCTATACAGACCAGCTTGCGGAAGTCGATTGCTTCCAACGCCTGCAGCACGCTGCCCACGTCCATGTCGCCCTCTCCGAACGGCAGGTGCACGTGCACTCCTCGCTTCATGTCCTCGATCGCGACCGTTCCGAGGCGCTCGGCAAATTCCGTGACCGCCGCAGCAGGGTCGCGCTCCCCAGTCACCAGGCAATGCCCGGTATCGAGCGCGAGGCGCAGCCCGGGCACGCCGAGTGCCGCGTAATCATCGACAGTTTCGATCAGCATGCCCGGCTCCGGCTCCAGCGCCGCGACGACGCCCAAGGCCTCGGCACGCCGAACCACCGCCTCGACGCCCGCGCGCAGCCAGCCACGCGCCTGCTCGACGCTCACGCCCGGTTTGGGAACGCCGGCCCAGAAGCTCATTGCCTCGCCGCCGGTCTCCGCCACCACCGTCATGGCGCGGTCCAGGAAATCGAGGCGCCTGGCCCGGCCGGCCGGGTCCGCACTCAGCAGCGTGGGTTCGTGCTTGGCCCGCGGGTCGAGCAGGAAACGCGCGCCGGTCTCCACCACGCAGCCCAGGCCGAGCGTGCGCAGCCGGGCCGAGACGCGCGCCAGGTTGCCCGAAAACGCGTCGTCGAAGGGATCGAGGTGGTGGATATCCAGCGTCAACGCGACGCCGTCATACCCGGATTCGGCAATCAGGTTCAGCGCGTCGTCCAGCCGATGGTTGGCCGTGCCGTTGGTGTTGTAGGCAAAGCGCAGCGTCATGCGCCCGCCTCCGCCGCGTCCAGCTCCATCGCGATCGGTGCGCTGTGCACCAGCGGCTCGCGGTAAAGCGGGTACAGGCCGCCAACCAGGCGATCCACCGCGCCCACATCCAACCAGGCCGGGCCGCCAAGCCTTGCCTCCGCTTCCTCAGGCACGCGCACCGGCAACGCACCGTCTGGCGGCGTGCCGATGCCGGCCAGTTTCGATCCACGGTCCATCAGCTTGCGCACGCCCCGCTCGCCGATGCGGTGATAGCTCATCGTTTCAACCTCCAGCCCAGGCACGATAACCTTGGCCACGTGAACGCCTGCGCGCGGCGGAGAGAAATCGAGGAACAGGATGTCCATGCCCGCATCGCCCAGCCGACGCGCAAGCTCCTCAACCACCGGCGTGCCGGACAACTCCCCCGTCCAGACCGGCAGCTGATCGAAACGCTTGGTTTGGACGCGCGACAACACCGTATCCGTCAGCGCGCGGCGCAGCTCGGCTGCCGTGCTGCCGCACCAGGCTTTCATCGCCCGCAACGCGCGGCCCTCCTCCTCGGCCAGCGTGTGGTACTGCCTGAAACGGTCGACGTAGCCGGGCGGTGCGATATGCGCCACCCTGTCCATCGGCGCATGGCTGAACGTCTTGCGCATCCGGCTGGAAGCAAATTCCAGCAACGCCTTGCGCAACGCGTGCTCGCGGTCGAGCGATGCGGCTTCGCCGCACGCCGTCACCATCAGCGGAAACGGTGCGGACGCGTCAGGCTCGCCGCCGACCACGTACAAGTTCGCAACCCCAAACTCGTCGGTGGCAAATTTCGGCAGCACCTCCACTCCTACCTGCGCGAAGCGCTGCAGCAGCGCACGGGTGCGCGGGTCGGCAGGGCCGTCGCCGAGCTCGAGCACGATGCCGCGATCCATGGCGCGGAAGCCCAATCCGTTGCCGTCACGCTGCAGAAGCTCGCCGATGCCGTGGCCGATGGCGAAATCCAGCGTAGGGCCGGCGCCGAGTCCGTTGGTGATCGGCGTGGTGAAGGGCGCGTAGCCAGGATCGAGGTCGCCGGTAGCACAGGCGGCCATCTCGGCCGGCACCAGCACCGTCTCGCCGAAGGGCCAACGCCGTGCGGGCACCCACTCCATCACCGTCTCGTGGTCGACGGCGCTGCCAGCAGGCAGGCACAGCGCAAGCGGATCGGCCACGCCGCGCGCGCCGAAGCGTGCCGACAGCGTGGCGAAGCTTCCGGCCTGGCGGGGCAAAGCTGCAAAGCCGCTGGCGGAGTGCACCGCTTCGGCAAGCTCGCCGGTGGTGCCGATGATGGCTTCCTCGTCGGTAAAGCCGTAGCCAACGCCGTGCGGCGTCTCGCCCTTGAACGGCTTGCCGTCTGCCGCGAGGAAAATCACGTTCCAGCACGCAACGCCGGTACGGTCGAGCGGCGTCAACGAGAACAGCTCGACCCGCCCAGGCGGCAGCGAATCGATGTAGGCGGCAGCAGCGTCCGGTATGGATTGCGGAAGATAGTGGTCGGTCATCGTGCCAGCCGCATCGGACGCGTGTTCGGACGCCCGGCAATCATCGTGTCCAGCAAGGCGAGCGCCGCCTCGGTATCGATGCCGGTCGCATACTCGAAAGGCGTGAACACGGCGGTGAAATCGAGTTTCTCGAACACGCCGCGATATCGCCGCAGTTCGTCGATCGATAGCGGAATCTGCTTGTGATAGGCCTTGTGGCAGGAGATCGCCTGTGCGGCGCCGTCGGCCGCGAAATCGATCTTCAGTGCGTCGCCCGCAAACACGGCCCGTCGTTCGGCGTCGTGCAGGATCGCGTGTCCTTCGTAGTGGCCACCTGTATGGTGCAGCGTCAATCCTGGACGGATCTCGAATGCCTCGTCATAGGGGAGCGTCACGCGCATCGCCTTGGTCCATTGCAGGTCGGCCTTCTGGATCAGCAGTTCCGGCCGAAAATGATCCTGCAACTGATACAGCGCCCCGTAGCCGTGGGGATGCGAGGCCGCCAGCATCGCCACGCCGCCCAGCGACTCGATCTGCTCCAGCTGGGCAGCGTTGTAATGCGGTGCGGCCTCGAAAGCGACGTTGCCGTCAGGGTAGGTCAGCAGCCAGCCATGGCTGTCCAGGCCGAAACGCGGAGTCGACCAGAACTCCCATATGCCCGGGATGGCTTCGCGCCAGTGATAGGACAAGCGTGGTCCCAGCTCCTGCGGCCGCACGAAATCCCATCCCCCCGTGGGCAGGTCGTTTCGCACGTCCGAACAGATCGGGCAGTTCGGCGGCACCGCAAAATATCGTTGCCAATGGCCGCAATTGGAGCAGGCATAGGGCTCAAGCGGCATGGTGCAGGCCCGTGCTGGAGATCCTAAGCTGGGCCTGCGCCTGCATGACCAGCTCCATGATGCGCAGGTCGTGAGACGGCGGAAAGCCGAACGGCCGGCGTTGCATGACCGACAGCGCGAACGCCTCGACCTGGTTGAGGAATGGCGAGCGCTTGGCGCCTGGCACTTCTAGAGGACGCGCCGATCCGGTCGCCGCATCCGTCATCAGCAACGTGCCGCCCGGCATCTGTCCCATCGTGTCGGTCGCCACCATCTGCGCGGCTGTGCCGACCAGTTCGAGCCGACGCCGCGGAAACGATTCAGGGCAGTTGTAGGCGACGTGAAGCTGCACCAGCACGCCGCTGCTGCTGCGCGCGATCAGCATCGCGCCGTCCTCCACCGCGTAGCGATGCACGCGCGACTGGCCCAAGGCGGCAATATCGGTCAGCTCCTCCCCAAGCAGGCACGAGGCGAGGTCCAGACCGTGCGGCGCCAGGTCGATCATCGCGCCGCCGCCGGCGCGCGACGGATCGACCCGCCAGTTGTCACCCTGAAACTCCTGCCCGACCCAGCAGCAATAGGCGATCCGGATTGCCGCGACCGTGCCGAGCGCACCCTGTCTCACCAGCGAGGCGAGGTGCTGATGTGCAGAATGAAAGCGTTGGTCGAACGCGGTCGCGTAGGTCACGCCGGCGCGTTCGCACGCGGCCACCATCGCGCGCGCGTCGGTCATGTTGGTTGCCATCGGCTTTTCGCACAGCACCGGCAAGCCAGCCTGCGCCGCCGCCTCGACCAGTACGCGATGCGCGTGGTTGGGAGAGGCGACATAGACAACGTCGATGCCGCCAAAGAAATCGGCCAAGGTCTCGCACGCTTTGGCGTCAGGGAACAAGTCGGCCATGCGCTCCAGCGCGGGCAAGGAGACGTCGTGCAGCGCAGCAAGCACGCCGTTGGTCGATTGCACGACGGCCGGCGCCACGTAGTCGCGCGCCACCCAGCCGCAGCCGGCGATGCCCCAGCGCAGGCGCATCACCACCGGTCCGGCAGGTCGAGCAAAACGCGCGCGCGCGCCATTTCGTCGATCTCGTCGGCCTGGCCAGCATAGGCCGTTTCCGGCGCGTTCGTGCGCACAGGGTAGGTTGCAAGCGCGCCGTACTCGGTCGCATAGCGCTCGGACGGCCAGACGATCTCACCATCACGGTAAAGCGGGTTGCGCCGCAGCACCCGCCCCGGCTCGGCCCGCGTCATACGCCCGCTCGCCTCCCTGGGCGGGCCGGCCTGCCAGGCCAGAGCCACTGCCGCCGCATCCCGCAACGCCAATGAGGAGGTCGCGCGCGGCACACGGCCTTCGATCAGGTCAGACGTCAACTCGAAATCATCGAACAGGCTGCATCCGGGAAACAGCGCCGCGTATTCGTCGGGTGAAAGCGGCGCGCCGGCGGAGAGATTGTCCACCAGCGCGTTATGCGCGTGGCCGACGAGAACGCTAGGTGAAACGCGCATCATCTCTGCCGCAACGAACTCCTTGCGCGGCAGAAAATAGAACGCGTCATGACAGAACAGAAGATCGGCAAAGTTCTCGGCAAACGGCCAATTTGACGCGGCGTCGAAACAGACCAGGCTGGCATGCGGCGACACGTAGTGTCGCGCCAGCCAGAGCTTCGCAAACACCACGTCGCCGCCCACCACATCCTGCGCATGCGGCGAAAAGGCGCGCAGAAAATGCCCTGCGCCGCAGGCGACTTCCAAAACCCGGCAGCCAGGGCGCCAATGTGCCTGCGCCAGTGCGAGGCCGGAAAGGAACGTGGGGTCGGACCAGCGATGCGCGAAATAGATGCCCACAGGGCCGAACGCCAGCAGCGTCATCGCTTCCCGGAAACTGATCGTTTCGCGCTGTCGCACGACCTCCCGCCGACATTGACGTTCCGGCGGCGGCGTGCGCGCCCAATCGTCCTGGTCGCCCAGCAGCAGCACCAGGGCGGCCTCCTCGTCGCCCGCGTCCAGACAGGCGAGTGCCGCGTCGGCCAGATCGCGCCGGCCGGCGCGCAGAAATGCAATGCCGTCCAGAACGGGCCAACGCTCGTCACCCGCAGTGAGCGCGTGGCCGATATGCGTCAGTTTCCGTCCGGTGACAGGGCTCCTGAGCTTCACGGCAGACCGGCTTCGGTCAACACCGCGTGGTGAAACGCCTGGACCGGTCCCGCATGAACCAGCCCGAGATCCTCAAGCGCTTGCAACGTGGTGAACCGCGCAACGTCGTCGAAATGGCGCATCTGCAGCACGCGGTCCATGACGTCGGCCGCATGGAACGCGCGACCCTCCGGCGTGTCGGCTCCGGAGATCACCGACAGAGCGGCACCCACGGTCGCCGACAGCGGCGGTGGCAGCGCGTCGAGCGCCCGATCGAACAACCTTGTCATGATCGGCCCGAACTCGTCGCCGAGCAGGATTTCGCCGGCAAAGCCGCTGTCGGGCAACACGGCGTTGTGCAAATGGTGCGACAAGCCTGCCAAGAACACGATGGCCGGATCACCGCCATAACGCTCAGCCAGCAGCGTGCCCAGGACTGCAACCACCAGGCAATGATCGCCGTGGTTTTCTGGCGGTTCCAGAACCAGACGAGGCTTTCCCGGGCAGGTGGCACCCGCCCTTGGCTGCCGTATCAACGCCTCGGCAAAAGCCGGTATTGGTCGATCCTGCACAAGGCGGCCCAAGGATAGTCTCAGTTCGCGAGCCAACATGCGCGGAAGCGGAGCACTGACTTCGTCAAAACTGCGCTCGAGTATCGACACTGGGTCGCTCACGCCGACTGCCCGCAGCGTCGCGCTGTCGATGCCGCCGAGACGGATTGCGGCGAGAGCATCGGCGCTGACCGACATCGCAACACTCAACGCAGTGTCTCCGGCGAGGAGACTTCCCCAGGCACGGCGAAACGCGCGAACCGCGAGCGGGTCCGGCGAGGACGCGTCGCGTATTCGTTTCAGATCGCCGAGTTCGGCAGCCAGCGGCGTGAACGCCGCCAAGCTACCGTGTCGTTCGCCACCGTCCATCAGGCTGCATTTAACCAGTCGAGCAGGTTGCGCTCCTGAGCGTTGAAACCGTGCTCCTCCCGCTTCCCCGCAGGGGTCATCGGCGCCTTGAAGAATATGCCCAACTGCTCCTGGATGCCGCCACGGTTACGCTGCTTGGCAACGTCGAGAACACGCGCGATCTCGATCACCAGAGGCGCTGCAAGGATGCTGTCCCGACAAAGGAAGTTTACCTTCATCTGCATCTTCTGGCCCATGAAGCCCACCAGGTCGATGTTGTCCCACGCTTCCTTGTTGTCGCCGCGCGGCTTGTAATACTGGATGTTCACCAGGTGGTCTTCGACGTGGTAGCCAAGGATGTCGTCCAGCACCGAGCCTTTTGTGTTCAGCTTGGATCGCAAACTGTCAGCGTTGTCCAACGCCAGGCCGTCGCGGTTGCCGAGTATGTTGGTGGAGAACCAGCCCTCGACGTACAGCGATCGAGCGCGAAAAGCCGGTGCAAGCACGGTCTTGATAAAGGTCTGCCCGGTCTTGCCGTCCTTGCCAGCGACGGGCACGCAGCGTTCATCTGCCAGCCGGGTCAGTGCCGGAATGTCCGCGGCCAAGCTCGGCGTGAAGTTTCCATAGGGCACCCCCTCGACGATCGCGGCGTAGGCATACAGCATCGCCGGGCTGATGGAGGGATCGTCGTTTTCCAGTCCACGTTCGAACGCGTCGACAGACTGTAAAACGTCAACATTCAGATCCGGCCAGCGCTCGACGGAAGCGAGGTTGATCATCACCAAGTTCGCAATTCCGGAGTTGGTGCGATACTGCCGAATGTCGTCGCGTATCTGCTCGACAGCGTGACGGTGCCCGCCCTCGATGGTGTTGGATCCGTGAATGTTGCGGCAGTAATCGCGGCTGCCAGCCGCCGGCCAGGGCCGCATCTGCGACAGCCGCTCTTCGACCTGTTCGGTCTGCTCACGATCCAGAACGCGATGCTCGCGAACCGCAGCGGCCAAGTCGTCGTTACGGACGTCCCAGCCGGCAAAATGGATGTTCCGATACTGGGCGAGACCGGAGACTCCTATGTTGGCTAACGGCAAGCCGGCAAGATCGTTCGAGCCAGACCGAAGCAGTTCCACCCCTGCAACAGCGGTGCTGGCGACAGCACCCCCAAGCCCAACAACCAGCACGCCAAGGCGACGGCTCATATGTGCTGCGTCGGCGTTCGTATCAGGCATTCTTATCCTCGGTCCTTGATGATCGACATCGCCGTGCAAAGTCGCAAAACGTCACCGCAGGTGGTCACTGTCTGCCCAATGTAAATACCCGCAGGAAAAGCACGTGGCGCAGGGCGGCGGAACAGACGTCAAGCCTGCGTGTTCTTCTTTACTCGACCTTTATTGTCGCTGGCATCTGACATGGCAATGACATGACGAGAACACGGATCCGCGATACGGTCGGGCCATGCAAGCAAAGTCTCATAGTACGTGACAACGAAGCTCGACCATCTGTGTTCCTGCTTTGCTGGCAAGGTGATCACCGAAGAAGCCGCAATCTCTCCGTTCCTGACCGATTGGAGGGAACGTTGGCATGGCCGCGCGCTGGCCGTAGCACAGCCTCAATCCGTTCAGGAAGTTTCATCCATCATAGCCTGGCGCAACCACCACAGGGTGCCGGTGGTTCCTCAGGGCGGCAACACAGGCCTCTCCGGCGGCTCGATCCCTGACCAGAGCGGTCAGGCGCTCCTGCTCTCGCTCGCCCGGTTGGACCGGCTGCGCAGCATCGATCCGGTGGGCAACACGCTGGTCGCAGAGGCCGGCTGCACCTTGCAAGCGGTGCAGGAAGCGGCAGCGCAGGCTGGGCGGTTGTTCCCGCTGAGCCTGGCCGCGGAGGGAAGCTGCACGGTCGGCGGGATCCTGTCCACCAATGCGGGCGGCGTTCACGTCTTGCGCTACGGCAATGCGCGCGCGCTCTGCCTCGGCTTGGAGGTGGTCACGCCGGCGGGTGAGGTCTGGGATGGGCTCCGCCACCTGCGCAAGGACAATAGCGGCCTGGACCTCCGCGACCTGTTCATCGGCGCGGAGGGCACGCTCGGCATCATCACGGCCGCGGTGCTCAAACTGTTCCCGCGCCCGGCTGATCGCAGCGTGGCGTTCGCCTCCGTGCCCTCGCCGGACGCGGCACTGCGCCTGCTCGCCATCGCCGAGTCCCGGGCAGGCGGCGGGTTGACAGCTTTCGAACTGATGAACGATGTCAGCCTGGATCTGGTCCTGCGCCACAGGCCGGATCTGCGCTCCCCGATGGACCGGGCTTCACCCTGGTACGCGCTGGTCGAAACCTCGGTTTTTCGCAGCGACGTTCAGGTCTCCGAGGAGATGACGGGCCTGCTGGCGCGCGCTCTGGAGGAGGGTTGCGTCTCGGACGCGTCGGTGGCCACCTCAGATTCCCAGTGCAGGGCTTTCTGGACGCTGCGCGAGGCAGTATCGGACGCGCAGGCGGCGGAGGGCGACGCGATAAAGCACGATCTGTCCTTACCGACGGCCGGAACGCCGCACTTTCTCCAGACCGCCGGCCAGGCGATGTGTCGGCACTTCCCCGAGTTGCGGGTGGTTGTTTTCGGACATCTGGGCGACGGCAACCTGCACTACAACCTGTCCCCGCCGCCCTGGCGCTGCGGTCCGGAGCATGCGGCCTGGTTCCTGGACCAGGAACAGCTGGTAAACAGGGTGGTGCACGATCTGGTCATGGACCAGGGCGGGTCCGTATCGGCCGAGCATGGAGTGGGCGTGCTACGGCGCGAAGAGGCTGCACGCTACAAATCGCCGGTCGAGTTGCGTTTGCTGAACGCCGTCAAAACTGCCATCGACCCGCTCGGCTTGATGAACCCGGGCAAGGGAGTGGCAACAACGGGTGAGCGGCTCGGGAACGCTTAGAGCAACCTCACCCAGACCGGAACGGTCGGAGTGACGAAATTGCTCGCCAAACCAGGGCTAAACCGGTTTGAGGTCAGCCTACTCGCGGACACTCTGCGTGAACCGGTCTAGCGGAAGACAGGAGCCCACAGCAGGCCGCCCTGCGTCCAGGGCCGGTTCAGCCCGCGTGTGAGGCCAGCCGGCGAATGGGCGCCGAGGTCGCGTTCGAACATCTCGCCGTAATTGCCGACGGCCAGCACCGCCCTGAGCCCCCAGCCGAGCGGCATGTCAAGCCCGCCCTCGGCGCTCTTGCGGCCACCCAGAAGCACGCGGACCTGGTCGTCCCCAGTGCGAGACATCGCTTCCGCATTGGCCATCGTCACGCCCGACGCCTCCTCCTGAACCAGCGCGAAAACCACCCAGTCCACCAGGCGCTGCCAATCCGCGTCCCCGGCCAGCATGGCGGGCGATAGCGGGTCGAGCGTTATCAGCTCGGGCAGTATGGTGAACGCGCTGACCTGACCGTGGAACCCAGACCGGCCCGAGCCGAGCGCCGATATGTCGGCGGTCTGCGCGGCGCAATGGCCGGTGACCAGGGCCGCCTCCATCTCCCCCACCTCCTCGAACGGAAACGGCCGGAACGCTATGCCGCGCTGGGCGAGCACGCGCGTCGCGTCCAGCTCGGCCTGCGTACCGCCGATGAAGCAGAGCGACTTGCCGGCGAGGTCGGCCAGGCTGGCGATCCCGGCGCCGCGGCGCACCAGAAAGCCCTGCCCGTCGAAGAAGACCGGCTGGCCGAAAACCAGACCGTAGCGGGCAGCCAGACCAGGATTCGGGCTAGCCCCCACCAGCAACGCGATCTGCCGGCGTTGCAGCGCCACCATGCCATCGGCCTCGTCGCGGTAGCCGAACACGGTCACCCGCGCGCCGTCGCCGAGCAGCGCTGCGGCCACGGCGCGACAGACATCGGCGCCGATCGCCTCCGTTCGCCCGTGTGTGTCGTCCTTGTTGTCGTCGGCCGGCTCGGTGATGCTGCCGCAGGCCAGGTGACCGGCTGCCCGAACCTGATCCAGCACCGCCCCTGCTCGCCCGGCGACGGGCATGGCACAAACAAGAAGGCCGAACAGGATGACTCTCAGCAACAAACTCTCCGTCTCGTAAAACGAGGAAAGAGCGGGCTTACGCCCACCCTCTCCAAGATCAACTCCGTCTCAGCAAGGACCTGCCCGACGCTTCGGTCCCGTCCGACCGGCCAGCCTCGAGGTTAGCCGCCCCAGCCTGGAGTGGTCGGCAGTCCCGGCGTTGTCGATGGGCGCGGGTTGAAGTCGGACGGCGCGGGATCGACCAGCGTGCCGTTAACGTAGTCGGTCGGCACGATGTTCAGCTGATAGCAGCCCTGGCCGCCATAATGCGGCAAACTCAAGACCTTGGCCGAGGGAATTTCGGCATATTCGGCCGGCAGCGGCTTTGCGGTTCCTGACAGGCGCGCGTTGTCGAAAGTTTCGATCAGGTTGCCGATGCTGGGGTCGTCGTCGAACGGCGTCAGGTTGGACTGGTTGAACTCCGTCTGTCCCAGAGCCCGCGCGCGCTTCTCGTCGGGCAGCGTCTCCAGCGGGCGGAGTCCGAACAGCGTGTTGATCAACTTGATGATCGACGTGTGCTCGCTGTAGCGGTGCGATATCGTGTGCACCGCAGAGAACGGCGAGATCACGATGGCTGGGATACGCTGGCTCGCCTGATTGGGTTCACCGAAGCTGTCGAAGTTGCGAGTCAGTTCGGGCACGTGATCGTAGAGACCGTCGGTCTCGTCGTAGGTGATGATGATCGCGCTGTCCTTCCAATACGGGCTGGACGCGATCGCGTTGACCTCGTCGGCCACCAGCGCTTCGGCGATCTGCGCGTCGGAGTAGGCAGGGTGATCGTCGCTGCCGATGAAGTTCGCCCTCACCGTAGCGTTGCTGTCGACCGGGACAAGGCCGTCGTTGTTACCATAGCCGCCACGAACGTAGAACACGCCCGAGTCGGGGATGTTGTGGGCGGCGATGTCGGTGAAGAAGTCTCCCAGACCGTGCAGGTTGTGGTTCAGCACGTGGGTGTTATCGCCCAGATAGCCGAAATATTGCGGGCCGTTATGGTGCGTGATGTAGGTCGCGTAGCTGGCCTGGCCGGAGCCGTCGGTCGGTTCGTGATCGTAGCCTTCCTGGTACCAGCCCCAGTTCACCGGCATGTTGGCGGCGGCGATGGTCTTGATGTCGTTCTGCACGTCCATCAGGTCCAGAGCCGGGTTCTGGTCGCGCTGAATGATTGTGTTGATGTCGCTGCCCATGAAGGAGAGCGGCAGCGAGGCGTAGGTCTGGTTCAGCGCGGGGATCGACGGAGGCTCGTCGTTCGGGCCGTAAGGCGGCTTGACGGGCGAGTTGTCGAAATTGGAGCCCGCATACGGACCGTCGTCGTTCAGCAACGGCAGGCCGCCGCTGGCCTTCACGGTCGGGCTGCTGCTGTTGTTGCCGGCAAGTTCGGGGTGAAGCGCCATCTGGGTCACGCCGTTCTGGCCGGAGATCATCGCGACCGCGTTCGGCGTGGAGGCCGAGGTGATCGACATGTGGAAGTTGTCCAGCAGCGTGAAGCGGTCGGCATACTGCCACAGAAAGGGGATGGTGTCGCAGTCCAGATGGCTCATGACCAGCTCGGCCTTCTGCTTGGCTGCCAGCGACGGCGGCGGCAGCGAGGAAAGCGGCGCGCCGGTGCTGCGGGAGACGATGTTGCCGCTCGAGTCGGTGGTCAGGCCCTCTGCGTTGAGCGCGAAGCGGTCGTTCATGGTGGCGCCGTTCACCAGATGCTCGTCGTTGACGATGCCGGTGTGGCTGTGATCGACGCTGTCGGTATCCTCCGGGTGCAGGGCAACCGTGGTTCCATCGGTCGCGGTCACCGTCTGCGGGATCTTGAACGGAGAGATCGTGCCGACGCTGCCGTCGGTGTTGACGATCTGCTGGGTGAAGCCGGCCTTCGCGCCGCCGCCGACCAGGCCGTCAGCGCCCGGGAAGGTGCCGAAATGCTGGTCGAATGAGCGGTTTTCCTGGAACAGGACGAACACGTGTTTCACCTTCTGCCGCAGCAGGGCGATCTTCTGCGCGGAGGTGAGCGCCGTCTCTGCACTCGCAGGCACCTGCATGCTAGCGACCAGCGCGCCGGAGCGCGGACCGGTCACGAGTTCGGGCGAGGCTGCGCGCAGTTCGGCTGACTGCATCAGGCCAATAGTGGCTGCGGCGGCGCACGATGCTCGCCAAATCTGCTTGCGGGTCATTCTGACTGTCTCCTTGGGCGACCGGCCCGGACGGCGCGGAAACTGGTCTGGCCGCCTGCCGGGAACAACCGCGGTTTCATGACGGTATTGTTGCAGGACAATGAACACGCGCCCGTGATTTTGACCGCTGGACCGAGCACGCTACGGCGACGTGCGGGGCAGCTGTCGTAGCAGCAATTGCTGGATCGCGGCCGATGACGGCATTGGTGGCGGGCGGAAGCGTTGACTGTTCAGTCGGTCCAGTATGCTAGGACCTGCGGGCGGAGGCGGCTGGTATGCGCCAAAGCTGAGAGTAAGCGCTTGCACACCATATGGTCCGCCGACCGTCACCTGCCGCGGCGCTATTGCCAGGATCGAGTAAGGGCCGATGTGGTCGCCGATGCCGCCGGCCAGCTCCTTGCCATTGCCGTCGAAGATCGCCCGCCGATAGGACGCTGCGATGATGATGCCCGAGAGGCGAGGCAGGTTCATCGATTGGGAGGAGTTCGGTCGGAGGCCGCCCTGCGTCGGCCGCCGATGGATTGAGAATAGCGGTCGGGCCAGCACGATCTTTGCGTCGTCGCCTGCGTGGCCCCGACGCGAAGGCTCGATGGCTGTCTGCGGCCGCGCAAACGGCTTGCCGGCCGGAACGGCAACCTGGCGTGCTGGCAGCACCTCGACCGTCAGAATGAGAACCAGCAGACCGAAACCGATCAGCCATGAGGTGCCCGTGGTGGCGCGGTCGGCGGTGGTCATCGCAGCGGACGCAGATGTGAGTTCAGCGATGCCTTGAGCATCCCGCCTTCATGCCGCACGAGGCACTCGACCTGCAACTTGACGGGCATTGGGGTTACCGCCCATTGTTCAACCAGCCTGTCGATGCAACTCCGAATCACATTAACTTTATGCATCTGCCAGTCAACGTTGCGCGTAACTCTGACGACGCGCTGAGGGTTTCGGCGTGATCTGCTTGTCTTGCGACTTGCCTGGCCAATAGACCGGGCGGGAGAAGCGTGTTTCTTTTCGGGAGCTATAGTCCATGACGAATGACATGGCCGGTGACGGCGCCGACGGTAAAAGGTTGCTCGGCCGGTTAGGGGCTGGGGCACTTGCGTTTGGTGCAATGGCTGCATTCAGCAGCAAACCGGCGAAAGCCGCAACGACGTCGGCTTACGACCTCGACGTGCTGAACTTCGCCCTCAACCTAGAATACCTCGAGGCCGAGTATTATCTTCGCGCGGTGACTGGCGTCGGGCTGAGCAACTTCAAGACGTCGGACGGCTCGACCGACCTGACGAACAACTCGCCCAACACCGTAACTGCCCCTGCAACCACTCTTGTGCCGTTCCAGACGCCGGCGGTGGCTTACTGGGCCGAGAAGATAGCCAACGACGAACTGTCTCATGTGCGCTTCCTGATCGAGGGAATTCCGTATTACGACGGCACCGCGGTTCAAGAACCAAACATCGACCTGATGACCAGCTTCAACACGCTGGCGCAGGCAGCCGGGCTGATACCGGACGGGTCGCCCGTCGGCACGTTTAACCCGTTCGCCAGCGAGGTGGACTTCCTGATCGGTGCATACATCTTCGAGGACGTCGGCGTGACGGCCTATGCCGGCGCGGCTGGCGCCCTGACCAACCCCGACATCATTTCATACGGTTCAAGCATCCTGGCCGTCGAAGCGATGCATGCGGGACTGATACGCAGCTACCTCTCCGAGATCGGCGGCGGTGCGGTGACCAACAAGATCTCCGCGCTGCGTCAGCTGCTGTCCAACGTTACGGACATCGGCACCGACACAACAGCGACAGGCGGCAACGCATATGCGTTCGTCAACACCGACTACAATGGTCAAGTGTATCGTCGCACCCCGCAGCAGGTGCTCAATGTCGTCTATGGCGCACCAGGGACCGGAGTGACGAGTGGCCTGTTCTTCCCGAGCGGGATGGCCGGCGCTGTTTCGGTCACCTGATCGGCTTCTTAGAACATTCCGCACCGCTTCAGGAGAACATCCATGTTGGACACTGCACTGACGAGACTGCTTCAAGGCAACGCCGCCCATCGTCGTCAATTTCTCAAGGGCGCCGGCATCGGCGCTGTCGGCCTCGGCGCCGGGCTGGGCGTAACGCCGCGTGCGGAAGCCGCAGCCGGCGGGCCGATCAGCGACGTCAACATCTTCAACTTCGCACTCAACTTCGAGTATCTCGGCGCCGAGTATTATTTCGCGGCGCTCGGCCTATCTCTGCCGGCCGCTGTCGGCGGTGGAAAAGCGACGGTCATGCTGCCGCCGTCACCCGCCGTGCCTTTCCAGAACGAAGCGACTTTCTATTTCGCCCAGCAATTGGCACTCGACGAGTATGCGCATGTTGCGGTAATCCAGGAAGTGCTCGGCGCCAATGCAATCGCAGAGCCGAACATCAACCTCGACACCAGTTGGACGAGCCTTGCCATGTCCGCTGGCCTGATCAGTCCTGGTGAGACGTTCAATCCGTTCGCGAGCGAGACGAGCTTCCTGCTCGGCGCTTATATTCTCGAGGACGTTTGCATCACCGCGCTGTGCGGTGCGGCAGGCCTGATCAACAGCGCGACCAACCTGGCCTATGCCGCCTCCATCCTTGGCGTCGAAGGATACCAGATCGGCATGATCAGGCAGCGTCTGTCGGCGATCGGCGCGGGTCCGGCGACAAACGCTATCTCTACATTACGCTCGACGCTGTCGAACCAGATCCTCAACGTCGGCGTGGACGACAACGGAACGGATTTCAACGGCAACCCGTTCAACTTCACCAACGTCGACGTCAACGGACAGGCGTTCCGCCGCACACCGCAGCAGATTCTCAACATCGCCTATGGCGGCACCAGCCCGACAAGCGGCGGCTTCTTCCCGCTCGGCGTCGGTGGAAACATCACCAATTCCGGCCTCAAAGTCTGATCTTTCTGAACGCGACTCGGAACAGCGTGGCTCTCGCGAGCCACGCCGTTTTTATTGCGAGGCGACTTGCCGGGAGACAGACAGGCCGCGCATCATCCCGGCAACGCGCATGCCGACCGAGAGCCAACTCCTGGCATCGAGCCAATCCCGGGCGGCATCGGCAATGCTGCTGCGTAACGTCTGATCGTCCAGCAATGCCGACAATCCTTGGGCGATCGACTTGGCATCCGTGGCAGGCAAGCGGTAGACAGCCCCGGCTGCCCCGTCAAAAAGGCCGATAGGCGTCACTGCTACACAGGGGCCGGCGCTCAATGCCATGTGCAATGCCCCGCTCGCTGCCTCCTTGGACTCTGGGTAGGGCAACACGATGACGTCGCAATCGGCGAGTCTTCGCCTGGCCTCGTCGAATGGCAGGTAGTCGGTCAACAGTTCTACGCTGTCGGCGAGCCCCGCATTCCGTATCGTATCACGCACCCGTTCGGTCTCTTCGTCCGAAATAGGATGACCGTAGCTGGCGTTGTGAAGCTTCAACACCGCTCCCGGCCACGTGCGGCGAAGGATTGCCACGGCTTCGACCAGCGTCGGAATGCCCTTCCCGGGCAGTAGGAAGCCGCAACATCCGATCGCAACCGGTTTGGCTCGTTTCAGCACGCGCGCCGGCGGCGCGGGAAGCGGCGAGGGCGCGCCATGCGGCACCAGCACGACGTTTGCCAAGCCGAGCGCCGCCAGGCGTTCGACGTCGGCCAGGCTGTGCACGATCACGCGCGACGCCATGCGTAGGCCTTCCGTCGCGGTCTCGCGCGCGTCCTGCTCCACATCGAGCAGGTGAGCCGTATTGTGCAGAGTCACCACCAACGCACGACGAGAGCTCGACGTCCGCCTCAGTAGTCGTCCGAGCGTTGCCCAATCGAGCAGCCCAGGCTGGTGCTGGACCATCACCACGTGCGGGTCCTGCTGATCCAACGCCAGCAGAAGCTCCGATACATCCTCCGAGCCAAGCGTCCAGACGTCCTGGACAGGAATGCCTGCCGGCTCCCCGTCGTGCGGACGCTTGTCCGATAGTACGGCCACCAGCATCTTGGGGTCGGCCTCGCGCATCGCGTTCACCAGGAAACGCGAATATCCGGCGACGCCGCACCGTACGTTCCAACTGGTGACGACGCACACCCGCAAGCTAGGGTCAGGCGAGCGTAGCAGCGCGTCGATGGCCGTCCGGCCTATGGCGTGGGCGAGTTGGCCAGCGTCCAGGCGTGCGGCGATCATGCCACGTGCCTTCGTGGCGCGTGCAAGGCTTGCCGGCCGGTCAGCGACGGCCTCATGCAAAGCTGCAACCAGGTCGTCCACATCTGGCTCTGCCCATAACGACATTGCGGTTGCCACGTGACTTCGCGACTCCGCCAGATGATAACGCACCAGCCGTACGGTGTCGGCGTCGCAGAAATCCATATGGCCGCCGGCACCGGTGACGATCAGGGGAACGCCGGCCGCCACCGCTTCGGCAGCGGGAAGGTTGAACCCCTCCCCCCGCGTCGGCAGGACGACCGTGTCGGCATCGCGATAGAGTTCGAGCAAGTCGTCCTGCGAGAGATCGCCATCGATCAGCTCGATCACCGGGGCGTCAGTGTCGTTCTGCCGAAGCGCATCGATCTGCGCTGCCGTATCATTGTGCGGGTTCGGAAACGTCTTGACGACCAGGCGCACGGGATCTGCGGCACGGAAGGCGCGCGTGAACGCCGCCAGCAGCACGTCCATCCCCTTGCGCGGAAAGGCCGAAGAGACGTGCAGGAAGGTGAACGGGGCAGCCAGGTCGGGCAACGGGCCGGGCAGCGCCAGGAAATCGTCGAGCTCCGGCGCGTAGCCGACCATGTGCACGGGAACACAAACGCCCGAGTCGGTCAGAGCCTTGGCGACGAAGCGCGACGGCGCCAGCACGGCATCGAACGACGTGTTGAGCGTGGCGACCGTCTCGGCCGGGACGAGAGACTCCTCCCAGAACACCAGGGCCAGCAGCACATCTCCTCGATTCCGCGGAACATGCACCGGATAATGCTGGCTGATTACAATGACTGGCCCTGTCTCGTGTGGCGGGCGGGCCGCCAACGCGCTTGTGAAGGCGAGTTCGTTCACCGGCACCTCGGCGAGGTTGCCAGTCGGCTCGCCCTCGACCGCTTCGAGCCTCACACGGCCAGGATGGATACGCTCCAGCATGCGGGCCAGCGTTCGGTTGATTGCGGCGAGGCTGTAGGTTTTGTTGACGTGTCCGGCGACCGTGAAGCGCGCGTTGTGAGCGAGAAGAGCTGCCGCATCGTCGCCCGAAGCTGTGGCGGGCGGCAAAGCTGCAGCACCAGCCCGCGCCAGGGCGTAGGACAGACGGGCGAGCTGGGGCTGCACCGAAAACCGGCCCAGGCTTGCTGCCTGCACCCGCGCGAGCGCCTCCCGAGCGCCAGGGTCGTTTGCAAGCTCGGCGATCCGGGCGGCAACGACGTCCGTCTCGCGTGACGCCAGCAGCCCTGCCGTTGCGCTCAGCGTGTAGGGAACAGCACCGGCTGGCCAGGCCAGCACCGGCACGCCGGACGCTGCTGCCTCCACGAGGGGAACGCCGAAACCTTCATGCCGGCTGAGCGAGACGTAGAGGTCGGCTTGCAGGAAATGCTCCCGCAGCGCCTCGTCGCTGGCAAGCCCCGTCAGTGTGACGTGCGACCCGAGGTGAAGCTCGACGATCCGGGCCTGAAGGTCGTCCAGATAGGACTGGCCCACGCCATCGCCACGGCCGACCAGCACCAGCCGAGACGGACGGTGATGGAGTTTGCGGAAGGCGGCAAAGGCGTCAACCAGCTCGAGCTGACCCTTGGAGGGAACGATCCGGCCCACGAAGAGGATGGTGAACGGCCGGTCGTCCTTGCCTCGTCCTTGCGGTGCAAGGCGGCGTGGTTCGGCCAAGTCGAACAGCAGGGTGCAGGCACCGACATCGTCGAACCCAAGCCGGCGCAGCTCGATCGCATTGTACTCGCTGTCGGCAAGTGCGGAGACGACGTGATCGCGCAGGCGCGCCAGCTGTTGCCGGCCGCGAACTGCCTGGTGCTGGATGTAGGGCTGGCCGGCGAAGAACTCCGGCGGCGTGATGTTGTGATACATCAGTATTTTTGGGGCGGGCAGTGCCACGATCCGCTCGAAGGCGTCGAAACCCATCGAGTGGTGGAACACCAGCACGTAGCCGTCATGGATCGGCAACTCGTCTGCCATCCGCAACTCGTCTTCGAGCAGCGGGTCGCGATGCTCGACGAAGATGTCGCTGTGGTACCCCATCGCACGCAACCGTTTGCGTATCAGCAGCAACGAGTTGGTAATTGCGTCGCCGACGGCCGACCCCGAGTGAAACTGGTGCACGGTTTGCAACGGCCGCGACAACCGGGCCGGTTCTTCGACCAGGGCAACCGGTCTGGCTGATGCGGCCGGTGTCACGGCAAGCTCGACCGGCGCAGGTGCTGAGCCGCGGCCTCGCCTGGTCAGCGTGCGCGTGGTCTGCACGGCGCCGCGCAGCGGTGCAGTCAGCCGCCACGACGTGCTCGCACGCAACGCCGCCTCCTCGTCCTGCGACCGTTGCAGAGCGGCGCGCAGGCGTTCGGATTCCGCGGCACGCTGCGCTTCGTTGTGACGCACGAGATGTTCCGCCGACGCTGCGCGCGCCTCCATCGCAAGCGCCCGCTGCTCCGTAGCGATCGCGCGGGTCTCGAGTTCGCGGGCCCGGGTGTCCAGCTCGCGCATGCGGCGTTGAGCGTTGCCTGCGCGCGTCTCCGCAATCCCGACCGCTGCTTCGGCCAGCATCGCCTGCTCCAGCAGTTCGGCAGCCTGCTGCCTGGCATGCGCGGCTTGCAGCTCGGCCTGGCTGATGCGCCGCGTCCATTCGGTGTCGGCCGCACGCAGGAAATCGTCGAAGACGCAGACCGGGACACGAAAATGCGGCGCCAGCTGCTCGAAATGCTCGGCAGCGGCGTAGAAACGGTTCAGCCCATCGAACCAGACGAACCGGTAATCCACCGCCAGCAGCGCCGGTTCCCACGCTTCGTGAGTGGAAACGGTCGTGCCTGGGGCGGTTGCTTCGACCAGAACGATTTGCGGCCGGTAATGCGTGAAATCCGCGCCTTGCAGGACAGCGCTCTCGGCACCCTCGGCGTCGATCTTCAGGAAATGAATCGTCGCGGGAGCGTGTTCGCGGCAGATATTGGCCAGCGTGTCGACATCGACATCCTGCTCGTGAACGTCCAACGCATGCGCACGATGCTGGTCGGCCAAGGCCGGATCGATGGTGGACAAACCTGTGCCGGCGACGACATAGATGATCCCGGTTTCCCGCGCAGCACCCACGGCCAACTGCAGGGTCACGTCGCGCGGCCGTGCGCCTCTCAACCGGACAACATGGTCGCAGACCGGCTCGATGTTGATGCCCGACCAGCCACGGTCGTAGAACGCGCGGGTGACCGAGTCGACGTCAGGATGCGCCGCGCCCACGTCGATGTAGAATCCACGATCCAGGTGGCCGAAGGCACGCCACAGCAGCACGTCCTCGAAATTCTGTGCGTAGGAAATGAACGTCATCGAACGATCCGCGGAGCTTGACCGCTCGGACACGTCATGTGACCAAACGCCCTGGTGCAGCACTGGCAAGGGCGGGAGGCTTAGGTGAAGGGTGTCGGCTTGTCCACCGCCGGCCAGCAGCCGGTCAGCAGCCGCGACGTACTCTTCGTCCCGACCGCGACAGCCAAGGACATCTACTACTGCTTCCGTCTCCTGCTCGGCCGGTACCCCAACCCTGAAGAATGGCGCGGCCATACGATGCGCGTGGGCGAGGATCTGCGCGGCGTCGTCCGGGGCTTTGCGAGTAGCCTGGAATTTTCGCGAGGCAGCCTGGCCGAGGAGGCCGAGCCCGGAGCTGTGCTCAGCACGATCGAGGGCTTCGGCATATACAGCGCGATCGACGACGCGCTGGTCGGCGAGCCTGTCCGGCAGGGGCGCTACGAGCCGGAGGTCTGCGCGCTGTTCCGGCGCCTGTTGCGACCGGGGATGAACGTGCTCGACCTCGGCGCCAATATCGGGTTCTTCACCCTGTTGGCCGCCAGCCTCGTCGGACCCTCGGGCCATGTGCAGGCTGTCGAGCCAAATCCGGCGAATGCTCGGCTGCTGGAGGCAAGCCGGCGCGCCAATTCCTTCGGCCAGGTCTCCATCCTGCAGGTTGCCGCCGGCAGGGAGCATGGATTGCTCGTGCTGCACACCGCCTACTCGAACGGCACAACGGCGGGGTTGCCTGACAGCGTCGCTGCCGTGCTGAACGCCCAGACGGTTCCTGCGCTGCGGCTGGACGATGTGTTGCCGGCCAGCCGGCCGATCAACCTCGTAAAGATCGACGTAGAGGGTGCCGAGTACCTCGCCCTTTGCGGCTGCGAAGCGATGCTGCGCCGGGACCGCCCGCCGATCATTTCCGAGTTCAGCCCAGGGCTGATTCCTGGAATCTCCGGTGTGGAGGGAGAGGCGTATCTTCGCTGGCTGATCGGGCTGGGCTACACCATATCGGTGCTGCGTCCGGACGGCACGCTCGACCAGGCGGGCGTGGACACCGCGCGGGTCATGCGCCTCTACGAGGCGCGCCGATCCGACCATATCGACATATTGGCCGAGCCTGTCGCATCCTAGCGCACGATCGCTTCTGGTTGATCTTCAACCGCGATGAAATTGCTCGCCAACTTTGTTGGCGAGCAATTTCGTCACATCGACTCTTCCAGTCTGCGTGACATTGCTGCAAGGAAGCGATCAGGCTCCTAGCTCACGGGGGTGTGCGCAATCTGCCGCTCGATGGCGGCCTCCCATTTCGGCGCCAGGGTTTCGGGCCGGTAGAGTTCGGCGCGACGCAGCCCTCGGTCGCGCATCGAAGCGAGTTCACCCTCGTGCTTCGGAAGCTCCGCCAAGCGCGCCATCAGCTCGCCGAGCTCCTCCGCGTCGTAGGGATCGAAATACTCCGCCGCGTCCCCATACACCCAGCGATGCACGGCGATGTCGGACGCGATCAGGGGTGTGCCGCACGCCATGCTTTCAGCGCCCGAGTAGTCGAACCCCTCCGCACGGCTTGGCGCCACCACGCAATGGGCCATGGAATAGAGCACGCGCAGTTCGGCCGTCGGCACGCCGGTCAGGTGGTACGTTCCACTGCCGACCATCGATTTCAGCGCTTCGAGCTCGGCCTTGGAGCGCCAGCCGGCATTGGCGACGATGACGAGCTGGATCGGTTCGCTGGTGATCCGCCGTGCAACCTCGAAGCCGCGAAATAATTTCAAGTAGTTCTTGCGCGGCTCCAACGTAGAAACTGCCAGGAACAGCTTGGGCAGGGTCTGCGGCTCCGGCCGGGCAGTCGCCGTGGCCAGGCTCCGGCGCCGGGCCAGGATCGTGCGCAGCTCCTGCTCGGTCGCGTGGTCCGGGCGGAACTCTGGCGCGACAGTAACGGGGATCGTGTGCACGCGCGCCTCGGCGTCGGGGAACACGCCCAGCAGGTCCTCCCTCACCGGCTCGGAATCGCAATAGAAGCTGGCGCCGTCTGCCATGTTCCGCTGCAGCATGCGGACGTGGCCCATGGCATGCGGCCAGGGTTCACCGATCGTATGGGGGCTGAGCAGAGGCAACGCGTCGTAATAGCGGATCATCATCGCCGTGCCGCGCGACACGCGGTAGGGAGAGACGGTGTTGGCGAAGAAGATGTCCCACCCAGCCGTCTTCAGCCGCCGCTGGAACGGACGCGGCAGCAGGCTGAGCGACCGGGCGTATTCATGGCCGAGCTCGGTGGCGAAGAACTCCGCACGCTGCAGGATGTGTCGGTCGCTCGCAGGCAGGGTGTTGTCAAACAGCTTGGTCCACAGGTAATCCTCGAAGGCGATTGAATCGATCCGCAAATCGAGCTTTTCGGAGCGAAGCACCTCGCTGAGCGCCATCAACGGCTTGAAAACCTGCTTTCTCAACGAAGTCGGCAGGACACGGTCCAGACCAGCCGGCCAGCGTACCCTTTTGGTGTCCTGGCTGATCAGCACCTTGGTCTGTTCGAACAGCCGCTCCAGCGGCGTGGAGACCGGGCCCCTGCGCGACGTGTAGTGAATACCGGAGGCAAGGCCGCCGAACCGCGCGAGCGGCAGGGCTGAAAACATCGAAAACAGCAGACGCGTTTCCTGCGGAATGCCGGCGAAGCCCTCGTAGCAGGGCCGCAAATCCATCAGCATCGAGGGGCGGGGCAGCGAAAAGCCGTTCAGGCCCGCACTATCCGGGCTCATGGCCCAACAACGACAGCTGCGTGCGACGATACCGGCGGCCGACCGATGCGGCCTCCGAAGCCGCCCTCAACACCCAACGGCACCACTCCGGCTTTGGCGAACCAAGCACAGGGCACGCGGCCTGAGGGGCATGGCCGGGCTTTGGCCATGTAGCATCCCGTTTTGCGGTATTGCTTGCATGCCGCACCATACCCGGTCGGGCTTTGGAGTGATAGCGGCACCCCGAAAGATGCTCCGGTGGTGGAGGGCCGTTGACCCCGTTACCCGTGCCCCGGCTACACTGAATGACGATGAAGGATCGCCAAGAGCGCGTTTCGTGCGGCGTGATCGTCACCGATGGGCGATGCCTGCTGCTTGGACACGCGACCGGCTCGCCGCGCTGGGACATACCCAAAGGGCTGGCCGAGCCGGACGAGCCGTTTGCCGCCGCCGCCTCTCGGGAACTGCAGGAGGAGACAGGGTTGCAAGCGCCGCCTGAGGTACTGTGTCCCTTGGGCCGGCACGCCTATCTCCGGCACAAGGACCTCGTGCTGTTTGCCTGGTACCCGGCCGAGCTGCCCGTTGCTGCCTGCCTTCGATGCACCTCCATGATCGACAGGCCCGGCCGCGTCGCGATGCCGGAGCTGGACCGC
Source organism: Acetobacteraceae bacterium (assembly GCA_965199235.1). Taxonomy (GTDB): domain Bacteria; phylum Pseudomonadota; class Alphaproteobacteria; order Acetobacterales; family Acetobacteraceae; genus BOG-908. The sequence goes on along the minus strand of CBDAQU010000001.1, from coordinate 98,006 downwards.
TTCGGCCTGTTCACGCTCCAGGCGGCGCTGCCGATGCTCGGCGCAAGCCTCGCGCGCGTGCTCGGCGAGGTTTGGCCGCGGGTGGTGCCCCCGCTGCCAGGCTGAAGCAGCCGTCACGCTCGGGCGGTTTTGAGCAGGTCGCGAAGGTTGTTGACCCATTTGGCAGCGTCGTTGGCGGCCTCGCTTCCGCCGTGCCTGTCTGGGTGCAGAAGGCGCAGCATGGCTTTCAGCCTGGCGTCGTCCAGGCCCAGCGCTTCCATGGCGCTGAGCGCGGATTGGGATTGCTGCAGCTCGGCTACCCGGCTCCTCAACTCGGCAAGCTCGCGCAGCAGCAGCTCTCTCTCGCCCGGCCCGAGAGGAGTATGGCCTTCCTGGCTTTCCTGACCTTTGTTGGCTGGTCGGCGCGGCTGCCGCACGCGCACGGCCGCCTGCGGCTGGTCGAACTGGGCGTGCAGCGCGTAGGGCGGCTCGGCCTGGCTGACGAACATGGTGATCTCGTGCTCGGCCGCCGGCCAGAACATCGCAATCACCGTCTTGGCCTCGACCAACAGGACGCATCCGCGCAACCCGCTGTCGATCAGCGCACGCCGCAGGTTGTCGGCCGAGCGGAGTTTCACGTTCGCCAGTGGTATCTCGGCGAAATACAGCACGGGGGCGGACTCGAACAGGAAGGTCGTCCTGCGGAACGCCGCCGCCCGGGTCGCGCCAAACTCGTCGAGTATGTCGGCCAGGCTGACCTGCTTGTGTTTGGGCGAGCGCGCGGCCGGACCGGCGCGCACGCCGCTGGCCGCCACCGACGATCTCGACCGCTCCACCAGGCGAAAGGTCTGCTTCCGGCTGCCCGCAAGTTTCGGCAGCGTGAAACCGACCACCTCGGCATCCGACAGCACCGTCGGACAAAACCAGTCCGCGCCCAGCCATCCCCCGAGCGCCCGCAGCGGCGGCGGGGTAGCCGTCTTGGCCGCTGTCCTACCCAAACCGCGAAATCCCCGGCGCGCCTGCATCGCCCCGGGCGTTCAACGACGCCGCCAGGACCCGGGATCCGCCGGGATCGGTCATGCCGAGCCGCCTGCCAGCCCCGGCGGATGGGCCGGTTCCGCCCGCAGGACCGGGACACCGAAACGAGAGAAGAGGAGAAAGCGTCGTTGGCATGACGGGAACACTGACCCGGCCCTGACGACAACTGCAAGGCCATCTGCCGACCAAGTCTACGGCCTGCCTGTCCCGGAACTGCTGGCAGCACTCGCGGTCGAATTGGCAGACGGCACTGCCTTGCTTGCCTGGCAAGGGTTCCTGATACGGGCATGTTCGAAGACCATTCCGGCCGGCTAAAAGATCGCTTGAGAGATACGCCGGAGCATGTATTCTGCCGTCGCGCGTGATACATGCGCGAAACTGTGACTATCCTCGGCGAAAACGCTGATTTAGGTTGAATCACGCTTGCGAGGGCGTATGTGTCTCTCGCGTTGTTTTGTGAAATGAGAGAATGTCCCAACCTGCCCGCCGACCCTACCAGCCGCGCCGCCGTGGCTTCGACGACGACCAGCCTTCCGCACCAGACATCAACTGGGGCGCACTTAACGGAGGCGGCCGTTCCAGTTCACCAGCGGCTTTCGGGCCGACGCTGTCGGCCACAGTCAAGTGGTTCAATCCTGAGAAAGGGTTCGGCTTCGTCGCCATGGGTGATGGTTCGGGCGACGCGTTCCTTCACTGCGCCGTGCTCCAGCGGGCTGGGCACGACTCGGTAAACGAGGGCGCCTCCCTCGAAGTCCGGGTGGGTCCGGGGCAAAAAGGTTTGCAGGTTACCGAGGTCGTGAGCGTCGATACCAGCACCGCCGCTCCGTCACGCGCACCACGCTCGCAATCGGCTGGTCCGCGAGACCGCGCCGCTCCGTCCGGCCCGACCATCGAGACGACCGGCACGGTGAAGTGGTTCAACCCGACGAAGGGCTTTGGATTCATTGCGCCCCAGGACGGCGGCAAGGACATTTTCGTCCACATGTCGGTTCTCGGCAGCCTTCGCACGCTGAACGAGGGCCAGGTCGTGCGCGTGTCGGTTCGCCAGGGCGCGAAAGGCCCGGAGGCAGGAAGCGTTTCGGAGATGTAAGCCGAGACCGGCCGGTCTGAGCGTCATGCTACTGAGAGGCTGCCGGTGAGACTTCGCCGGCAGCCTTTTTGCGATGGATGTCGGGCGCCTCGTCCGCGGCCCAAGTCGGCAATGTCGTCGTGACCGGCGGATGTCAGTGCGGCGCCGTGCGATACAGGCTTTCCGCAGCGCCCGAGGCATCGGTGTGCCATTGCCGCATGTGCCAGAAAGCGGTCGGCGGTCCTTTCGCCGCTCTCGCTGCGGTAAGCCTGGAACATCTCACCTGGACGCGCGGCGCGCCTGCCCTGTTCGAGAGTTCCTCAATCGCCTCCCGCGGGTTCTGCCGCGACTGCGGAACGCCCTTGACCTATCAGGGCCGGCTATCGGACGGCGACACGATCGAAATTACGATCGGCAGCCTGGACGATCCTGATCAAGCCGCTCCGCAAAGCCAGTTCGGGGTCGAAAGCCGGGTTCGCTGGTTCGACGCGTTGCACACCCTGCCCGGCTTGCCGACGGAGGCGAAGTTCGCCGGCCTGCTCAGTCACCAGCACCCCGACCACGACGAACCCGACGCATGACGCCAATCCGCATGCCAGTCTGCAGCGGCAGGCACAGGCGAATCTGATAGTGAAACCTTGGACTGCATAACCAACGCTTCTCCGCTTCGTGATTTGGTTTCGTAAAGCGGTGTTTGCATCGTCACGAGCGATCTGCGGATCGGCTCGGGTCAAACGATGGAGGTTGTTGGTGCGTTTACCTCGTCTTGCGCTTGCCGCGACGTTTCTGACCGCAGCGTCCACTTCGACGTTGGCTTCCGTCACCCCTGTCAAATACTTCTTCTACGGGCTCGTCAAAAACTCGCAGACAGCGAGCGTCCCGTCGGGCACCGTCGTCCCGATCTCGGTCACCATGAACACCTCGTTTCCCGCCTTCACGCAACAGAACCACGTGACGACGTACACGGTCGGCGCCGGATTCAACGGGCCGGCGCCGATCCTCAAGGCGACGATCAACGGTGTCGACGTCACCGGTCTTGGGCGTATGATCAAGATCACCCAGGACCTGGACGGCGTCTACTCGATAGAGATCATCACCTTCTCGCCTCAGGGTTCGGGAAACCTCGACATACTCCTGAAAACATCCGCAAGAGGCGTCGTGAAAGGCGACAAGATCCCGAAACAGGTTTTTCCCGGCAACTTCAGCACGCAAACCTTCTCGACAACTTATGGCTACGATAACGGGTTTTCGGGGCAGATAATCGACTAGACCGGTCACGCAGAGTGTCCGCGAGTAGGCGACGTGAAACCGGTCCTAGGCGTCGTTTTGGCGAGCAATTTCGTCACTCCGATTATTCCAGCCTGGGTGACATTGCTCTGATCGCGCGGGCCGTCCTACGACCGTTTCAGAAAGCACGTCGCCATCGCGCAGGCGAGCAGTTTGCCATCTGCCGTGCTCAAGCGGCCCTCAGACACGGCGAAGGATTTTGCCGTGTGCGTCAACCAACCCTCGGCGACCAGGTCCTCCTCCTTCGGAACGGGACGAAGTATCTTGAGCGTCAGGTCAACCGTGCCGAACCCCACTCCAGGTTCCAGGGTCGAGTGGATGGCGATGCCGGTCGCCGAATCCAGTATGGTCGCTGCGAAGCCGCCGTGAACGCCTCCAAGAGGGTTCAAATGGCGTTCGTCCGCGCGCGCCGACATTTTCACACGACCATGTGTCACCTCGATGTCAAACATCGGCATCGTCTGCGCAATCGCCGCTCCTGGGATGCGCCCATCGGCCATCGCCTGCAGCAACTCCAGTCCCGACATCGTCGTAATATCCAATGACTTCCCTTTCGATAGAGTTGTTGGCCAGGCGGCACGGTCCTCGGAGCCGGCCGGCTCATCGTGCTGAGGAGGCTGGTGCGTAGAGTAGCGACGGCATCTGCAGCACTTTCAAGCCGGGCTGTGCTGAAAACCCCAACGCCTGTTCGAACGCGTAGCCATACGCCAGCACGCGCGCATCGGCCCAGGCCGGCCCGACGATCGAAAGCCCGACGGGCAAGCCGGAAACCAAACCCATCGGCAGCGACAGATGCGGGTAGCCGGCAACGGCAGGCAACGTGCTGGTCTGGCCGGAGGCGTGGTCGCCGTTCACCGTGTCCACTACCCAGGCTGGACCGGTCGTCGGCGCCACCAGCGCGTCCACATGATATTGCGCAAGCATACGGTCGATGCCCTCCGCACCCGCCAGCCGCAGCGAGGTCGCGCGGGCCGCGAGATAGGCAGGGTTAGACAGGCCGGACGTCGCTTCGGCTTTCTCGAACAGCTCCTGACCGAACAGGCCGAGTTCCCGGCCGGCATTGGCCTGGTTGAACGCGATCAACTCGGCCAGCGTGCGCGCGTGCACGGATTGCGGCGTGGTCAGCAGATAGGTGTCCAGGTCCGCCTTCAACTCGGTCAGCAGCACGATCTGCTCGGCGTCGCCGATCGCCTCCGATCCGGGCAGCTTGTCGATCTCGACAAGCGTCGCGCCGGCATGGCGGAGCACGTCCAGCGCGTGGGCGAACACCTCGTCGGTCTCCGGGTGAAACCCCGCCTCGAACCGCATCACGCCGATGCGCCTGCCGCGCAGCGCGCCTGCATCGAGTGCTGCGAGATAGTCAGTCCGGTGCGCGTCGGCATCCTTCGTCGCAGCATCGGCCGGGTCGCTGCCGGCGATCACGCCCAGCAGCAAAGCGACGTCGCGCACGCTGCGCGCCATAGGACCCGCCGTGTCCTGGCTATGGGCCAGCGGCACGATGTTGTGCCGAGACACCAGGCCAAGCGTCGGCTTGAGTCCGACCACGCCGTTCACCGAGGCAGGACAGGTCACCGATCCGTCCGTCTCCGTGCCGATCGCGCCTGCCGCCAAGCCTGCCGCAACGGCCGCGCCGCTGCCCGAGCTGGAGCCGCAGGCCGAGCGGTCCGGCGACCAGGGGTTGCGCGTCAGCCCGCCAACCCCGCTCCAGCCGCTGACCGAACGGGAACCGCGCATGTTGGCCCATTCGCTGAGGTTGGTCTTGCCCAGGATGATCGCGCCGGCAGCACGCAGCTTGGCGGCCACCGTGGAGTCCCTGCCCGACATGTTGTCGCGCAAGGCCAGCGAGCCCGCCGTGGTCGGCAGCGGATCGGCGCTCTCGATGTTGTCCTTCAGCAGAATGGGAATGCCGTGCAGCGGGCCTTTGGCGGCATGGGCCGCGCGCTCGGCGTCGCGCTGCCGGGCGACCGCCTCGGCCTGCGGGTTGACGGCCAGCACGGCCTGCAGGGTCGGACCTGCGCGGTCGATCTCCGCGATGCGCGCGCGATAGGCTTGCACCAGCTGCTCCGACGTCGTGCGGCCGGCCGCCAGATCGTCCAGCTGCGAGGAGATCGCGGGCCCGGGTGGGGCGCTCATCGCCTTGGACGTGAGCGAGAGGCTGAGCAGGGCAACGCGTAAGCCATGTCGCATAGGGGTCCTGTCTGAAGGGTGGCGCGACCCTGCCGTCAGGCGTGGGTATCGGCAAGGAGCTCGCGAAACTGCCGCAGCGTGACGGGGGCGTCCGCTGGAAGCTCGGCCGACAAAAAGGATCGCGTGTTCTGCGTAAGCTGGTCGGCAAACTGCGTTTTTGCCGCCGCATCGGCCTCGGCCACGCCTGGCAGGGATCGCAGCCTGTCAAGCATCGCACCCTGGCTGCGCGCGCAGGACAGGATGCGCCGGTCCTCCACCAGTCGCTCCGGCCGGGCAAGGTCGAGAAAGGTTTGCGAGACGAAGTCCAGGAACCACGCCCGCCTCTCGTCGGATTGCGGGGTCAGCCAGTCGGCCCGCCCGCGCGACCACTTCCACAGCGCCTCGTCGGCGGTGCGAAGCATGTAGTGGTTGATCCAGGCCTGGTTGGCAGATGCCGTCTCGGCGAACGCGGCGAGCCGCCCCTGGACGCCCGGATGGTGATGCACCCGACCGTCCTCCGTGCGGTAGTGGAATGCCGCATCCAGCGTCGCATAAGGGTTGTGCGGTTGCGCGTACCAGAACAGGCGCGTCCTGAACAACGATTTCACGTGGTTGTTGATCCCGCCCTCCCGCCGCACGAAACGCATCGGGGACGGCGAGTCGGCCCAGCGCTCGCCGGGCATGGCGGCGAACATCGCCCAGCACAGCGCGATCGCGTCAGCCGGCTGTGCCTCGTGAAAGCCGATGAAATCGGTCACGCTGTCGAACATGGTCGTGTCGAAAGCCATGTATTCGTCGATGTCGAGTATCGCCGTCCAACGGTAGTCCAGGATCTGCGAGAGCGAGGTCAGCGCGTGCGCATAGGCCTTCTCCTGCGGCCCGAGAGCGCCGCCGCGTTCGTTGTTCACCAGCGTGATCGCACCGCCCGCCGCAAGGCTGTCCAGCAGCCTGGCGGACCCATCCTGGTTGTCGTTGGTGTAAAGAAATATGTGCTCGAAACCGATCGAGAGGTGGTAGGCGACCCAGTCGAGCAGATAGGGGCCTTCGTTGCGGGCGGTCGCCAGCAGGCAGACGGTGCGGCGCGGCAGCGCGTGGCGGCGTGCCAGCGCGTGCAGTGCCAGACCCGCCGGCACCACCCCGCGGCTTGTGACCGGCAGCAGCTGGGCCTCCTCGGCAGCAGGAGAGGACAGGGTGTGGCCGTCGATCCCGGGGCGTCCGTCGGCCAGCCAGGCCGCCAGCGCCGGGAGCCTGTCGGCGAGCCACGTGTCGTCCGGCATGGCGCGCTGCAACCGCGCCAGAGTCGCCGGCTCCTGCAACAGACGGCGCGCCAGCGCGTCGAGCTGCTCCTGCGGCATCAGCCTGACCAGGGCGGTCACCAGACCGGGCCGCAGCGCGCCCGTCTTGAGACGGTGCAGCAGCGACGCGACGCCGAACCCCTCGGATGCGGCGCCTCCCAGCTCTGCGGCCAGGCTGCGCAGGCTGACCGGAAGCTCTGTCTGCGCAAGCTCGTGCAGGGTGAACGTAGCCTGGATGACGTCGCCAGGCGCGTCGAAGCGCACCGTGATCGGTGGCTGGGTCGAGGCGCTCAGAAACCCTTGGCTGCCGAGCGGGTAGCGCAACCGGACAACGCGGCGCTTGTCAGTCTGCAGCAGCCGGCCGGAGGCTGCGATGCCGGCATGCGGGTCGCCGGCCACGGCGAAGCTGCCGATATCGGGCGTCACCAGAAGGCAGGCATGCGGCATCGCGTCGGGAACCAGGGCCACCACGGCGTGCACGGCATCCAGCACGGGGGTGGCGGCCAGCGACGCTGCGCCGGCCGGCACGGAGAGGAACAGGCCAGAGGCGGTCGTCACGCGGTAGAACGACACGCCCTCGCTGCCGATAGGCGCCAAAGCGGGGTCGGGTATGGAGGCCGGTTCCGGCGCGGACGCCGTTGGCGGGATTTCCGCCTTTCGCCCCAGAACGCCTGTCAGCCGCCCGAACAGCCCGTTCAACCGCGCCCTGCCGTATACCGCATTCCGTCTTCCTGCCGCATGATCGTCAGGCTAACCGCCCGGCCGTCTGCGGTCGACCCGCCCCGAGGACCATGCATGCCCGACGCGCCCGCCGAGATAGCCCGCCTGCTCGACATCATGGCTCGGCTCCGTCACCCGGAGGGCGGCTGCCCATGGGACAGGGCCCAGAGCTTCGCCACGATCGCGCCCTACACGATCGAGGAGGGCTACGAGGTGGCCGACGCCATCGCGCGGAACGACATGGCCGCGCTGCCGGACGAGTTGGGCGACCTGCTGTTCCAGGTAGTCTACCACGCGCGCCTGGGCGAGGAGGCCGGGCAATTCGACTTCGCTGGCGTGGCACGTGGCATCGCCGACAAGATGATGCGCCGCCATCCGCACGTGTTCGGCGACGCGGCGGCCCGCGACGCCGGCGCACAGACCGAGGCCTGGGAGGTGCAGAAGGCGGCCGAACGGCGGTCTCGCGCAGAGTTCGGCGCCCTGGCCGGCGTGGCCACCGGCCTTCCGGCGCTGACCAGGGCGGACAAGCTGAGCCGCCGCGCCGCCCGCGTCGGGTTCGACTGGCCGGATGCGCAGGCCGTGCTCGCCAAGCTGGACGAGGAGGTGGCCGAGCTGCGCGCCGAGCTGCCGGCCGCCGACTCCGCACGCCTGGCCGACGAGCTGGGCGACATGCTGTTCGTTCTGGCCAACCTGGCCCGTAAGCTGGGGCTGGACCCCGAGAATTGCCTGCGCGGCGCCAACGACAAGTTTTCGCGGCGCTTCAACGCAGTGGAGCAAAGCCTCGCTGAGGAGGGACGCACGCCGGCGGAGGCCTCGCTCGCCGAGATGGAAGTGGCTTGGCAGGCAGCCAAGTTACGAGAAGCCCGATAGGGTGACACGCATGTAGCACCCAGCGAGTGTTCCGAATCTGAAATTCGTTGTGCAGCGTCTACGATGACGGTGTTGGTTGCTATGATGGTCTTCTGAGGAGGGAAGCGGCCGTGGATTGTCGGCGCTTGACGGCGTTGGTTTGACGGACAGCGAGCATGCGGAGCTGCTGTCTTTGTCGGGCCGGCGCAAGACGGCCCAGGGCTTGGCGGATCTCGGGCGCCAGCGGCTTGTCCGTGTTCACCGTGCAGCGTGTGTGGCGGGCATTCGGCTTGCAGCCGCATCGGTTCGAAACGTTCAAGCTGTCTACCGACCCCGATTTTGTGGCCAAGGTCCGCGATGTCGTCGGCCTCTACACCGAAATAGCCCATGTGGGATGAACTTCTGGTTCGGGATACTAGAGCAATGTCACGCAGGCTGAATAGTCGGAGTGACGAAATTGCTGGCCAAAACAAGGCCTTGGGCGGATTCACGTCCGCCTACTCGCGGACACTCTGCGTGAACGGGTCTAGCCTTGCAGCAACGCGCGCGCCTGCTTGAGGTGCGGGGCGTCGATCATGCGTCCGTCCAGCGACAGCGCCCCGGCGCCGGGCTCCGCCGCGAAGGCTGCCACAACCCGCCGGGCGTGTTCCAATGCCGCCTCGTTCGGGGCGAAGGCAGCGTTGATCGGCCCGACCTGGCACGGATGGATGGCCAGCATGCCGGTGAACCCGTCGCGCGCGCCTCTTGCCGCATACGCGGCCAGGCCTTGGGCATCGCGGAAATCCGGATAGACCGTTTCGATGGCGGCAACACCGGCGGCATGCGCGCCGAACAGCGCGAGCGCGCGCACCAGCTCGTACGGCGGGGTGAACCGGCCGTCGGCGTCGCGCGACGTGGCGGCGCCGATTGCTGCGGGCAAGTCTTCGGCACCCCAGGTCAGCCCGGCAAGCCGAGGGGCGCCGGCATAGGTGCCGAGCTGGAACACCGAGGCTGGGGTTTCGGTGGCGATCGGCAGGATGCAGGTGTGGCGCGGGAAACCGCGCTCCAGGATCGCGGCCAGCCGCGCGATGTCGGCCCCGCCGCCCGATTTCGGCAGCACGATGCCGTCCGGGCCGGCTTGCGCGAGCGCGGCCAGATCCCCCTCGGCGTCAGGGCCGTCGAGCGGATTGATGCGCACGAACAGCGCCTGGCGCCGCTCCTCGGCCAGGAACGCTGCCACGAGCTGGCGCGCGCGTGGCTTGGCAGCCGGCACGACGGAATCCTCGAGGTCCAGGATCAGCGCGTCGGCGCCAGACAGTCGCGCCTTGGCCATGCGGTCGGGCCGGTCGCCCGGCACGAACAGCAGGCTGCGCCAGATCACGCGGCGCCCTGGGGCCGGCGATGCAGGAGCGCGCTTCTGAGGCACTCGCACACCACCGCGTCACGCTGGTTGCGAAGCCTGTGGCGGAACACCACGATGCCCGCCTGCGGACGCGACCGGCTGGCCCGCGTCTCGGCTATTTCGGTGGCGGCGCGCAACGTGTCGCCCACGAAGACCGGATGCGGCATCACCACGCGGTCGTAGCCGAGATTGGCGACCAGCGTGCCGAGCGTGGTGTCGCCCACCGAGAGCCCGACCATCAGCGCGAAGGTGAACATTCCGTTCACCACGATGCGTCCGAACTCCGTGCCCGCGGCGTGCTCCGCATCCAGGTGAAGCGGCTGCGGATTATGCGTCAACGTGGAGATCAGCAGGTTGTCGGTTTCGGTGACCGTGCGGCGTATCTCGTGGACGATGGCGTCCCCGACCGTCCAATCATCGAAGAACCGTCCTGGCATCGTCTGCCTCCCCATCTGCTGGCGCCGAGCGCATCGACGCGCAAATCATAGTTTGCCTTGCCCTCAACAGGGCCGGTTCGCAGCTGTGCTCGGCAGCAGACCGACATGGCTGCTTGGCGAGTGGTCCTACTCTATGTACCTGATCCACCTGCTCGTCATACATGGCCGCCAGAAGACGTTCGACCACCTGGCGAGGCACATGGCCGCCGTGGGCCGATGCGCTCGATGCCGTCATGTTCTACGGTCTGACGATCACCGCTGCGGCCGTGTGCTTCTCGTTCGTCGAGGTTCCGCCCGCCGATACCTGGTCCGGCGCATAGCGCGCTCGGTGCATCCGGGCTCCACGCCGCACGTCGAAAACGCGGTTCCGCCCACGCCTGGTCTGATCTTGGATCTTCGTCAGACGGGCTGGTGGAGGGGGTTTCCGCCTTTCAGGCAGAAGTGCTTAACTTAATCAGCAGGTTATCCTTCAGGCTGTAATGTGTCCCACAAACTGACCCTCATTTTCGGGTGACATGGCGGCGCACAAGGGCGCACGATAATGTGAAACAAGGACAACCGAGCCGTGCGCCAGCAGCAGGCTTGTTCACGTCCCGTTCTCATGCTTGTTTCTGGGCATGGACGAGAAAGACGAGAAGCTGCTTCCCTCCAATCCCGCCGACGTAGCCTTCACGCTCCGTCATGCCCTGTTGTTCGACGGCCGAAGGCGGTTCGATGCCAGCCGGCAGCAGATGGCCGATATCACGACCGCGCATCTGCTGGAGGCGCTGCGCAAGTCGGGGTTCGTGGTGATGAAGCGACCGGTTAAGGAGCCGTTGAACCATTGGCCGACCGGGCCGCAGTCTGCCGACTAATGCCAGACGGCATCCATTACAGCCGGCAGCGCGAAACCCTGATACGCTTGCCGATCGGCGAGCTGGTGGCTTGGCATCTGATGGCGGCGTGCGACAACTGCCGGACGGAACGGGCGGTTATGGTGCGGGACTTGGTAGCCCGGTTCGGGTCGGAGCAACGGCTGGCGTTCCTAGTGACGCGGCTGCGGTGCAAGGAACCTCGCTGCCGGCGCCCGCCCTCGCAGGTGCGGCTGCGCAGTCGGTTTCCGGCCCAGGCTGGGGGCGGGCCTATGATTGAGGTGGTGATGAAAGGGCCGGGATAATGCAGAAACCTCATCCGTCAAATATGTCGGATATCAATGATTTTCCTGCTCAGGCCTCTCGGAAAGCTCTTGTGTATCTGGAAGGCTAATCTGTCGCTGGATTAACGCGACTAGCAACGAATGAAGAGGAGCCAGGTCGAGAGAGGGTCCAATGGACAATGAGGCATCAGCAACTTTCAAGGCAGAAACATAAGCTTCTCTATTTTCTTGTATAAGCTCTGGTAGGATTTTTGAACCGGGCAAGAGCCCACCTGTCTTTACGCAGAGAACGAAATAACAAGCAGCTCTAGCAGTTCTCCCGTTGCCGTTGATGAACGGATGAATATGATTCATTTTCCAGAGGACAAAAGCAGCCAAGTAGACCGGGTCCGCATTTTCCCAAGCATGATTTACTTCATTAACGAAATTGTCCATAAGCGCTTGGACGCGATGTTGCGCTGGTGGCTTATATTCCGTTTCTCCGTCGCCGACTTTCACTTCACACGGACGGAATTCGCCCGGGTTTGTGTGCAAACAAGTGATGGCATGAAAATTAAGAGCTTTGATCACGTGCTGCGACAGGAATCTCCTGTCTGCTGCTACCGCAGCGATTACAATTGATCGGAGGAAATCGTAGTGACGACGAGCGTTCGAGATCGCGAGAGTTTGGTATGTTGGATGGACCTCGGCGCCGTAGAGCTCAAAGAGAATCAACGCTAATCGCGCCCTGATTGCTCCGCCAGCACCTCTTCCACACGCACTCTTGTCACCTCACTTGTTTTACGGAACGAACTCATAACAAACGAAACTGTTTGCTCCTGAATTTCAGCCTGTGTAGCCGGACGCCCAGCCGCTTCACGCATCGCGCGTAAAACAGCAGGATCGGTTTTTATTTCCGCCATGGCGCCACCAGTTTCATCCGTGGCCTCAATGAGACGAGCCCTCAAGTTTTGAATCACTCCAAGCGTCTTCCGTCAAGGGTAGCTGAATGCGAGTTACAAATCGGTTTACAGTTTTGCAGCGTTAGCTTTATAATCTGCCTCATTGTGGGTGTCCTCGGCAATTTTTATCACGTTCTCAGCCGCAACTGGCGTACGAGCTTGCCCTATAGCCGTCGCCGATACCTGCCCCGCGCGTCCCCCAATATCAGCACCACGACTCGATGAGTAAGACGTGCTGTCAAACAAGGATGAACGGCACCTGCCCCTGGCCGTGTTGATCTACCGCCAACGGCCCTAAGTCAGCGCTAGAGCGGAATCCCATCACTCTGGATCGTACCCGGCGGCGCTGAAGTAGTTGGTGCATTCGTCTGGAGTGTAGGTTTCGATGATCTGGCTGATGGCAGTCCAGAGTGCATCGACGGTGCGGGCGGCGGTCTTGCGCAACATGGCCTTGAGCTTTGAGAAGGCCTGCTCGATCGGGTTGAAATCGGGGCTGTAGGGCGGCAGGTAGAGCAGCGTCGCACCGGCTGCCTCGACGAGGGTGCGCACGGCGGCTCCCTTGTGGCTGCCGAGGTTGTCCATCACCACGATGTCGCCGGCGCGCAGATCGGGCATCAGCACCTGCTCGACATAGGCCTCCAACAGCTCGCCGTTGATCGGCCCATCCAGCAGCATGGGCGCCACCATGCCGGTGGTGCGCAGGGCGCCGACGAAGGTGGTCGTCATCCAATGTCCGTGCGGAATGGCAGCGCGTAGCCGCTGACCACGCGGTGCACGGCCGTGCGTGCGCGCCATGCGGGTCGAAGCCCAGGTCTCGTCGATGAACACCAGCTTCTCGGGGTCCAGTCCGGCTGGCTGTCGAACCAGGCCTGCCGGCGGCTCAGGACATCCGCACGCTCCTGCTCGGCAGCATGCGCAGTCTTTTTTTACGCGTGATCCGGTGGCGCCGGAAGAAGCGCTGCAACGTGCCGTAGCCGAACAGGTGACCCCGCTCCGCCAGCGCGCGACGCAACTCTTCCACCGTGGCATCGGGCACATCGTCGACCAGTTGCCGGATCAGCATCGCCTGCGCCTCGATCCGGCCGGAGCGGCGGTCAACGCCGAACGGACCAGGTCTGCTGTCGCCCTGCATGCGCACCAGCGACCGCCATCGGCTGACGCTTGCCGCACTGACACCAAACCGTGCCGCAGCCTCGCGATGGCTCGCACCCGCCTACACCGAAGCCAGAACACGCACACGCAAATCAACCGACAATGCCTTCGACATGACCGCCTGCCTCCGTCCCCCGGCAGCCAGCTTGAATCACAAATCCGAAGGCTTGAGTACCCTGAATGATTCAGTTGGGTGGGCTTCCGCTCTAGGCGCCATCGTTGAACGGTTCCAAGGCCGGTCCCGGCCTGCCAGACGCGGCCGATCGGGTGCCGTATTTCACGCGACACGTTGCGAACGAGGCGAGGATAGGTTGTCGAGATAGTGTCGCTGCCGTGAGGACTGAGCAATAACATTGATCCGGATTGCGTTCGGCGCAGGGGTCCGACATGGTTTCGGCGGTTAGTCGGTAGGGGGCTCGCTCATGCAGCTGTCACAGGTCGAGTGCATCTTATGCGAAAACAAGTTCGGCAGTTATTGCGTCCCCAAGTCGAGTGAGGACCGGCCAGCTTCAAAGACAATCTTGAGGGGCGGCGTCTGGGAGCGTGAAACAATCGACCTTATGCGTGCGAGGACTGGTAACCGCAGCATCGTTCACGCCGGTATGTTTTTTGGTGACTTTCTGCCGGCATTATCCTCTGCACTTGCGCCCGGCCAGACGCTATTCGGCTTTGAGCCAAACCCGGAAAACTCTCACTGTGCACAGTGGACGGCAAGGCTGAATGGCCTGCGCAACGTAGTCCTGAGCAATGCAGGCCTTGGTCGCCGTAAGAGTATACGGCCCATGCAAACGTGCGAGGACGGACAACCAATCGGCGGAAGGTCGAGGATCGTCACCAATGCTGAGCGCCAACAAATGCCGGACGATGATCTTGTGTCTGTCAGCATCGTAGCGGTCGATGACGTAATACCGAAAGATGCCAATATCGGGATCATACAGCTTGACGTTGAAGGCTATGAGGCGGCTGCTCTGGCTGGAAGTCTATTGACCATACGTCGCTGCCTACCGCTTCTTATCCTCGAGACTACGCCGGATGGATTCATCGAGGAGCATCTTACGCCGCTTGGCTATAGACCGACGGACCGTGTTCGTAACAACAACGTGTTTGAGGTGCAAACCTGACTGCAGGGTGCATCATCTGGATGTCGTAATATGTCATTCGCGCGCTACGAGTACGACACGGCCAACACCTGCCCCGAGCCGGGAACGACAACAATACCGAGCAGGCAGGGCCATTCCAGCGAGATCGGGCCGGGCGTGCTCTAGATGACCGCAAACTGACTGGCGACGCCGATCGCTGCCATTGTGGCGCAATCAAACGCGCCTCCCACAAAACTCCCGGACGTCTTCACGACAATGCGGATTAGCCGACCCGGCAGGGCTTTGATGACGGTCGGGACGGACACGTCGAGCGTGCTTGCCGTGCCGCTGCGGCCGGCAACGGCTATGCCTGGAAAACGCGACAGGCTCGTTGCCCCATCGCCGGCCTGAGTCGGATAGTTCGGCATCAACTAATCCCACCGGTGCTGGCGGGGCTTGGCAAAGCCGGTGACACGCATTGCAACCGGGGCTAGCTGCTTGAAAATTGTGTCGCCGCCGTGAAACGTCGTGATGTGGTGGCCGGTATCAGGATCGACTTTTTTGATCATGACCTGACGGCCTTCCTCGCTTGGGTTCTTGCTCGCCTTCACCGCATCAGCGTAAATCACTGACTCGGCTTTCGCCAACAGTGCCGCGTCCGCCGCAACCACGTCGAGGTCGATGTCCTTAAACAGTGGCGAGTGGCGTTGCAGGCCGCGCAGCATTCGTTTGCGGTAGGCAATAGGTGCCTCGCTTTGCATCGGAGCGGCCGCGCGCAGGCCCCATGACTGATACGCACCGTCAGCACGGCTCTGCGTTTCGGAAAGCTCACCTTCCTCGGCGCGCTGCTTCTGCTGCGATTCCGCCAGTGACATGATCGCCCCATCACTACGCGCCGCCGCCGCACTGGCGGCCATCTCTCGGCCTAATTTTCTAGGGTCGATGATTGGCAAAATGCCGGTCGCGCCGTTGTCGGCGCGCGCTTCGATGGCATCCAGGCGATTGCTCATGTTATCCAAATGGGCAAGCACCTTGTCGATATTTGACCCCCCGCCCTCCGCATCTTTGCGGACGCGCTCGGCTTCGGCTTTTTCTTCGTCGGTCATAACCTTTTCCTTGCTATCAAAACGAACGCCCATCGGCGGGCCACCTCGATCGAATACGCCCAACTCGCACACCGCCAAGTGGTCAAGAATGACCGGCGCATTTTCAATCAACATCGGCGAACCATCAGGCAACAGCACCCGCTCGCCTTCCCCACCTTTGCGCCAGATTACTGCGGGGCTGGTCGAGAGCTGCAAGGTTGACATCGCAGCAACAGCATCGGCGGAGTAAATGCGCGCGATCGACCAGACTTCCGTCCCGTCGTCTGCCTGGATGCCATCGGGTGTCGCAATGTAAGGTAGTACACAGCTTCCGATGGAACGCTGATCATATTCGGCGCCGTCCAGTTTCGCGCCTTCGGGATGGTCCGCGACCACGGGCAAGCCTTGCACGCGTTCCAGGAACGCGGGAGTCAGGTATTCGTCGGGCGGACGGAATGCTAATTCATCGTGCGCCTCGCGCCAGACCGTTCCAGTTCCAGTTACCCTCAGCGCAAAAAGAGAAAACCCACCGCACTGTGCGGGGCTGCCGATTTGGCCGGACGCAATGGCCGCAGCGAGCTCGGTCTCAGTCACGTCCGGGTTGCCCGTGCCCGGCGGCTGAAGCTGCCAGGCGGGGGCAACGCCTCAGGCTGCGGGGAACCGCTTCGCCGCGCCCAAGCTCATCAATCATCGTCTGCGGCCAGCGCATCCAAGAGGACCGCCGCAAACTCGTCTGCCTCTTTCGACCACGTGCAAAGAACCGAACAGCGAAGCAGGTCACGGCCCATTGCGTCGATTTGCACAGCCAGATCGTCAGCCGAGAGGACAAAGGCTTTCGCCTGCTCGCGCGAGCATCCGTGCTGGATCGTCCCCAAGCGGCTGACCAGCAGTTGCGCCGCCAGTGCGGCCGCGTTTGCAACA
This sequence comes from Acetobacteraceae bacterium, assembly GCA_965199235.1. GTDB lineage: Bacteria > Pseudomonadota > Alphaproteobacteria > Acetobacterales > Acetobacteraceae > BOG-908. The sequence continues at coordinate 81,472 of CBDAQU010000001.1, read as the reverse complement.
TCGACCGGGCTTGGCGGTGCTGCAACGAGGTCCGTCCACGCGTCGCGCTCAATCTTCCGCGACACGTCGGCAAGCATCTTATCGAGCGTCATCAAGCGCCGCCCTACGTGCCAGATAGTGCTTGATGGCCTCGGCCGAAATCCAACTGCGGCTGCGGTCCTGACGCGCAGCCTCGGCATCAAGCCGCTCTCGCAGCTCGGGATCAAGTGCGAGCGTGGTAGGGATCTTCGGAGTTGCTTGCGCCATACCCTTCTATAAGGTTCACAGTCCCGAATAGTCAAGCATACCCCTAGTATTTCTCTATCTGTGCTTACCTGTGCTTAGACGTGCGTAGCCGTGTTTACTTGTGCATAGATGGCAATAGATCACAAACTCGGCAGCATGGCCTCTGCTACCTCGATCATCGCGCAAGCCTCGCGCAACGCCGCAGCGCGAAGGTCGACCGGCATGCCGCCCTGGATGCAAACCGAATGCAGGAACGCCAAGCGATACTTGGCCAGGAAAGGCTCTCGGTCGATTATCGTTTGGTCAGTGATGCTGGGCATGCTGGGTGTCCTCAGAATTGTGGATCAAGGGCGAGCGCAATCGCCCACAGAGCGGCGCGGCGCAGGGGGTCGTTGCCGTGGTCGCCACCTCGGAAGTCCAGCGCCCCTCCGAATGGCGACGTTTGGCCTTTCTCATATGCAGGCGCACACAACTTCACTCGTCCGGCTGCAATGTGCGACGCAGCCGGCAGCAGCAAGTGCTCGGCTTCCTGGAGGTGGTCGGGGATGCCCTGCACGTTCACACGCGCCACCTGGGCCGGGCGCACCATATCGGGCTGCACGAATATCAGTGCCCACCCCAGTCGCGCGCGGGCCGTTGCTGCCAGCTCGGTCGCGCGAGCCACGATGGAGCCGAACAGGTTCCCATGGAGCGGCGCCACATCGAAATCCAGCACCGACATGCCATCGCCGATGATGTTGGACGACGCGTAGATCACTGCCGCGATGCCCTCTCGGCTTATCGCCAACACGCCAAACACCGTCTTACAGGCGACGGGTAACGGCAGCGCGGCGTCTGACGCCAGCAAGTCGGACTGCTTCACCAGGTTGGGCCGGCGGTCGCTGATGACCTGCACCAACGCGCCGCACACGGCATTCGCCACGTCATCATGGGCACCAGGCGCATGCGCTATGCTGTCCCGGCCAGCGCGGGCCGTGCGCCGTTCCAGGCCGGCAAGCTGACCCGTGAGGCGAGGCAGGTCTAGCAGTTGCACCCGGCGCGCATTTAAGGCCGGCAGAAACTCGCTGTAGATCGCGGACGTGGGCTTCTGCGACACGGCATAGGCGATGCCGTGCACTGCAAACCGCTCGCGTGGCCATTCGCCGGCATAGGCGTCGCCAGTCACGCGAGAGATACCGTAGCTCTTCAGCAGCGCCGCGAACTCCTCCACCACGGCGTCGGGGGAGAAGGGCGGCTTCACTTCGCGCACGGCGTCCAGCACCGCCAATCCGTTTGCATCGATATGCGCCACCGCCAACGTCATGCTGTCTGCGCTGCCGCCGCTCGGGTCGACGTGCGCAACGTAGGTGATGCCGCCGCCGGGCGGTATCTCGCGCACACCAGGCGCCAAGCAATCTTGGACAGCTTCGCGGGTGATGAATGCCACGATGTCGGAACGGAACTGCGCCCCGAACTCGGCAGACGCGCGCTCCGGGTCTTCGGCGTACATCTCTGCGATTAGTGGATCGTCAGCAAGGTTGGTGTTCATCTCCTGCGTCGTGCCTTGCCAGACAAGCACCGGAGCGTCATCACGGCCGAAATACTTGGCGTAATTGGTGTAGAGCACGCCGCGCTTTGCATAGGGCGACGACGCCAACAGAAGCAAACTGTAGGGGATCGTCGAAAGGCCGGGGCGAACCGCGTTGATGACTTCCGCGTCCGGGTTTGCAGAGTCGCCCATCGGCCAGAACGCGGTTTCATCGCAAAGCACGGCTAGGAACGTCCGGCCGCGCGGCGCGCCGATACTGCCAGTGTGAATCTCAATCGCCACGTTGTTGGTGAGCCTCACAGACTCGGCCAATTCGTCTTCGATCATCTGTGCAAGCAGCGCATTTTTGCGCAGGAGGCCGACGATGTAGCCCAGGATCACACGAGCCTGCTTGCGGTCGGCCGCGATGATCGCAACCACGGCACTTTCACCCGGCACTAGATAGGCAGAATGGTCGAGGATGCAGGCGAGATAGGTGGCGACCAGGGCCAGCACACGGGACTTGCCGCCCCGGCGTCCGACCACGAGCTGGGCATACCTTGACTGTGCCGTGGGAGCCTCTGTGCGGCCCGTGTGGTGGCGGTAGACGGCGAAATCGCTGGCATCCATCGCCAGGCCGAACAAACTCGCCAGGAAGACGCTCCACGGCTGCCACGAAGGGCCATCCAGCGCGCCGCCTAACAGGTGCGAGTCGGAAAGGGCATGGAGGATGGTGGGAGGCTGCTTCACGGCGCCGCTTCGGCTTTGCCGGCAAGGTAGTCTCGCAGGCTTGGACGGGCCGCCGCAGTGGCGTCTAGGCCTAGAAGCGCCAGCGTCCGGGTTAGACTATTCGACCAGGCCAGGTATTGCCGGCTCGCGTGGTCGGAAAACTCACCTAACTGCACCGCCCGCTCATCCATTCGGGCAAGGTGCAGGGTCAACATGGCAGCCCTATCGATCATCGCCTTTTGCGTCGCGCTTGGCTTTCCGCCTAGGTGAACCGTAAGCGCTGCCTTCGTGCGACGCAACAGAACAGCGTCCGGACTACGTCCATCACGGGACGGCACCTTGGACACCCTTTGACTTCGGCACGACAAACCCATGACCGCTCACTGCAACTACGCTGCCCGGATTGCCTCCGTCTGAGATGATCTAGCAAGCTATTTTGCGGATTATTTTGTGGGATACGTGCGCGCTTGTGCGTAGTCGTTATCGCGCTGCTCTACAAAGTTGCAAGGTGTGGCGGAAGGTAGGTCCGTCTAACCAGGAAACGTTGAGGTTGCGCGGCGGGAAGCATCGGCGCATGTTTTGTGGTAAGTTGAAGGCCCCTGCCCACACTCCGAGCCGGACCGAAAGGATTAGCTGATGTTCGCCCGTCTCGCCCTCTATACCGTGCTAATCGGTTCGGCAGTTGCCCCCAGCCCATCCAAGGGAGCTACTTGGAAGCCGCACGGCTTAAGTTCGACATCCTGCGAAGACTGGCTTTCAAAAGACGTTTTACACGACACTGGAAGGCAATACGCACTGGGATTGTGGGAGGGCATCGTTTCTCAGTCTCCGCTCTCGGACAACCTCACGGACCTAGAGATAATCAGAGACGTTCGAGTGGTTTGCAAAGAAACTCCGGCCCTTCCGTTAAGCGCCGCCGTTCGTGTCGCTTACATCCGAACCCACCAGACGCCACGCTAAGCCACGCTCGTAGTAGAGCGTCATCCTTTCATCACTGAGGCTTTCATTTTAGCCAGCCTTGTTTCGTTTCGCAGGCGCCCGGGCTCAAACCGGGCGCCACTGCGTAGGGGGTATGGGGGGTTGCGCGCGCGCAACATACGCGGAACCTATGCTCAGGCTATATCAACGACTTGCGACCAACCTATGCGGACCTATGCGCGAACCTATGCGGCGAACCTATGCATCAATAGGATCAGTGGGTTAGGCAGCACGTATTCGAACCTATGCTGGAATGATTAGCGCGCGTTCGGGGCGTCCTGGGCGCCCGAAATCCTGAACGGCAACCTTGTTAGCGGCCAGTAGCCGGTTCATCGCGCCTTCAAATTCCCTTGCATTGAAGCCGCCACGATCAGGTGCTTTACCGAACAACTTCGGGGCAAAATTGCTTCCATGTCTCGATTGCGAAACTCGAATACCGTTACCGCTAAATCGTGTGAGAAGATCGAGGAAAACGGCTTCGCTATCCATGGTTGCAGCCATTGCGGCCAGACCGGTTTGAGCCGCGATGGGCAATAGCACACCGTCCTGCCATCGCATTTTCAGCTCGGTGCCTATCGCTGCGTAATTGGCTTTTCGACAGGACAGCACGCGCGTATCGGCATCCCCATCACCATCCGGATTGCTCGGAAGACGCGCGAGTGCCCATCGCGATCTGCATGTATTATTCCAAGCCGTTGAACCGCCATCGAGATTGCCGGATTTCAGACCATCGCGAGATGGATGTGCGTTAATCAGCACTGCTCCATTTATCTGCCATGCCAACTTGGTAAGCAAATTGATGAATTGCCGAACCTCGAGACGATCGTTTTCATTGCCGCCAAAGGTGTCGGCAGCGGTATCAATGATTACAAGCCGCGCACCAAACCGCAGAACGTCATCTTGCAGTGTTAAAAACCTTGATGTCGGTTGAATAGTGCCGCCGTCATCGAAGCGGCATAGAACGTTGTCGCTGCCAACGCCTGATGTCCAACGCATGTTCCCCAGGTTGCTAAAGGCAACACCTAGGCTTGCATTGATCTTGTCTTGGCGGCGATGAAGCTCGTCCGCATCGTCCTCACAAAATATGCCAAACACTCTGCAAGGTTCTACCGCCAAACCAAGCCAAGGTTTTGCTGTAGCGCACGATGTCATCAATTGTTGTGCAAGTAGCGTCTTGCCGATGCCGCCGTCTGCATAATTCAAAGTGACGGTGCGGGCCGGCATCCAATCTTGTACGATCCACTGCCGATCAGGCAGGTGTCGCCCAAACAATGTGGTCGGGTCGATGATGATGCGTTCGGTAGCACGGGTAACCGCATCCTCGATTGTGAACCCGGCATCGTCACGCAACATGGCGCTGCGCCTCGATGCGAGAGGCCAGGAGGTCGTTAAAATCCTGCCCGGCGGCATCGGGCCAGGCTATGCGAACGCGCCTTCCCTCGGCTCGCCAGCGCGTCGCAGCGTCGTGTGCTGCACGGGTGCCGGCCGGGTCACGATCGGCAGCGATCAGCACCGACTGCACTTCGGAAGGGAGTATTAGGCCCTTGGCCATGTTACCGGCGCTCAGTGCGGCCCATGCCGGCAAGCCAAGCAGCCGGCCGGCGCTGGCTGATGTCTCGATGCCCTCCCCGATCACCAGTTCGGTTGCTCCTGCGTCCAGGCGCACGGCCCCGCCCCATGTCGGCCCTAGCCAAGCGCGCTGGGGGTCCACCCGCGCCTTGCCCCTGCCATCGGGCGCCAGGTAGGTGCGGTGCACCGCCAGCGGCTTCCCTGCGGCGTTCTGCACCAGCGCAATCATAGCCGGGCGCCGGCCACCTTCCGGGTGCGCCGTGTCTGCCCGGTAGCGGAAGGCCGCGGATGCTGCCAAGCCGGGCAACGCGCGGCCGCTCAGGTACTCATCCGCGATCGTGCCAAGCGCTGGCACAGACCCAGCCCATAGCCGTAGAGCCGCCGCCTGCTTCCCTGCCCGTGCAGCATCGGCCGACTGCTCCGCTACCTTGGACGGAACGCGCCAACCATCGCCGGCTATGCGTGCAATCGCGTCATTCAGCGCGGTCCGATCGCAACCATTGGCGCAGAAAAGCTGTGGCGATAAATCGCGCCCCGCACGAACCGCAAAGGCGCGCGGATAGGCGCAAGCCGGGCAGTCGCCTCGCCAAGATCGAGGTTGCTTGCAAAGGTGAAGCCGGTCTGCAAGATCGGCTGCCGATAGGCTGCGATCCGTCATAGCCGAAACTCAAACGGTATCTCATCCTCACGCCCCATCACGCGAAACCGGAAAGCTAGCCGCCGATGCTTAAGAGCCTCGTAAGTCTTCAAACCGATTTCGGCCGCTTTGATCCGATCCTCTACGTCTGCATTTTCATCATGCATTGAGTCGTTGAAAACTCGGTCGATAAACTCGAGTGCAGCCGTGCTCCAATTTTTGAAATCAATGTCATTGTGAAGTCCGATACGTCCACAACGGGGATCAATCATCACCGTCATGGCGCTGCCCGCTGCAATATGAGGGGGCGCGAAAGGCCGACGAAATGCCGGCGTCCTCTGAATGAGATATCGTGCAATCTTCGATGCCCAAAATAGGACAGAAGGCTTGATACGCGAGGCTGGCTTAGGTATGTGAGAGGTGTCTGACGCCATCTGGATACCAACGCGAGCCGCCCGGATTGCCTTCCGTGGCGGTTTCTCTTGTTCCTAGGCGTCAACCTTTTGACGCTGACGTGGCGCGCTGATTTTGGCGGGCGGTAAGGTCCTCATCCAGGACAGCGCCGCATCAACGTCGATTAACGTCCTAGCGCCAACCTTGACAGCCTTAAGGTCCCCGCTTCCAAGTCGTTCATATATCACGCGCCTCGACAGACCGGTGATCTTCTCAGTCTCCGGTATCGGTGCGTATCTCGGGGTGGTGTCCATAATGCCTCCGCATGCGTCGTGATGCGGAGGCAGTATTATCGGTCAAGCCGTAGAACTCTCAGGTTCGTTCGGCTCTCTGCACCCATATCGAACAAACCGACTTAGCATCAGCGGGGGGTGCGTTCTCGCCGCGTGCGTTCGGCCTCTTTGACCCGATCAGCCGAAACTTCGCAGCGAAGAACCGCTTGCGCCACATCGGCAGTGGCTTCAGTGTGGGGCGTGCCGCATGTTGAGCGTACGGCTTCAGCTAGCCAGCCGATTGCCGCTGTCTCGGCAGCTGTATTCCCCGTTTTTCTAGTTGCACCTAATCGAAGCGGTGTTTCTTCTGTGAGTCTCAGACGTGAGGCTATCAGACTTTTTGCGAGGCCTATTCCATATTTCATATCGGCTACGGTTTTAGAATTATCGGAGATTGATGCAGATAACCGATCCGATGGAGGTCGGTATGCGTCGTCTATAAACGCCATCAAGTCAGTAGCTGCTTGATCTAAATAAGTGAGACGTTCCCGCATAGCCTTTTCACCATCCAACTTCTCGCTAAAGGTCCGTGCTAATTCATCCGACTCTATGCAAGCCGTAATGATGCGAGCGCCTCCGGCTGGATTTGCGTTAAACTTTTCAAACGCGGAGCTTGCTTGTTGGTCTCTCGTAACGCGGCTGATTACTTCTCGTGCGTGTTGGCTTCCTAAATCATCGGTGGCATCGAAGAACCATTCGATTGCTGCTTTAAGCCGACTTCGCTCTGATACACCGCTCACGATGCGGCTCGCATCGCCACAACTATATCACCAACCGGCAAGGTTCGCCCACAATATGCGGCCCAGTCCTCCATCAGCCGGCGCCTTTTCTCGAACAAATCGCCGCGCCGATAGGCCGCCTCAACTTTTGAATCGATCGAGTGTGCCAAGGCCTTTTCGACAACGGCATGCTCGTGCCGCGTCGTCTCCGACGCCCAATCTCGGAAGCTGGAACGAAATCCGTGAACGGTCAGGTCGTGGCGGCCCATCCGCCGCAGCCTGTCCAGCATCCCCATGTTGGACAGGCTGCCAGCGCCCTTGCCGCCCTTACCGCCTGGGAACACGAAGGCATCAGGCTCTGGCGTCTGCCTAAGCTCTGCCGCCCGCCGCAGCACGGCCAGGGCTGCCTCCGTCAAGGGGACGCGATGCTCTGCGTCCGCCTTCATCCGTTCGGCAGGGATTATCCAAACGCCGGCAGTCATGTCGATCTCGCCCCACGTCGCGCCGATTGCTTCGCCGGTTCGGGCCGCTGTTAGGATCGTGAACCGCAAGGCCAGCGCCCCGATGCCATCCTGCTGCTCCAACTCGGCCATGAAAGAGCCGATCTCATCCCACGCCAGCGCGGCATGATGCTCGACCTTGGACACCTTGCCCCGTGGAGGCAGGGCATTGTCGAGGTGCCCCTTCCATCGCGCCGGGTTCTCGCCGTCCCGCCAACCATGAACCTTGGCGAAGTCCAGAACCGTCTCGACCCGCCCGCGCACCCGAGCCGCCGTTTCGGCCTTGGTGGTCCAGATTGGCAGCAAGATGCGTGTGACGTGGCCGGTGTTCACGCTCGATACCGGCAAGTCTCCGATGACCGGATAGACATGCGCCTCAAGCGTGGCGCTCCATTGCCAAGCGTGCTTTTCGTTCTTCCATGCGGCCCTGTTGGTCGCGATGTAACTCTCGGCTGCTGACTTGAATGTGACCAGCGCCGCCGCTGCCGCCGCCGCCTCGGTTTTCTTGCGTTCCTTCTCGATAGTCCTTGCATTCAACGGGTCGACGCCGTCCAAGCGCAGCTTGCGGGCAGCCATGGCACGCTCCCGTGCCTCCGACAGACCAATCGTGTGCACGGGTCCCAGCCCCATCTCGCGAGCCGTGCCGTTCAACATGTAGCGGAACAGCCAGCTTTTGCTTCCGGTCGGGCCGACGTTCAAATATAGCCCGGCGCCGTCTCCGTAGAGGCCGGGCTTCGTCGCGTTCTTGATGGCGACCGCTGATAGCTTGTTGACCTTCCGTGCCATGCCCGTAAATCCTTCCCGCAATCTGTCCCACAAATTAAGGCCGGTTGTGGGCGCACGCGAGCGCACAGTCAAGCACAATGCGAGCTTGATAAACGGCTGATTTCCGGGCGATTCACGCCAGCAGCAGAGGGAAATAAGGAGGTTTTTGGTGGAGGGGGTTGGATTCGAACCAACGTAGGCGAAGCCAGCGGATTTACAGTCCGCCCCCTTTAGCCACTCGGGCACCCCTCCGGCATGCGCGCCGATATTCCGTCGGCCGCGGCTTGTCAAACCAACCGCTCGCGGTAGCCCGGCCACGTGCCGGCCTGTATAGCAGGGCCATGAAACAACCAACCTACGGCGGCAACAGACCGGGCGGGCGGCCGGCCGCCACCCGGCCACCCGGCGCCGATGCCGGGCGGCATCCCCATCCGCCAGCCTCCGTTCGAAGCCAGGCGGCACACCAGGGCGAACGGACGTTGATGCGAAGCGACGGGCCGCCGAGAGGCCAGGCCCCCTCGGGCACCGTCTGGCTCTACGGCCTGCACCCGGTTGCCGCCGCCCTGGCCAACCCGCAGCGTAGGCTGCGCCGCCTCATCCTGACCGAGGAGGGCGAGGCAGCCTTGACCGCGCATCTTCCGCCGCCCTGGCCGCAGACGCATGAACGGGTGGACCGCTCGCGCCTGGACCAGATGCTGGGGCGCGACGCGGTGCACCAGGGCATGGCTGTGCTGGCTGACCCTCTGCCGCAGCCCGCGCTGACCTTCCTGCTGGAGCGCCCTGGACCGGTGCTGGTGCTGGACCAGGTGACCGACCCGCGCAACGTGGGCGCCATCCTGCGCTCTGCCGCGGCGTTCGGCGTTGCCGGCGTGATCGTGCAGGATCGCCACGCGCCGGAGGAGACGGGCGCACTGGCCCGCGCCGCCTCCGGAGCGCTGGAGACGATGCCGATGATCCGCGCGGTCAACCTGGCCCGCACGCTGGTAGCGCTGAAGGCGGCCGGCCTGTGGACGGTGGGGCTTGCCGCGGACGCCAAGCCGTTGCGCGGCACGGCGCTTGCGGAACGTCGGGCGGCGCTGGTTCTGGGCGCGGAGGGCGCGGGCCTGCGCCGGCTGACGCGCGACACCTGCGACGAGCTAGCAGGACTGGCTATGCCAGGCACGATGGAGAGCCTGAACGTGTCGGCCGCAGCCACAGTGGCGCTCTACGAGCTGACCAGAGCGTGATCGCCCCACCGTTCTGCACGCTGCGTTAACCGACGCGCTGCATCATGGGATCATGAGGACAGCGCGACGACCTGGTTGGGAAGCATTGCCGGACGACGTTCAGGCCACCTTGGCGCAGCATGCGATGCGCCGGGCGGCACTGGTCTTGGCAGAACAGGCCGAGCTGTTCGCCGCCCAATTCTCTGGCGGCATGCTGCAGGATCGGGGCGCTACCGACGCCCTGAAACTGTTCGCAAGCTTGGTTCGGGAAACCAGCGCCGATCCGTTTCCTACTGTGGGGAACGCGTAAGCACAGCTAGAGCAATGTCACGCAGACAGGAATAGTCTGAGTGAAAAAATTGCTTGCCAAAACGAAGCCTAGACCGGTTTCACGTCCGCCTACTCGCGGACACTCTGCGCGAAACCGGTCTAAGCAAGGCGAGGGCTCTGCCCTGGCCCCGTCGCGCGCCAGCGTGCGTCGTACGACAGAGCAGTCGGCCCCAGACCCTGTTTGGACAGGGTCTGGGCACGAGGCTGGCTTTCGACGCTGTTCCAGACTCGCTGGAGCCTGATCGCTTCGGCTAACAGAAGCGATCAGGCTCTAGGCCGAGCCGGCTGGCGTTCGTCTTTGCGCACCGGCGTGGAGCGGCTGTTTGGGCCGTCAGCACCGGAGCGCACAAAACGGGCGTCAGACGGCCGGGATAGGAAAGCATTGGATGGCACTCAGCCGTTGCCGTCGTCTTGAGCATCACCCTGATTGGAGTCGGACGGGCTGACGGCGACGAACAGGTTCTCTCCACTCCGCACGATGCGCAGGGCGACCGCCTGGTTGGCCTTCAGCTGCTCACGGATCGCACGCGAGGCGTCCGCAGTCCCCGTCACGGCATGCTCGCCCACGCCTGTGATCACGTCGCCAGGCTGCAGGCCCGCCTGCTCGGCCGCAGATCCGGGCTTGACCTCGGTGATCACCGCGCCGCGTGTGCCGTCAGCCAGATCGAGCTGCTGGCGCAGGTTAGGCGTGATGCCGGACAGCGACACGCCGAGCCCCTGCCCGTCAGCGTTCGCCAAGGCGGTTCCGTGGCTCGAGCCATCGGCCGGCAGCGTGCCGACGGTGACGTCGATCGTCTGCTCGCGACCCTGTCGCAGCACGTCCAGCTTGGCGTGGTTGCCGGGAGCGACCTGGCTGACGTCGATGGCCAGTTCGCGCGGGTTGCCGACGTGCTGGCCGTTGACCCCCACGATCACGTCGCCCGGTGCGACGCCGGCATGGCTCGCAGGCCCGTCAGGCTCTACGCTGGCCACCAGGGCGCCGTGATCCTCAGTCGGCCCCGCCGGCAGGTGCAGCGCGTCGGACATCGCCGCGTTCACCCCCTGCGCCTGCACGCCGATATAGCCACGGGTGACGTGGCCGGACCGCTCGAGCTGGGCGACAACGCTCTTGACCGTGTTGGACGGAATGGCGAAGCCGATGCCCACGCTGCCGCCGCCGTTGGGCGAGATGATGGCGCTGTTCACGCCCACCACCTGACCGTCCTGGGTGAACAGCGGTCCACCCGAGTTCCCCTGGTTGATCGGCGCGTCGATCTGCAAGAAGCTGTCGTAATTGCCCTCGCCAATGTCGCGCCCGCGCGCGCTCACGATGCCGGCGGTGACCGTGCCGCCCAGGCCGAACGGGTTGCCGACGGCCACCACCCATGCGCCAGGCTGTGCGGCGTTGGAATCGCCCAGGTTGATGAACGGCAGGGGATGGTTCGCCTTGACGCGAAGCACCGCCAGGTCGGACGCCTTGTCTCGGCCGATGACCTTCGCAGGCAACACCGTGCCGTCATCCATGGTGACCGAAACCGAGGTCGCACCGCGCACCACGTGGTTGTTCGTCACGATGGTGCCGTTGGAGTCGATCAGGAAGCCCGAACCGCGTGCCTCCACCAGATGCTGGCGCTGCTGCTGCTGCGGCATCGCGAACGGGAAGCCGAACGGGAATCCCTGGCCGTGGCCCAGGCCCGGGAAGCCGCCCTGCGCCTCTTCGTCCTCGTCCGGGTGCATCTTGCTGGTAATCGACACCACGGCCGGCTTCACCTGGCGCACCAGACCGACGAAGTCTGGCAGAGGGTGGCTGATCTGGCCAGGCTCGATAGCGCCGGCTTTGGGCTGCACCACGCCGGGGTCGCTCTGGGCGTGGGCGCCAGGCGGCAGGCCTGTCAGCGTCAGCCCGCCGAGGGCCGTGCCGGCCAGCAAAGCGAAGGCCAGGGTCCGGCCGCGCCAGTGTGTGCGGTTTATCATCGTGGCATCTCCATTCCTTAAGCGGCGACTCTTCGCCCGCTGACTGTTGCAATATAGACGCAGGCCTCAACGTTGCACCGTCGCCGCCGTGAAACCACTGTCATGACGCGCAATTCACCGCGCGCTGCCCTTCCGGCTTGGCAGTGGCGTGCGCAGGCCGTATCGCCCTGGGCAAGACGCACAGGGGAGGAACGGGATGAACGACTATTTTTCTTTGGCCGGGCGGACGGCGCTGATCACCGGCGGGTCGCGCGGCATCGGCGAAATGATTGCCGAGGGTTTTCTGCGCGCCGGCGCCAAGGTTTACGTCTCGGCACGCAAGGCCAGCGCCTGCGAGGAGACCGCGCATCGCCTGAGCGCGCTCGGCACCTGCATCCCGCTGCCGGCCGACGTGTCGGGCGCCACCGGCGCGCGCGCGATGGCCGAGCAATATCTTGCGCACGAGCCCACGCTCGACATCCTGGTCAACAACGCGGGCGCCGCCTGGGGCGAGTCGTTCGACACCTTCCCTGAAAGCGGCTGGGACAAGGTGATGGACCTGAACGTCAAGACGCCGTTCTTCCTGACCCAGGCGCTGCACGGCGCGTTGAAAGACGCCGCCAGCCGGGAGCGTCCGGCCAAGGTGATCAACATCGCCTCCATCGACGGCGTGTCGGTCAACATGCAGGAGACGTATTCCTACGCCGCCAGCAAGGCCGGGCTGATTCACCTGACCAAGCGCATGGCGCTGCGGCTGATCGGGGACAACATCGTCGTCAACGCGATCGCGCCAGGCGCCTTTGCCTCCAGCATGAACAAGGTGGCCCGCGACCACGCCGACGAGGTGTCCAAGGTCATCCCCGCAGGCCGCATCGGCACGCCGGAGGACATGGCGGGCTCCGCCATCTATCTCGCCTCCCGCGCCGGCGACTACGTGGTCGGCGGCACGCTGGTGGTCGATGGCGGTATGGCCTGGAAGCGTTAACACCCGGTTTGCCAGGCAAAGCGGCAGCCGCTATTTTGCGCAACGTCGCCGGGTTAGCACAGCGGTAGTGCAGCGGTTTTGTAAACCGAAGGTCGGGGGTTCAATCCCCTCACCCGGCATACCCTTGCCAAAAGTGACGCATTTCATCATTCGGAAAACGCGGGATGATCATCCCATACAATAACGTACAGTGGGTCCTCTTGCGGGCAGGGTACTCCAGGGCGGCGGCTCGCCAGGTTCGCGGTCGGCCCGCGCCTGTTCGCCATAGTCGAGCACGCGGCGAAAGACGTCGCCCAGCAAAGCCTTGAGGTCGGCCCGCGTCGGCGGGCGATTCGTCGCCATGAGCGCCAACATAGCGCGATCAAATGCAACCGAGCACGCAAGGGCGCGTCGCCGGGCGAGCTCGGGATTGCTTGTGCCGAGCGCGCGGGCGACGCTGTCGTAACGATCGACAGCCAAGGCGCGAGGCACCCGACGACGCCAAATATAGTCGGCCCTGCGCCGGACGAGATGGTTGATGCCGGTACCCACGCCACCCTCCGCCGGGGGGTGTCGTGGTGCACCCAGTGGGGACCCTACCCCAGCACGCCGGTTGCGGCTTCCGAAGGGACAGGCGGAACAAAGAATTAGACGACCGTGGCTGGGGGACCTGGACCCCAAGCCACGCGCCTCTGTGCGCCTGATCCAGGGCTGAACGGACGCCTGATGACAGCTCGGTACTACACGTCTGGCACACGCGCAACGAGGACGCTACGCCAATGGCGCTTAGATAGGGTTGGCGCTATGTTCCGTGTGGGACGTCACGAAAAGAGCAAGCCTTGCCCAAGATCAGCGCCATGCCTCTCCATCGTCTTCCGGGTGCGAGTTGGAAGCTGCGGGACCGGAAGAGCCGGTCCTGCGAGGTCGCCGTGCGTGCCCACACCGAGGGACGCCGCGGCGCCGCGACACCGGCGTGGTGATCGCCGTCGACAAGCCTGGGCGCTTAAGGCCCCGACCAGCCAAGTCGTTGCCGTTCGTGGAGTTCATGGAAACGCTCCAGGTCGACGGCCTCAATCTGACCCGCGACAGAAGACCGTCAAGGCCGGGAAATCTTCTTCCGTCCACAGAACGACGACGTAAGCTCCTTCCGTCCCCTACCAAACCCAAGGCGACGACGTGCATCAGATAGCAGATGGTTGCAGGGCGTCACCTGTCTCCGCACTATCCATCGATGTGACGGTCGAGCGAGCGCAGGCGTTCAGCCGGATGCTGGTCAAAGGGGAGGCCGGGGCCACGGTCGACGACTTCCTGCGCGATCGCGCTATTGATGGAGAAGGCGCGCTGGTAAGTGTGAGATGACCGATCATCTTCTCACGAGCGCAGACCGGGAGGAGGCACTCTCTCGCGCCTACGTCCAGGCCGTCGCGGCTGGCGCTGGGTATGTCGTCGCGACGATGGACTTCGACCGCGATGGCGTGGACGTCGAAATCAAGGCCGGCGGAGCAATGCGTCCGTCGATCGGCTTGCAGCTCAAGGCAACGATCAACCTTGGCGAACCGACCGATGGCATATTCCGCTTCACGTTGAAACGCCGCAACTACGACCTGCTTCGAATACCAACGCAAATTCCCCGGTTGCTGGTTGTGCTGGATATGCCGCGCGAGGAAGAGCACTGGGTTGCCATGACCCCCGAATGTCTCGTGCTGAAGCGTTGCGCCTTCTGGGCTTCGCTCGCCGGGGCAGCGGAGACCGAAAACGAAACGGCGGTCACCGTAGCTATTCCGGCCATCAATCGGCTCGACGCTGACGCGCTGCGCGCGCTCATGGAACGGTCGCGGTCTGGAGCGAGCCTATGAAGGCGTCCATTCTTGACGCGGACGCATTGCGGGCGATCTCTCCGATTGCACTGGCAGGTTTCGCGCGCGCGGAAGGGTGGGCCAAGACGGAGCCGTATGGCGCCCATGCCGACGTCTACGCTGCTACGAACAAGCCTGAGATCATCCTGCCACGGACCGACAGTCTGGGCGACTTCGCCAGCGTCGTGGCGAAGCTGATTGCCATCTTCGCTGACGCAACTGGCCAGGACGAATTGGCAACCTATCGAGACCTGAGCTGTGCAGATCGTGACGTCGTCCGCGTGCGCGCCACGGCGGGTGAGGATGACGGGTCAGTTGGGATCGACGCAGGCGTGAAGATTGTGACCCAATCCCGGGAACTGGTCCTGGCCGCCGCATGTGCCGCGCGCACGCCGCAGTCGCTGTATCGGGCGGGCGCAAACCGCGAGGCGACTGACTATCTCAACCGCGTGCGTCTAGGCCAAACTGAGCATGGAAGCTTCGTAGTGACCTTGCTGGCGCCCATCCCGCCGAAACTTGACTCGCCGCAACATGCACTGTGGCCGGACATCGAGGATGAGCCGTTCGAGCGAAAGGTGACGCGGCGCCTCGCGGAGGCGCTCGGTGCTCTACGAAACGCCATCGAACTGGCCACCTCCGGTGACAGCCAAGCATTCGAACAAGCCGTTCCAAAAGGCGTGAGCGCTAATCTGTGTGAAGCTGTGGCGGGGTTGATCGCGCAATCGCCTGGTGTGGATATTGGATTGACCTGGGCGCGTACTCGCCCGACACCGGAGCCGCACTGCAAGATCAGTTTCTCAGGCAACGACGCAGACATCCTGGCTGAGGCAGCGCGCGTGTTCCGCTCGCGTCATCCGCGACCCGATCAGTTCCTGTTCGGCACTGTGCACACGTTGAAGCGCCGAGATGAGGACATTGAGGGCTTGGTGACACTGAAAGCTTTCGTTGATGAGAAGGAACAGTCTGTTCGTGCCGTGCTGGATCAGGCAAACTATTCAGTCGCGGTCCGGGCCCATGACAACAAGACGCCCATACAGGTCAAAGGGGATCTGGAACGCGTGGGCCAGCGCTGGCAATTGATCAATGCGAAGATTGTCGCTTCATTCAGCAATGATAGTCAGGAAGAGCCACCTCCTTGATGATCGGAGCAGCAGCGCTGCGAGCCTCAGCTGTCAAAGCCCGTGCTATCTGGGCGGAATTTCAGTTGTCGGGAATTGTCACGCACGACGCTGACATCAGCCTCATCAAATCCGTCCGGTGCTTCCGCTGACACCTCCAACGTCAAGGACACACGTGCGCCCTGGGTGCGCTGCAGCTCGACCACCACAGCGCTGATGATCGACTCGAACGCCTTCACCGGGCGCCCGTCCGGGTCTATGTCGACTGAGCCGTAGAAACGCCGCATCTTCTGGGGCTTCGGTGGGGCAGAATCGGGCGGTGCCTCTGGGTGCGCGCTGCTGCGAGAGGGTGCCGGCGCCAAGACGCCCGCAGGCGGGGGGGACGGTGTTGCTTCCCGTCCAAGCTGAGCGACAGCCTCAGCAGCGCGTATTAACAGTGCCGTTGATGAAAACATCTCCGGCGGCGGCTTGCCCCAGCACAGGCCGCGGTAGGTTACGCCGTCCGCTTCGACCGCGTCGGCGAATCCGAAGCGCGGGTCCAGGCGGCCGACGGCATCGCGAATGGCGGCCTCAAGAACCGTCCGGTCGCGTATGCGCGGCAAGTACACGAACTTGCTGAACCATTCGGCCACCTCGCTAACAGCAAGATGTGGGCGGTCAGCCGGCCATACACTTTCCAGCGCCAGCCACAGATTCTCGCCGCCGAGGCGTTCGGACGCGATGCCGTCCCCGCGCACCTTCTCCCAAACCGTCACCGGCACGGCGCCCCGGTCCCGGGCGGAGATCGGCGCGTGCTCGAGTGCGAATGACCTGCCGGCGACATCGCTGCGCACTGGGTAAAGAACATGACTCCAGGCCGAGCGTACGGCATTGCGGGCCGACGTGGCGAAGGACTTCGCCTTCTCCTCAACGTCGCGCACCTGGCCGGTCGTCATCTGGTCGCGCAGGCGGCGGTCGGCGGCGATGCCGGCCCAGGCCAGCGACTTGCGAACGACGTCGCGGGCATTGTTCAGCCCCGCCTCATCCGCCGCGACGAAGATCATCGTGTTGCGGAAGGTTCGCTGCGATCCGCGGCAGCGCGTTAGAGCCTCCGTGACTGCAGCGGTCGCAGGAGACGCGGTGGCGCCGCGCCCTGCATGAACCGTCGCTGGGCCAAGAATCATAAGCGATAGGGCCTCGGCCTCGTCCACCGTCCCAGGCTCGTCGGGAGCGGCAAACACGTGGTGAAAACGGTCCTTCGTCAATGCGTCTTCCCGCAGAGCCTTCACGATCGCCGAATCAACGTCGTGGGCCGGGAGTGCTGCCGCACGCTCATCGGCCAGCCGGTTCAAAGTCGGCTGCGTGGAGAACCAGGAACGCCCGGCCTCCTCATATAAATACGTCGCGCGCTGTGACAGCTCGCGCAGCGCCTCCGCGAACACGGCGAGCTGGTCGCCGGGTTCAGCACAGGCAAGGCGCAGCCCCGGCAACGTCACACCAGCGTTGGGCTGGCCAACCGAAGGTGCGGAG
Organism: Acetobacteraceae bacterium; assembly: GCA_965199235.1. Classification (GTDB taxonomy): domain Bacteria; phylum Pseudomonadota; class Alphaproteobacteria; order Acetobacterales; family Acetobacteraceae; genus BOG-908. Next base: position 64,204 of record CBDAQU010000001.1, on the reverse strand, counting down.
CAGATGAATACCGCCCGGGCCACGCGTGTGGCGGCGCGCGCGGCGGAGATGCGGCGGGACGGGTTGGCCTCGATCTGCGCCGGCAGCGCGCCCGGCCCATCCACCTCCTTGTCCACCACCGCAGCGAACGCGGCATCCAGAGGGTAAAGAATGCTCGCCCTCACCCTCTCGTGCGCTACCGGAATGCGGGCTGGGGTGATCAACGGATCCTGGGTCCGCTCATGCCACAGCACGCCTATGACATTTGCCATGAACCGCAATACGCCGCGTGTGCGCTGAAACTTCTCGAGGCTAGCCCAATCCTTCGAAAGCCTGTCGAACAGATCTGGGTGGATCGGATACGACAGACGCAGCAGGGCAAGATAGCGCGCTTCCTTCGCTTCAGGCGGAAAGTCGGAAGCGTTCTTGCGGTACAGCTCGTGGAAGGCGCGGCTCGTCTCGTCCCGCGCCCGCTCCCCGTCGGCATCCAGCGCTTGGAACAGGCGCCGGATGATGATCTCGTAGGTCTCATCGCCGGATGCCGGCAGCCAGGTCAAATGTACGCGCCCGAACACTGCCTGCAGCCGCCGCAGGGCCTGCACGCCGCGCGCGCCGCCCGCCTCCATGTCGCTCTCCGGTAGCGAGCCGACCACGAGTACGCCCGGCGACATTTTCGCAGCTTCGGTCAGCGATTGTGCGAAGGAAAGGAACGCCTCAAAACGCTCGTCCGGCAATTGGCGGGCATAGGCGACCAACTCGTCCAGCAGGATGATGCACGGCCCCGCTGCGCGGAACAGAGTTGCTAATGCATCGGAACCCGGGTTCGTGCCCGCCGCTTCCGCTTCGGCGACGATGGCCAGCCCCGTATCGCCGGCCAGCTTCCAGCCCAGATAGCCCCATGGCGTTCGCACGCGCGGGCCGCCGCGCGTATCGATCGAGATATCCGGGCCGCTCGCGGTGCCGACAAACACCGCTACCTGTGGCTTTGGCCAAGTCGCGGCACCCACGCGCGCCACGATCGGCGCCAGCCCAGGCAGTGCGTCTGGTGCGGCTCCGGCCCGCATGTGGCAGGCGAGGTGGTAAAGGGCGAGCATGGTATGCGTCTTGCCGCCGCCAAAACTGGTCTGCAGCCCGATCACCGGTTCACCGCCGGCGTTCGCGAGCCGGCGCAGCGCGCCCTCTAGTACGCGGCTCAGGCCTTCGGTGAGATACGTCGCGTTGAAGAACTCGGCCGGGCGCGCGTAGGTCTCGCTCGCGCGGCCGGCATCGACCGCGAACAGGTCGGCCGCGAACTCTGCCTGCTGGAAGCGGTTGGCGATCACATCCGGATGCGGCAGCGCCACTTCGTGCCAGGGCCGCAATCTGCCAGACGGCGCGGATGATGGCGCGGCGCTCGGCGAGGGGCCTTCCGACACACCTGGTGTCGGCATTGCAGGCGATACGCTTATAGGTCCGGGAACAGTTAAAGCGGCTGGAGGAGGGGCACCGAAACCGGCGCGGCCCTGCTCCTGCCACAGGGCATGCAGTGCCTTGACCTCCGCATCCGGACCCTTGGTCGCGCGCAGCAGGCCGTGCATGGCGTCGAGATAGCGAAGCGCCTCGTCGGAAGCGAGCGGCAGAGTCAGGTGCGAAACGGCGTTGCGCGCGTCGAGCGACACTGAGGCGAAGTTGCGCGCCTTCTGCCTGTCCCGATCGGGAAATGCCTTCTCAAAAACGTCGCGCCAGTTATCCAGCATCGTCTTCAGCAGCGCATAGACGTCTAGGCCCTCGCCTTGAATGCCGGACGCGCGGCTCGCGTAGCGTTGCCAGTCCGTGCCGCGCGCGCCCTTCATGCGCGCGGCGACGAAGGGCGCAATGCCGGTCTGCAGATGGTCCATACCCTCTCGCACACGGCGGGTCGCGTCGCGTGCGCCAGTCTGAGCCGCGCTCATGCGCCGAACAACTCTGCCTGACGGGTAGCAGCCGGCCCGCGCGCGTTGGTCTGCGGGGCGAGGTCGAGCAGGCGTGGCCATTCCTCGGCAAGCTGGTTGTAGGCGAGAGCTTCGCCTGCCCAGCCGCGTTCAGTAGCGATCTGGAACAGGCGGTGGGCGAGGCCGAGTGCGGGTTCAGCGAGCGGGCCCATGGCAGCGATGACGCGGGACGCAGCCTCTGCGCCTCCATCGGGGGCGCCCAGCACGCGGATGGCGTGCTGGACGCAGCGCCAGGCGGTGGCGCGGTCGTCGGCTGGTGACCAGTCGGTGGGAAGCGCGTCGCGCGGCAGCAGGGCGGTGCGGCCGCGTCCGTCGAGGAAGATCTTGCCGTCAAACAGCGTCTGGGTGGCGACGTTCTTGGCATTGGCGAGCGTGATGAGATCGCCGGCGGGCCGCGCCTCCATTCCGAAGGACGCGAACCACGCGACCGCGACCTGAGTCGGTGCGTCCAGCGCCTCGGTCGCCTCGTTCTCGATCTCGTCCCAGGCGCGGTTGATGAGCGAGAGCGCCGTTCGCACGGTCATGCGGCTGTCGTCATCCTCAAGAACGGAGGCGTAGCGGGTGAAGACGCCCATACCGGGGCCGATGACGGATTGCTGCATGTCCACGGGCCCGACGCCCGCACGTCGGATAGCGGCGACGGCGTGCGGTAGTTCGCGGCGGAGGGTCCGCATAAATGCGGCACGGGTTGTCGTAGGGGCGTTGTCTTGGCGCTTGCGGCAGACTAGGACGATGGATGATGCCAGCGCATTGGCGTCACGGCCAATCATGCGGTTGCTGAGTTCAGTGCGAATTGGCCAAGTACCGTCGAGAGCGAATCCGGAGGCAAAAACGGCTTCGAGGAACGACGCCCATCCTGGCGATGTAACACCATCCTGTCCGAGCTCAGATTGCTTGAACGCATAATAAATAGTCAGCGGCGAATTACCGTCAGCGGCGTCATGCATCGCCGTCAGCGCCCTGCCCATACCACGCATGAAGAACGATTCCGCTTCTGAGCGAGTAGCGTGTCGATAAGCGGTCGCAACTATTTCTGCATCTTTTGGAGTTGTTAGCCGCCGAAACAGTTGAGGATACACGGTAAGAAGTGAGCAGCGAAGCCATACGTAGAAAAAGTCTGACAGGTCGGCGTAAGCAATGTTGTCGTAGTAAGGCGGATCGGTTGAAATTATCACTGGGCGCACAGGATAGGAATTGCTTGCGGCGTCAATTAGATTGATGCTGCCGGGGACTTGTGTCGCGTGACTCTTGCCAAGTGCCGGGACAATCCAGTCCAGGGCGCTAAGAAACCCGCCGCCTGAGTCGCTAAAAATGTTTGCCTCAGCGAAATCCCAGGTCATGGGTATTGCCTGTCGCGCGAACACGTTCCGAACACCCGCAGTGCGAGCGGACCCACCAGTAGATGACCTAGTTCCAGAAGGCCCTGCATCCCACGAGCAAATCGTGCAGTTCCGATCTGCGGAGCGATCAATCATAAAACCTAAATATGTCGCTATGGAATCGGCGTAAGCGGTATTTCCTGTACCACCCGCGTCCAGCGGCGCAGCATCAATAGGCAGGCAGGCTTCGCTGGTGTCGGCTAGAACCCGGTCCCGGGCTTCCATCACAAGCTCAGAGAAGGTGGTCAGAGCCACAAGCTGGCGTGCAGTGAACAGCAACGCAAACGTTGTCAGTCCATACCCATAACATGTTCCGCCGGTCAGACGTTCGGGCACCGCCTGTGCAAGCGAGCCACTCCTCGCTTCGATGACACGCCTGTCATCATATAGAGCCTTAGCGACACTGTCGTGCTGTACAGGCGGAGTCACATAAAGCCGCGCACGAGTTGACTCGCATACGACAGCCATAAGGCTTTCCATAAGACGGCCGGCCATGCCTTCGCTACGAACATAACTGTTGGGGATCACAGCTCCGGTAAGGGCGCATGTGAACCCGGAACCACTTGCCGCCGCCCTCGTGCCCCGCTTCAGTCGCTCCTCATCTGCCTCCGTCAGCGCACCCGTTCGCACGTTGAAGCGCCAGCCATCCGACGCGGCAGAATCGATCACCACCTCCGCCCATGCCTTCCGCCCCTCCTTCGTTGACAGCATGAAGGACGACACCAGAGGCACCATGGCACCCTTAGCCGCGGGATCCGGGCTGCGCACCGTGCGCGCCCATAGCCAGGCAATCACCGTTGCCTCAGTCCCGTCGGGGAGGGTCGCCTTAGGATACAAATGGCCGATGCGCCGCTCCGCCTCGTCACGCATCCAGCGTCCGTAGTAACGCACGTCCTCGGCCATGCCCTGTGCGCCGCGCCCGGTCCAGCCGGCGCCAGCCTGGGCCAGCCGCGCGCGAGCCTCCGGATTAACCGGGGGGCGGCCGGCGAACTTGGGCGGGATCTCCACCAGCGCCTTGCCGATCAGCACGGCCACCGGGTTGAGGTCGCTGCCATAGGCCCGCAAGCCGAGGCGCTGCGCCTCTAAAGGGATCGATCCGCCGCCCGAGAACGGGTCGTATACCGGCGGCGCCTTCTCCTGCAGGTAGCGCAGGGTAGCTGGGCGATCATCGGCCAAAGGCGGCTCCTCGCCACGGCCCCAGGCTACCGAGCGGGCGATCTCGTGACGCGCCTCCTGAAGGATCGTGTCGTTGTTGCTCGCCTCCCACGGCACCAGCCGCTCAATCACGCCGTGTAGGCGCTTGCGCTCAATCTCCTGCGCCGCATCGGTCGGGAACCGATCGGGCCAGGCGGAGGGATCGTCCACCAGCTGTGCGAACAGCACTGCCCGACACGCGGCCAGCGGACGCCGCGCCCACCACAAATGAAGCGTGGAAGGATGGCCGTGGCGGATCGACTTCTCCCGCGCAGAAGCCTTGTTGATTGCCTCCAGCGGGATCGAGACCTCGATGAGTTTGCGGCGGATCGGCGTGGTCATCTAGGTCTCATAACTCAGTAATTCCGGCACCTGAACGAGTTCCGGCCCCCGCGGCGGCGCGTTCTTACGCCAGCCACCCGGAACAGTCTTGACCTTGCCGATTGCCATCCGCTTCTCGGGCGGCAACTCACGCAGGCCAGCAACTTGCCAGAACACGGCCCAATGGCCGAGATTGTCGGGCTGATAGTTCGCCGTGCTGGGCGGACGAACGGTCATTCCTTGCGGGTGAGCGCCCGACTTCGCCTCGACATGTCCGACATACCAACCGAACCATGAAACGATCAGACCAGGCTCACCTGGCGCATCCTCCCATGAGGGATAGATCAACACCGGGATAGGATCGTTGCCCCGCTTCTCGTCAAGCGTTCGGAACAACTCCCATTTCCTGCTGCCAAAGGCCACAAACTCCTGTTCAACGACAATCGGCTTGGCGGCCTGGAGATGTTCGAACGGCACCGGTGCAAGCAGCGCAAAATCGTGGACAACGCCAGGAATATCAGCTCTCCATATCAGGGACGCAACGGACGCTCGGCGGCAGTGTCCGAGGCAAGCGACACATCGAAAGCAGCCCAACGAGCTCCATCTGGCCCGGAATATCGACCGCGTTCGCGGCAAATCGCCACATGCAGAACCGAGCTAGGCGGCGGCGTCGAGATCCTCAACGAGTTCCTCTCGCTCCAGCCGACCGTGATTCACAAGCAAGGTCCGGACGGTAAGTTCGGAGACTCGGAAGTGCTCGGCGGCATCCTGCTGCGCTTCGGGGGAGATGTCATCTTCCAGAAACGCGTCCAGCGCCGGGAACGGGCATAGAAGCTCGGCCGCGAAGGACCGCTGCATCTTCTGCCGGTAGGTGTAGGCGCGGGTGGCGGCATGCAGGATGCCGGCGCCGGGTGGCACGGCTCGATCGCCTATCAGGCGCGCCAGCTCGAACCGCCGGCCGGCGGCATTGCGGGAGCGTAAAACGGTGACACTGCCGCCGTCCTTCTGATCGAGCGAAAATGCCAGCGGAGCGGCGGCGGGGCTGGAGAGTACGGCTCTACCAACCCCGGCGAGTTCCGCCAGCCTAGCGTCGCTGATTGGTTCGTTGGCCAGACCCGAGTGGCTTCGCAGTGCGTCGGCAGCACGCGCACCGATGACCCAGGCGGCCACTTGGCCCCAAGCCGGCAAGGCCGCACCATGGGGCAGCCTAGCCGCATCCCGCGATCGGCCAGCAACTCCTCTACTAGACGCCATGCGATCCAAATCGGCGCCTCCAAGCCTCTCGCCGCCACTGCCCTGGTCTGCGGCAAGTTCCTCGACGCCTTCCTTCCCAAACCGGCCAACATCAGCAACCAGCGCCTCGATGGCACCACCGGCAGCTTCATCGGGATCAAAGGCCAGGAGGGCTTCGAGACGGCGACGTTCGGCGGTGGCAGGGTCGTTGCGCTCGGCGCGAAGTTCGGCCCAGATTCGGGACAGGTTGGTTTCTGCCAACCCATGCTCCAGCAATCGTCCCTCCATCTGGCCAATGAAGGCGTCCAGCGCCGCCTGAAACTGGGCGGAAGGCAGCACAGTCGGATGGGAGCCGAGGTAGCGGAACGGCTTGGCATCTGCACGGACCGAAGGATCCGAAAGCAGCGTCGTGCGGACGCCGTCCGAAAAGATAGTTATGCGAGGCCACGCATATCCTTCGCCAATTGCCGGCATGGTATGCGCGCGCCACCACTCCGGCGCCCTCGACCGTGGCTCATAGCGCAGCCGCCACCAGTTCCAGGCAAACCACTCGGCCGCGTGGTAGCCGGAGATCAACGGACCGGCCCTGTAGCCGCCGATGAAATGGTCGATCCCGGCGGTGAGCGGGCCAGCTGCGGTCTCGATGGTAAAGCGGCCAAAGCAGGCGCGCTCCTCCGGCGCGGCATCGTCCAGCCGCTCCGGTGTCAGCGCGATCTCTAGGGCCTCGGGCACCGTCTACTCCATTCAACCTGGACGTAACGCCGCATATCGCGTTCGTCGTCACCAAGCCTGTAACCATGATAGCTGAAATCAGGTGGCTTCGTCTTGGCCTCGTATATCTGCCCATCCTCGCCGACCGCCCAGACATATTTCGGCGTGCTGCCGGGTGCAAAGGCGCTCACCATGCCCGCCTGCACGCCGGCGGCAAAAAGGGCGGAGGCCTCGGCCAGAAGAACGGGCCGAACGTCGTCGCAGGCCGACTTCGAGGGCCTAGGGTTCACGGGGGGCAAGAACCCGTAATCGCCGGGGCGGAGCTTGTGCCGAGCGTCGCCGACATAACGCAGTCGCTCCGCGAGAGCGGCAAGCGCGCCCTGCCCGATCGTCCCGATTGGAGCGATCCGTCGGTCCGGCCGGTTGCTCTGCCGCGGCTTCACGCCGGGATCCCCCCTTGTGCGATCAGCTCCGCCACGTCGAACACCACCGCCGTCTCGGCGAAACCTAGGACACGGTCGAAAAACCGGCGCACATAGACCGGCTGGTGCGCGAACCCAGCGGCCACGCGCACGATCGCCAGGATGAAGGCATCCGGCGTATTAAGACACGCCAGCAGCTCGTTCTTGGTCAGGATCACCGACACCCCATCCTCATGCCGGCCCTTCACCTCCAAAAAGCGCAGATGGCCGGACTGCCGGTCCTGGCTCTCGATATCCCAGCCCTTCTTCTCGGCCGACACATCGCGCGGCGAATGACCCAGCGCCCGTTCGGCGGCCATGACCGCGTCCATGGCCATCCGTTCGACCTGAGCTCGTGACGCGGCATCCTCCGCCATGCCCGTGGCGCGCGTGGTCGGCTCAGCGCGGGTGGTGAGCAAGCCACGCGGAATCACAAGTGCGGCTCCGCGCAACACGGGCGGCAACGCGGTGATCTGCCGCTCGCGCTCCAGCTCCTCCTGCCGCTTGTCCAGCCGTTCGGTCAGGCGCTGCGCCGTCGCCTCGGCATTGCCGGCGTTGATGCGCTGCTCGCGGCCGGCGCGCTCCTCTTCCCGCAGGCGGGCGGCGCGCGCGTCCCAGTAGTTGATCTCGCGGGTCAGGCGGGCGCGGACCTCCCGCTCCACGCGGGCGACCTCGGCAAGCCGCCTCTGCTTCACCTCGGCCAGATGGGCGGGCACGAGGTTGGCAATGGCGTAGCCGAGCGCCCGCTGCTCGACCTGACCTGACAGCCAAGGTGCCGCGACCGCGTCCGCCACCACTGCACGTTCTTCCGGCGTGATCGGTCGGTAATCGAGGTAAGGGGCTGGCCCGCCGTCAATCGCGTCGCCGCTCTCACGCAGCTCAATGAACTGCAGGCGTTGGGAAACGGCGCGCGGCTCGCCGGACCGGGCAATGCGGCCATCGCGGATGGCGTGCTCCATGAACAGCAGTAGGCGTGGGGCGGTGCCTTCGTCGGCCTCGTCCACCAGGACACCACCCTGAGCGAGCAGTTTCTGGTTGCGTTCGAGGACGACATCCAGGACCGCGTCCAGCAAGGGATGGCCAGGCGCCAGAAGCTCCGCCTGCGGCTTGCCCGCGATCAGCGTCTTCTCGAAGGTGATGCGGGCATAGCGGTCGAGCACCGGGTCACCGCGGCCGATCAGCCGGTCGCGATGCTTCAGGACGGACGGGACGCGGGAAATCTCGAATCGGCCGCGCTCGCGTTCGATCAGCCGGCCGCCAAGGCCTGTGAACGCCTCACGGAAAAAGGCGCCTATAAAGTGCGGCTGGAGACGGCGCGCCTGAGCCCGTTCCATCTCCTCGCGGATCGCCGCCACCGCGTTCGGGTTCATGCCTTCGGAGGTCAGCTTTCGTTCGGCGACCAGGCGCTCGATCGCGTCGACGTCCACCGCATCGTCCACACGGCGGAACAGGCGCTGCTTTGTCTCCGGCGCGTCGCCGTAGCGGATGGCGTCGACGAGGAGGTCGCGCAGCGCCTGACCTTCAAACAACTCGCCAAGCACGTCGTACACCTTGCCGCCGAGGGCGGTCCGAGCCTCCTCCAGCTTCTCCAGCAGCCGGCGATAGACCTCGCCCTCGCGAGTGTTGGCGGCGCAGAGATTCCACAGGTGGCAGACCTCGGTCTGGCCGATGCGATGGATGCGGCCGAATCGCTGTTCTATGCGGTTTGGGTTCCACGGCAGGTCGTAGTTGACCATCAGGTGAGCGCCGCGCTGCAAGTTCACGCCTTCGCCCGCCGCATCGTTGGCGATCATCACGCGCACGAGTGGGTCGGAGTTGAACGCGGCGATGGCAGCACGCCGAGCCTCGCGGGGGATGCCGCCATGGATGACGACGACGGATGCAGGCTCACCCACCCGCGCGGCGATCTTGGCCTGCAGATACTCAAGCGTATCCTTCGGCTCGGTGAAGATGAGCACCTTGCGCCGCAACCCGGTGGCCTCGTCGCGCATGATGGGCTCGTCCAGAATGGCGTCGAGCTGGCGCCACTTCGCGTCCTCACCAGACAGCTTCAGCCGGAGCGCGCGGGCCTCGAGGTCGCGCAGGATCGTGATCTCGGCGTCGAGCTCGGCGAGCGTGGCGGCAGCCGTCGCCTGGTCGGCCAGTGCCTCCTCCGCCGCCTCAATCTCGTCTGGCGCGGCATCGTCCAGATCGTCCTCGTCCGGCACGGCGATGTGGGCGGCGATGAGGGGTGTGCCGAGTGGACGGAGCCGCTCCTCCTGCAAGCGGGCCTCAAGCCGCCGCCGGCGCCGCTCTAGCGAGCGGTGTATGGCCGCTGGCGACGACGCCAGGCGTCGCTGCAAGATCTGCAGGGCAAAGCCGACATTGTTCTGCCGCTTGCCATCGCCGGACCGGTCGGCTCGATTCATCTCCTCGCGGACGTAGGTAGTGACCGCCTGATACAGGTCCGCCTCGGCCGGGGAGAGCTCGTATGCGGCCGTGTAGGCGCATCGCTCAGGGAAAAGAGGCGTGCCGTCGAAACGATACAGCTCCTCCTTGGTCAGGCGGCGCATCAGGTCCGACACATCCGCCTTGTGGACACCCTCGCGAAACCGGCCCTCAAAGCGATCGGCGTCGAGCAAGCCCATGAAAAGCTGAAAATCTGCTTCCTTGCCGTTGTGCGGCGTGGCGGACATCAGCAGCAGGTTGCGCGTTCGCGTGCCGAGCAGCTTGCCAAGCCGGTGCCGGCGCGTCTCCTTGACCTCCCCGCCAAAATAGGACGCGGACATGCGGTGGGCTTCATCGCAGATGACCAAGTCCCATTCCGGGGCCGCTTCCAGCTTGGCCTGCAGCTCGTCGGAACGTGCCGCCATATCCAGCCGTAGGACTAAGCGATTGCGGTCGATGAAAGGGTTGCCGCTGAGAGACGCCTCGATCTGATCGCGGGTGACCGCGTCAAAGCCGAGGCCGAATTTCTCAGCCAGCTCGTCCTGCCATTGCTCGACAAGACTGCCGGGCGCCACGATCAGACAGCGTTCTAGGTCACCGCGGATCAGCAGCTCCTTGATCAGCAGGCCGGCCATGATGGTCTTCCCCGCCCCTGGGTCGTCTGCAAGCAGAAAACGAAGGGGCTGACGCGGCAGCATCTCGCCATAGACGGCGGTAATCTGATGCGGCAAGGCCTCGATCTGGGAGGCTGTGACGGCGAGATATGGATCGAACAGGTGGGCAAGGCGCAACCTGTATGCCTCCGCCGCGAGGCGTAGAAGGTTGCCGTCAGCATCAAACCCGTAGGTCCGTCCCGCCGCGATAAGTTCGAAGCCAGCTTCCTCCCCTCGGTAGAGGAGCCGCTCCGCAATCTTACCATCAACGCGGAAAACAAGGTTCAGAGCGTCCGGGCCAAAGCGGTCTACCTGAACAACTTCTGCGATGCCCGCGGGGTCGAGGCCGCGAAGGCGGGCACCGGCTTTGAGGTCCTCAAACATTGCGGCACCAAGATAGCTGCTGACATCGGCGGCAGCAGGATAGCCACGTTGTAGAGCCTGGGCGCGGGCCGGTCACGCCTTCGCTGATCAGTGACGAGAACGATTGCGATACACGGCGCTGGTCTCGTCAAGGTCGATTGAGGGATCCATGGCGTGGGAGCGCACGACGTCCAGGAGGGATGACCTGAGGCGGTCTATGGCGGTGCAGTGGGAGGCCCGGGACCGACGGCACCTCCCAATCGAAGCGGCAATTTACACCGATAGATGGCGATGACACGAAGGTGGCCATCGAGGAGGTGCCGTTCGATCCGTCTGCGGTCGCGCTCGGCGATCTCGTGCTCGGCCAGTTGTCCGGGCGGTGCTCGCGAGGGGCTTGCACGAAAGCCTGGGCTAACGAGAAAGTACGCAGACTGGTTCGAGATTGTGGTCGTGTTCGCCAAGCTCGTGGAGGGCCGGAATTCGCCAACCTATTTTTTAACGCAGATGTTAAAAAATCCTGGGGCCGTTCGCGAAAGGAAAAAATCATCACCTTCGAGGTGGCCAAGCGCATCGGATTGCTCAGCAAGACGCCGACCGGGGATCGCATCCGACGCTACTTCCCGGACTGCGAATGCCGCATGATGAACAACCTCGGGCCACCGAATCCGGCGGCCACAACCATCGCGCACGAAGCCCATACACATGAAAGCAGGCCGATCATCGACCACGGGGAGCAAACCACCTCCCCATGGGCATGGCGGAGTTCCTAGTCTTCAAGGGCCTACAAGGGCCTAAAACGCACTACCGCCAAGGCAGCCACCAGGACGCACTAGGCAACGCTCCCGCAAGCCATCCAGAAGGGGGGGACCAGACGACAGGGTCCCGCGGCACCCGTTCAACAAGCGATGGCCGTTCAGGCAAAAGGACCTGGAGGCCTGCTGGAAAACGAAGAAAGGAACCCTGCTGGCCATCGGGGCGTGAATTCCGGCGGCCGGATTTGAATGGACGCCATGGACCAGCTCAGGCAGGCACCGCGGGAGACGGGCGAAAGCGGCTTGAACGGCTCGGGGGGGCGGCACGCCCAATCTGAGCCGGGTAAAAGCGACGGAAGCCTGGGAATCCATCACCGACGACTGACCGAGAAGGGAGCATCCGAAGGGATGCCCCCTTCTTCGTGATCGAACGCACGGCCGATAGCGGCCATGAGAATCAGCTCAGTCGCTTGGCCGGATCCGGGGAAGGCCTTGCGACGGGCTCGACGGGACGCAGCAGGTTGTCCACCGAACCACGCACCAGGCTGATCATCGCCAGGGAAGCAGCGTTCTCGAAGGGGACCGGCGCAGGGAGGTCCCGATAGGCGGGACTATCATCGGACGAACCGCCTTCGGGTGACACGAATGTCACGCCAGCCTCGGGAACGATGCCGGGCAATACCGGATCGGCAGGCACGGGAACGGCGACCGAGGACGAGGACGAGGACCCGATGGAGGAACGCCTCTCGTTGGCGAGGTAGGCGATCCGGCGCTTGGCCTTGAAGATGTCCTCCCTGGCAGCATCGAAACGAGCCTGGGCATCCACGAGGAAGGCCTCAGGATCGGAGTGCAGCGCCGACTTCAAGGTGACGACGACCGGATCGAAGGGCACGCGCCTCGCCCTCCGCCTGGGACGGGAGGCAAAGGTCACCATACCGGCCAGGATGGTCTCGTGCAGCATGACGGCCGACGCCATCTCGACCACCAGCGACGAGATAGCCGGCAGGTGCGGCGCCAGGATGAGGCGCTCCACCTCCTTGAAGGGACCGGCACCGTCCATGGTCCGCGCGTCGAGGACCAGGGGGAGCCGATCGCGCATGGCGTCGATGGCGGCCCCCCTGGCATGCAACGGGACGGAAGGCAGGCACCAGTCGTCGGGCTTCAGCAAACCGATCTCGACGAGCATTGCCAGCATGACCCGGACACGGCCCATCTCGATGAACGGATCCACGGAATTGCCGGCGCGGACCTCCTCGATCCTGCGGAGGATCAAGTCCGCGACCCTGTGGGCGACCTTCACGCCACGACGCAACCGACACCCCCGACACATGGAAAAACGCGGTTCGGGATAGGGGCACCCGATATGGGAGTCACCCCCTGAATCGCCCCGAGATGGACTCGAGCGATAGCCCGGATTGACCGGATGGCGAATCACCCAGGGCAGTTCCAGGGATCCACTGACAGGGTGCGACGGAGCCCGCGGACACCCCCTGGGAACCCCGGAATCGCGTTTCGGGATAGGGGCACCCACCGAAATGGGAGTCAGGGGGTAAAACGTCCCGAAATGGGAAGTCGGCAGCCCTATTCGTTACGATACCGTTGCTCCGATTATCTGCTTGCAATTCGGACGGAATCGTGGGCCGCCCATCACGTTGCTGTTACGGTCCGAATAAGGCTGTCCAGGACCCCGGAATCCCCTCTCGGGATAGGGGCACCCACCGATATGGGAGTCACCCCCCTTTTCGTCCCGAAAGGGGATTCCAGGGTGCCGGAACCGACCGATCGCGCAACGAAAGTGTATCGGCTGATCCCAGGACGTCCAGGAAGCCGTCCGAAGCATCGCCGACAGACCACGACCGACATCCGCCCAAGACGACAGAGCCGAAGGCAAGACGACGCCGCATCGACCGAGATGGCCAGGGGACGCACCACGAAGCCCGCTAACGCATCGGCGTGGTTTCCGTGACCGATGGAGCCAGTCCGGCTGAAAGTGGATCAGAAGGCCCGAGAAGCGGCAATCCAGTGATGACGAGGCCAGAAGCCGATCGGCAGACCGAAAACAGGACCGGACAGCTGGCTGGCGATTGGCCGGCACGAACAAGGGTCCGGGACGGTGGATACGAAGCCCCAGGACCGGATCGAGGACCGAGAACCGGTCTGGATGACGGTCGAGGGCACGGATGGAGGGGGTAGGAGGTCGGACTCTGGGGGATAGAGTTGACGGCACGCTACCGCACTCCTGTACGCACCAAGGGGTGCATACAGGAGTGCTCCCGCGCCCTTAGGTTTGATTGACGGCACGCTACCGCAGTTTGGGGTGCAGCCTTCGGCCGCACCCACAAACTGCTAGACGCGACCCGGCGATGCCGGGTGGATTCTCGCCCTCCGGGCTCGTGTTCGGGACCCTGCCGGCGATGCCGTGAGTCGGTGACGGGGCCGCGGTCGTGCCGACCGCGCATCCGTCCCGGATGCTGGCCCCGAATCGGCCTCGAATCGATGAATCAATGCCGTCCTCGCGCTCCCCTTCGGGTATCGCGCGCCCCTCCGGAAGGCCGGAGGGGCGCTGAGGACGCATGTTGGTAACGCATTAGTGATGATACAGAGGCGATGAGGTGACGTCCGACCGGATGAGGAGGAGCCGCCGATCGTTGGCCCCTCGTCATGGTTCCGGGGCTAGGCGTCCGCGAGCCGGAATCGATCTCTGGAGCAGGGCCCGGGGCGACGTTCGCGTGACGGAACCGCGAATCACCCGACCTGAAGGTCGGGTTGAGAGATCGCCCGTGGAGAACGCGGATCCGGGTTCCGGCCGCTCCGCGAAAACGGGGCCGGGAAGCCGCTATCGGGCAGCCTTCGTCAGTGCCTCGGGTGGGATACCCGCGGCCGCGGACAGGAGTCGGGTCCGATTACGGCCCCACCACTCGTCCAGGAAGGGAACCGTGAACGTCCAGCCGAGCCCGGGGACGAGGCGTAGATGGGAGCCCGCATCCACACCGATCATCCAAGCGGCCCACTCGGGCCCGGCTGATGCGGCCTCCCTCCGGGCCTGACGGGCAGACAGGCCGCGGGCCACGAGGTAAGACGCGAGGGACATGAACAACGGATCGATGGGGTGATAGTCGACGATGGCGGGCCGGTCGGCAGCAAGATGGCGAGCCGGCGGAACCGAGCCTTGCAACGGTGGTTCGCCCTCCGGGAAGCGCCGCTCCTGCTCGATGAAGTATTCGCGGACGGCGTCGCCGCGGTGACCCCTGGCCGACATGCCAATCTTCTTTGCGGCGGGGAGAGTGAAGACGAAGTCGACCGCCGGCCGACCGCTTCGAGGGTTTTCACCATTTATGGTGAGAACCCTGCGCTCATAGTCCACACCCGCCTCCAGCGAACAGCGAGCAACCTCGTGCTTGGCCCAACTCGTGAAGTCACGGGCGCTGTCGAGGAAGGTATGGACGTCCCTGGCGCTGACCGTCGGCTGCATGGCACCGCCGATCTCGCGCTCGGACACGGGAACGAGGCGCCCGAAGTCGAATGCCTCGTCCCAGGGTTCGGCTCCGACGGGATCGAAGCCAGTCGCGAACGAGGCGGGCTCCGGTTCGGCGGATGCGCGAGCGGAAGCAGGCGTCGGATCGGCCATGGCCTCCCGTATCGTCCGGGCGGCGACGGTCACGACCGCCCCATGGGACGGGGACCTCGAGCCGCCGACCAGGGCCTGGACGGCGAGGACGTCGACGAACGCCGGTCCGCCGGCAGGTGCGTCAGGATGGGCGAAATAGTCCCTGCCATCCACCAGGCCCTGGGCGCCGGCGGCCCGGGCGAACCACGCCGCCGACTGGCGGGTAGAGTCGGTGCATGACCACAGCCCCGGGATCGACGCGGTCAGTACGGACCTCGACGCGAACCGGCGGTGAGCGATGTCGAGGGCGGCGGAAACGTCATCGGGCTGCGTGGTGACGCGGAGGCCCCCGTCCACCATGCTGACCAGGGATTCGGGACGGGACGAAGGCATCTCCGCCGCGTCGACGGCTGCGCGCACGAGCAGCTCGGTCGATGGGCGGGCGGAGACGCCGGCGCCGTCGATCGGGAACAGGTCGAGGGTCGCCCGCCCGATGATGCGGGCCGCTTCCCGGCCCGGCGCCGTCGTGGAGTGAGCGACGGCGAGACCGAAGACGACGGCCACGAACACGTCCTCCGTCCCGTCGGCTCCGCGGCCCTTGATGTAGTGAACGCCTTCGCGGCCCAGACCCTTGCGTAGCAGGGCCGGCCACCAATCCGGGAACTCGGACCTGGTGGCGTTACAGTGCCACAGGCCGCGCATGGGGAACGACAGCACGGGAGAAGAACGGTCGGGCCAGGGGCGCTCGGCGATGGCAAGCAGCCGCTCGACGTCCGGGACGTCGGCGAGCACGCGTCCATCGAGGTTCGTATTGGGTAGCGCCATGCACAAAGTTCCCCTGGCCGCGCGATACGCAGCCGTGGTCAATAGCGAACCCGTTCCGGCTGATCGGCTTGGCCCTCGGCCAGTTCGACCGCGTGCATTGCGGCATCGCCTACGATCTCGAGATCGACGCCATGCGGCATGATCCCGCGAACCGGGCGGCGATCATCTGCGAGGCGTTCGATCTTGCGACTAAGGAGCTCGATCCGGCCACGTGCAAGGCAGATCCGTGCTGATCGTGTTCGGTGGCCTTCCCGGCACCGGCAAGACCACGATCGCGCGCCAGATCGCCTCGCAAGGCGCGGCCACCTACCTCCGTATCGACTCGATCGAGCAGGCAATGCGCGATGCGGGGTCCCCGCCGATGGGATAGGGGAGGCCGGCTATCCCGTGGCCAATGCGATTGCCGAGGCCAATCTCCTGGACGGCAGGATGGTCGTCGCGGATTGCGTAAACCCGTTGCCCGAAAGCCGCGAGGCCTGGCGTGTCGTGGCATTGCGCGCCCGAGTGCCACTGGTCGAAGTCGAGATCATCTGCACGGACGAAGTCGAACACCGCCGCCGAGTGGAGCAACGGGTTTCCGAGATACCGGGCCTTGTCCTGCCACGCTGGCGCGACGTGCGGGAGCACAACTACCATCCCTGGAACGAGCCGCATGTCACCATAGACACCGCGGGCCTCAGCCCCGAGCAGGCCGTCGCCGCCGTTAGCCGGTGCATTCCGTCAACGCGGGCACGGCCCTTCACCTGATTGGCTTCTCGCCACGACATGCCCCTGCCGCCACTGACTCGACATCGACCCTACGCACGGCTGTATGGTGGCCTGCGCCACTGGCTGGACCCGCCTAAGCGCCGGGCTGCCCGCCATCTGGTCGGCCGGTATCACGACCGGCATGTGCGATACGCAGATCAACGACTTGGCAATCGTCCGACCACCTAGGCGCCCTCCGCCCATCATGGCCGCCTACACCCAGGGCGGCTCCTCTCCCCGGAAGGGCGCGAGGCTGTGCTGCGGCGAGTCGAATTGATCATCGCGAGATGGGCCGCTTCCTTAGGTCACGGGGGCGGCGCGGACCGAAGTGGGTGTCACGGCTTGGTGGCGCGAGTCGTCAGCGTGGTCGGGAAGTAGCGCGACTGCAAGCTAGGCGATGGCTGGCACCCGCGTCGCGGTGCCTAGTCTCGTTCACGTCGTTCAGCGAGACCGCACGGAGGCTGGACGGCAAGTACGAGCCGGTCGTCTTTCCGGTCAAACGGTTGCACTCTGCCGACCATTCAAGATCGTTGCGGCTGGGGTCTTGCCACCAACTTGCGCTCCCCCGCCTGAAGACTTGCCTCGAATGCCGTGCCAGTGTCGAAGAAGGGTAGGCCCAAGACCTCGCAGGCTGCTGCGAACGACGCGCTGCGGACGATGGCACGTACAGCGAAGTCGTCGATCTCCTTGGGCGCGCTGTCGGAGAGGAAGCGGAAATATCTAAGCCAAAGGTTCGGACCTGCAATGCGCTGGCGGGTCGAAATCAATGCGATCTGCCGCCGTCGTGAAATCAAGGCAGCCCATGTTATGCTGCGTGATACGGCGCCGCGATTCGCGGCTGCAAACAGGAGCAGCTCAATGCCGAAAGTCGAAGTCGGCCGACCGACGCCCGTCCGCTTTGTAGCTCCTTGGGGTGCGTTTGGACGATGCTACGTCACGCACCGGCGTGACGGTGACCGCATCCTCTTCGCGCTTGGGCACGTCAATCCGGGCCGAGGATTGTCGCATACGAACTGCATCGAGTCCGTCGCGCCCGCGATGTGGCGGCGATACTACCCGCTTGAGCCGTTCAAAAGCATGGTATGGCTTGATGCAGCCTGGGTCCCCGACCAGGGCGGCTGCCTGGAAGTGACGCGCGTGGCCTTCCCGGACGACGATCACGTCGAATTCAGCGACTCTTTGGAGGATATTCCCGAAGAGTTCATCGAGGCAATCAAGGCAGACATCGTGGGCGCGTTCAAGGCACGCGACACACCGTTGCGACGGCCGCGCGCGGATACTCCGGAAGAGGGGGCCGCCCGACACGAACTCGCCGAGAAGATCGATGCCGTGCTTAGGGCGAAGGGCGTCGAACCGGAGAGGATGCCCCAGGGGACATCTGTCGTCGATCGCCGACGGAACACGAAACCATTCTTGGTCGTTGACGGCACCTGACGGGCTTATTGGGACATAAAGTAGGCGGCCCGTTTGCCGTCGATTCCGGCCCACTAAAGCCATCTCGGCTGGTATCATCCTGCCCGGGCCGAGCACGACGGGGCGTCCGCTCTCGGCGGGTCGTATGGTTCGTCCACCGCTACGAGGGTTCATACTGATCAGCGATTGCTAATCCGGTCGTCGGCGAGGGTGGCGCCGAATGTTGGGGCGCCCCGGCCGCGATATGGGCGGGCGCTTGCACCCCGAGGCCCTCGCCGGGTCGCCATGTGTTCGCGCGTTAAAACCCCCAACCTATCCGGCTCCAGCCAAGAATTGCTGAGCCACCAAGGCTGCCCACGCACCATGAGGTAGCGGCTGTCCGGCGTACGGGGATAATCCTCAGGCGGGGATAACTATCTCCCGCCGACCCCGTCACCGAAAGCGAGGAGGGTGGCTGCCTTCGTCGCGCTAATCGACGCGGAAGGCTTGCATCACGCCAACCACGCCGGCGCGGTGCTCGCGCTGTCCGACGCGGGCGATGGTGGCGGGAACACCGTCGTGCAGCTGCTGGGCAATCGCGGTGACCAGGCTGTGCCCGATGCACGAGGTGCTGGAGTGGTTCAGGTAACGATAGCCGGCAGCATATCGGAATCGGTTCGAAAAGACTGAGGCTCGTGCTGAGCAGGGTAGAGTAATCTCGATGGCCCCGGGTCGCTACTTCGTTCTTCGGCCATATTTTTTAGACACATATTTGACGACACCAATGCTTCATCAGTTAGATTTTGAGCCGTGGAGCGAGGGAGAACGTCTTCCTCCCCAGGTAGGCTCGATACTTCGTCGTCGTGCCTCATCCCGTCAGCATTACAGCTGCTAGCGCCTGGGCTACGCCGTTCATATCGGATGATCCCATGCACCTCACCGCATCAGCCAAACGCCTCGCGCTCGCGCGCCTGGCGAACGTAGCCACAAGCCCGGCGCCGCCCGCCCTCACCTCGGCCGCGGCAGCCCTGCACAGCCTTCTGGTTCAAGATGCTGCTTCCCAGGACCAAGCGCTCCTGGAAGCAGACGACGCCCTGGCGGAAGCGATCGCAGCGATGCCGGGCCAGTTCCCCGCCCAGCTCGACTTTCTGGGCGTTCTGCACGGCAAAAACGCCCAGCTCTCCTTGCACCGACGCCGCAATATCAGCGCTGCGCTGCGGGACAAGGCTGCCCGGATGGGCCGGCTGCCGACCGAGGCGGACTTCCCCGCGGACCACCCTGTGCCGCTATTCGCGCTGGCCTACTGGGGCGGCATTGCTGCGTGGTCGGCCGGATCGGCGGACCGCGCGCAGCATCCGAAGGGTTACTGGGCAGATCGGAAAAATCAGATCACCGCCATACGCGTCCTGGCTGTGCTACACCCGTCCACGCCGATGACGCACGCACTGCTTCATGCGGCGGGACTGCACAGGCTCGGTCTGATCCTGAACGCGGCAGAGCTTCAGGCGCTGGCTGACGAAGCAGGCGTGAAACGTTATCTCCGCTATCGGCCGGACGGCTGGTGGACCCAGGAGCGGGTGATCGATGCCTACGCCGAGGCATGCCGGAGAGCCGGCGTGACGCTTTCGACGACGGCGCTGTCCGCCATCGGCGGCGAGGCATCCGCCTTGAGGAGCTACGCAAAGGCGCACTTCGCATCGTTCCGCGCGTTCCAGCGAGCGGTCGTCGAGAATCACCCGGACATCAAGCTGCCGGACCGGCCGACGGCCGCAGACGGCACTCCGTTGGATTCCTGGTCTGAGGTGCCGGTCTACAACGCTCTGCGCCTGGCTCTACCGGAGGTGCGCATCGAGGTACACGTCATTGTCCCTGGTGAGCGGGCGCGATCGACTGATTTCGTTCTCGACGGTCGCGTCTGGGTCGAGGTGCTTGGCATCGCTGTCGACGCGATGGCCACGCCGACCAGCGCACGGCAGACAAAATATGCGGCGGATTGGAAGGCGAAGAGCCTCTGCTACGACGCGCTCGGAATTGACCCCGTGCTGATCGAACCGGGCGACATTCATGATGTGAAACGCCTCGCGGAGCGCATTAACGAAATCGCGACTAGGCTTCGATGCGATCCCCTGCCGCTTAATCCACCCAGCGGCAAGCAAACCCGCGCCAAGGGCACGTGGACGTTCGATGCGTTGTGCCAGGTCGTCGAGGAAATGGCATCCGGCGCCACGATGCCGACCTTCACCGCGTTGTCGAAGGCGGGTTACGGACACGCCCGCGAGCTCCTCAAGCAGCCGGGCATGCGCGAACGTGTGACTGCCGCGCTCGGCCTGTCTGATCCGAACCGCGAGAATGCCTGGACACGTGAGCGCGTGGTCGCCGAACTGGCGCAATGGTTGCGCGGTCACGAAGCTTATCCCACAGAAGCTGAGCTGAGACGGGCCGGGCATAGCGCTCTCGGAAGTGCGCGGTCGCGTCTTTGGGCTGGCCAGGGCGAGGCGTTACGCAACGCGGTTGGCGACGCGGCCGGAATTACCGTGCCGCGCCGGCGCGCACCAGATCGCAGCTGCGCGACGATAGAGCAGGTGGCGGCTGCGCTGGCTCCGCTTGCGAAACAGCTTGGCCGCATGCCGACGGGCGATGAGGCGGCAGCGGCAGGGCTCGGCACAGCCTGGGCGCATGCCAGCCGGCGCGGCGGTGTCCTGAGCATGGCTGAGCGGATCGGCGTGCCGTGCCAGACGCGGCGTGACCGCAGCCGGCCGGCGATGCTCGCGGCATTCTCCGAGCTAATAACATCGCTAGGGGATGTCCGACTCACCACGACGCTGATCCGAACGCATCTCGGCGCAGGCGGCCTCGCTTGGGTCCGTAAACTCGGCGGCATGGCCGTGGTGCGGACCGCAATTGCAGACATGACAGGCAGTGGGAATTCCACCGGGTAGTCGCAAGAGGGGGTCGAGTTTCCCCAGGGAGATCTCTTCCTGAGCAGCGCGCCAGCGCAGCTGCCGCACCAACCTGACGAGGATATCCTGATGACTAATGACAACGACTCCGGCTTCGGCCGGACGTTTACGCACGTGCGCGCTGTCGCCTTCGATGCGGCACCGCTGCCGACACCCGAAATCCGGGCGCTGGCGCGCATCGACATCGAGGTGCATGCCAACGCCGTGGCGTATTGTCCGCCCACTGCCCGGCGCTTCGCCACGCTGACGGATGAGAGAACCGCCCGCTTCGTCCCCTGCACGCCGGCCATCCTTGCGCAGACAATCTGGACGGAGAATGTTCCGGCCGCCCTCATCGGTTGGGGTGCAGCGACCTGGGACATTTTTTGCCCGGCCTTCACCCGCGGTATTCCAAGAATCGACCTGTTGAAGATCGCGCGGCTGGCGTGGCCGGACGAGGAGGTTCGCGATCCCGTCGCGCTGGCAACGCGGACCGGTTTCCGCCGTCCTCCAGCAGAGGTCGGCCAGACCGTCGCCCGCCGCACCGCAGACCGTGTGCAAGCGATCGCCGACCTGTTCGGCGCCGTCGTGACGCTGGTTGGTGATGGCATGGTCGCCAAGGCTGTGGCGCTCGATAATCACGGCACGCAGCCTCCGCCGACCGCCGCCTTCGGTAAATTGCGAGGCGACGCCCGCCTGGAGGCGCTGGTCCGGCTAAGCGCCGAGCCCATGGCGCCGCACGGCTATCTGCCTGGACCGTGGGACGACGCCTCGATCTGGTTCGCGATGGCCAGCGAGGACCTGGCCTGGTTCGCAAGCTCGAAGCCCGGCGATGCGAACTTCGACTTCTACGCATCCGACGAGGCCCGCGCCGAACTCGCGCGGCGTCACGCTCGCGACGCCGCCCTGCTGCGCCCGCGCAGCCTGCTGCGACAGCCCTCGCGAGACTGACGACCAACAGCCGCCGACTAGCTCCGGCGTGCATCACGCGCCCGAAGGGCTAACGATACCAGGAACAAAATCATGTCCGAGACCAGTCCCGGCACACGCCGCCGGGTCACCGTCGCGCGCGCCTATGCCGCGGCCACCCGCGTCCTCAAGGAAAGCACGCGGTTATCTGAACAACCCACCCATCCCGACGCCGCCTTGCTGACCGCGTGCGTCGCCTATGGCCGTATCAGGCGGCAGGTCGATCGACTTGCCAGGGCGGACACGCGAACGATGAGCGAGGACGCGCTCGAGCAGGCCCATGCCGATCTTCATTCGGCTGGCTCATCATCGCTGGCCCAGGTGGCCGCATACAGAGCCGTCACGCTCGACGGTCACCGTGCACGGGCCGCTGCCTTTCTAGCCTGGGACGAGGGCGAACTGGTCGGCCTCGTCGATCGATATGGCATCCTCCAGGACCGCTTCCTGCTGGCCCTTCTGACTGACCTGGTCGGCTTGTGAGAGCTCCTCCAAGGCGAATGCATCCCTGGGTCAGCTCGGCACCCCCTTCCTGCTGCGGCCGCGCTTCGGCTTGGCGACCAGCGCCGCATGACGGCGGTCCAGCTCAAAAAGGATGTCGTGAGCCGAGCAGCCCAGAGCCTCGACCACCTCCAAGAACTCGACCACATCGATCCGGCGCTCGCCGTTCTCGACCTTGCTTACCCACGACTGCGGCCTGCGCAGCCGTGCCGCCAGCCCGACCTGGGTCACGCCGGCGGCGTCGCGCTGGCTTGCGAGGATCTCCCGAAGCAGATCATGGCGAGGTGATCGGCGGATAGGCATTGGGTAGCGACCGATTGTTGCATGAAGAGCGTGACAGCCGCTTGCCGCTAACCCGTATTCGGATATATCCTAGAATCGGTTAGGTGGTCCTACCGCTTCAGCCTGACCCGACTGGAAGGCAATCAACATGACCAGCCGAATCGAGACGACACTGCGTGCAGCCATCGTGGCGGCGTTCAGCCTGCCAGTCATCGCCAGTCTCGTGCGCGCGATGGTGGAACCATCCGAACATGCGGCCAATCTAGCCCGGCCGTCCGGCCTCAACCACGACGGTCCCGTCCTGAGCTGGGACGGCCGGCACTACCGCTCGACCCAAAGGTGCGACGATGGGAGGGCCCGCTGATGGAGGACGTCTGCACCCATTACAGTTTTTCCAGGCCCGACCCCTTGGAAGGCTGCGAGGTGGCGTTCCCTATGCGATTCGGCGGGTTGGGTGCCGCGAACCACGCCATGCGGCTGCGCTTCGGGCCGGCGAGCTACGACGGAACGGTCGCGGGCCACCTGCTGTGCGACATCGGCAGAAGCCGCCACGTCGTGCACGACGCCGTGGTCTGGGACCACGCGCTGGACGACTTCGTGCTGGGCGACGTGGCGGCGCTCAACCGCCTGGCCGAGCTCCTCGACCTGACCACGAGCCTGTTCGGCGGCACTGGTTGCTTTCTCGAAGGCACGGTGGAGATCGTGCTGGATCTGCTGCGTGGGCTGCTGACGCCGGGCTTCCTGGTCATCGGCGGTATCGGCGCGGTCTTCCTGTTCTACAGCTTCTACTACCTGCTGCTGGCCGCACTGGCTCAGTGGGCCTTCTGGTGGGTCGTTGTGCCGAGCCTGGTCGGCATGGCCGTGTGCCTCGGCATCCACCGCGCCCGCCTCTCCCGCCTGCACGACGCCGTGCTCGCGGCTGCCCGCTCGGCACTCGCTGCCTCATCCCAGACACCATGGAGCCAGACATGACCCCTCGCGCCCTCGCCGTGCCTGTCGGCACGTGCGTGCTCCTCTCCGCCTGTGCACAGCCGCTCGGGCCGACGGTCCAGGTCATGCCCGGTCAGGGTCACAGCTTCGAAGCCTTCCAGGCGGACCAACGGGTCTGCTCCCTCGCCGCCGATGCCCAGACCAAGCCGATGGTGGACCGCGCGTCCGCCATGCAGCTCGGCACCGCCGTGATCGGCACCGCTCTCGGCGCTGGCCTGGGTGCGGCTGTCGGCGGCGGACGCGGTGCAGCGATCGGCGCAGGCCTCGGCACGATCGGAGGAACCGGTGCCGCCGCCGACCAGGGTAGCGCCTATGCCGGTCCCATCCAGGCGACCTACGACAACACGTATGGCGCTTGCATGGCCTCGCATGGCGATCAGGTCGTCCAGCCCGCGGCGCCCTCCGTCGTCATCCAGCAGGCTCCAGTCCTTGTTCAGCCCGCACCCTACTATGTGCAGCCAACGCCCTACGTCGTGCTGCCCGCGCCGGCGGCGCAGCCATGAGCGCTCCAATCGGATCCGACATTGTCAACGCCCTGCTGGCGGTCGCCTTCATCTTCGCATGGCAGAGCCGCCGGGCGCCGTCAGTGGCCATGCTGCTGCTGTGCGCGCTGACTTGGCGCATGCTGCCGTACTACACGAACGAGGCCGTTACGGGCGTGCTGCTGCTCTTGGGAGGCGCCGCCGCGCGGCGGCGGATGGCGCGGCGCGGAGAACGGCATTAAATGGCCGGAAGCAGACCGGCGGCTTTGGAGCCACTAGCTGGAAGCATAAGACATTCGCTGCCTGTTGCTGACCGGCTGCTCTCGGACTGGGTCCGCCATCAATGCCAGCTTCGGGCGTTGCCGCGAATGCGCAGCACCCACCGACAAACCTAAGAACTGCGGAGCGTATCGTTAAGCCATGGTCAGGCGTAACAGCAGGCGAACAGGACGTCGTTGAGAGCAGGCGACTCGATACGTGTCCAAGATAGTTATGATACGCAGTGCGTGCCCGCCGCGCGCGCGGGAACCTTGATCCACGGACGAACCGCCGATCCGGACAAGTAACGCCACGAAGTGACAATAAAGGTCGGTCGAGCTTCCGGTGCCACGACGGAATGAGGTAGTTTCGGCCCGTGACAGATTTCAGCTTCCTGCACGCCGCCGATCTGCATCTGGATAGCCCGCTGAGGGGGCTGGATCCGGAAGCGCCGGTCGAGCGGATACGCCGGGCTACCAGGGACGCCCTGGTCAACATGGTCGACTTCGCGATCGAGCGGCAGGTGTCGTTCGTCCTGCTCGCGGGCGACCTCTACGATGGCGACTGGAAGGACTGGCGCACCGGTCAGTTCCTGGTGCAGCAGCTGGGCCGCCTGCTGCGGGACGGGATCGAGATCGTCGCCATCAGCGGCAACCACGACGCGTCGAAGGTGCTTTCGCTGCGTGTGCCTGTCCCCGGGCTGATGGCGACCGACAAGCCCACGACCCGCCTGCTGGACCGCGCGCCCGTCGCCGTTCATGGCCAGGGCTTCGAGGTGGCCGCCACCACCACCAATTTGGCGCTGGACTACCCGGACCCGGTGGAAGGCTTGTTCAACATCGGACTGCTGCACACCGCCTGCGGCTCCAGCGCGCACCTGAACTACGCGCCCTGCAGCGTCGATGACCTGGTGCGGAAGGGCTACAACTACTGGGCCCTTGGTCACGTCCATACCCGGGCGGAGCTCCTGCGCGACCCGTGGATTGTGTTCCCGGGCAACATCCAGGGCCGCCACATCAACGAGGAAGGGGCCCGTGGCGCGACGCTGGTGACGGTCGCGGGAGGGCGTGTCTCCGCGGTCGATCCGCACGCATTCGATGTAGTCCGGTGGCTGCGCCTGTCCGTCGACGCAACCAGTGCCGCCACGCGCGAGGACGTATTGAACGGTGCCCGCATCCTGCTTGACAACGCCGTCCTCGACGCGGAAGGGCGCCTGCTGGTCGTCCGGCTCGCCGTTGCCGGGGATTGCGCGGCGCACGCCGAGCTCGCCGCCTCGTCGATCGAGACGCTGCAATACTTCCGCGCCGTCGCGGCTGAGGTCGCCGACAACGACCGGCTCTGGGTGGAGTCGGTCGTCATCGACACGCGCCCCACCGTGGACCTGGCCGCGCTGCGGGCCCAGCCCGGTCCGGTCGGTGCGCTGATCGGCGCGCTGGACCGGGCGCCGGCGATCGACGCAGAGCTGCGGGCATTCGTTGACGACCAGCTCCGCCGGTCCGGCGGGGTGCTTCCGGCGGAACATCCAGCCAGGCGGATCGCCGCCGGTTGCATCCCCGACGACCTGGTCCAGCGGGCCCGCGCGATGGTCCTGGCCGAACTGGCGCGGCGCTGATGCGGCTGAAGCGGCTTAGCCTGCGCAACTACGGCTGTTTCGCGGCGCTCGACCTGGGGCTAGCGACGGAGCCCGGGCGGATTACGCTTATCACGGCGCCGAACGGGGCGGGCAAGTCGGTCCTGCGCCAGGCTTTCCATGATCTGCTGTTCGACATCCCGCTGCAATCGCCGATGAAGTTTCGCCACGGCTACACCGGCATGGCGCTGCATGCCGAGGCGGAGCTGGCCGACGGCGCGCCGTTTAGCTTCGGGTGGGAACGCGGGAGCAAGCCCCAGCGGGTCACCAGCGACCCGGCACGGTTCGCGGCGTTGCGAGACGGGGTAACCCCGCAACAGCTGGAAAGCCTGTTCGCGCTCGACACACTGCGGTTGCGCAAGGGCGGAACCGACCTCAAGGGCGGCGCCACCCTGTCCGAGGCGTTGCTGGCCGGCACGGGGGAGCTGGCCTCCGCCAAGGCGGTCCGCGCCGTGATCGAGGAGAGGCGCAACCAGAATTGGGGCAAGGGCAAGAGCAAGCCGCCCCTGAACGCCGCCACCAGCCGCCTGGAGGAAACGCGCAAGCAGTTGCGCGACGCCATCGTCAGCCCCGAGGCGCGGGAGCGCGCGGAAGCCGCGATGACCGAATGGGAGAGGATCCTGACCGAAGCCCGGGCCGCGCGGCATACGGCCACGGCCGAAACGCGCCGCCTGAACCGGATCGGGCTGACCCGGCCGCACCTGCAGGCGCTGGACGCGGCGGAAACCTGGCTCGCGGCCAATCCCGACGCGCCCGCCTTGCCTCCCGACCGCGAAGGCGCGCTGGCCGCCGCCCGGGAACAGGCCGTGCTCGCGCAGGCCCGCCATGAGGAGGCAGACCTGGCGCTGCAACGCGCGACGGCCGCGCTCGATACCATCGCGCGTGATACGGCCTGTACCGCTCTGGCCGACAGGCTGGCGGCGCTGCCCGGTCTGCTCGGCGCGACGAGCAAGGCGAGCAAGGACCTCGCCGCCCTCCGGCTCGAGCACGCCGCCAAGATGGGGAGCATCCGCTCCGGGCTGCGGGCCATCGGCTCCGACCTGCCGGAAGAGAGTGCCGCCACGGTGGTCCCGACTGTCGGCCTGAAGGCGGACGTGCAGGCGGCGATAACGGGCGAGGCGACGCTGCGTACGGCGCTCGACCTGGCGCGAACCGGGGTCTCGAAGGCAACGGCCGCCCTGGCGAAGGCAAGCAGCGAGCCGCCGGTGGCCGCGCCGCTACCGGACGGCCTGGTCGCCCTCCTGGGGGAAATCCGGGCCGACCGGAACCCGGTCACCCACGCCGAGGAGACGCAGGCCGACCTGACCGGCAAAGCCGCGGAGGTCCGGCGGCTGCTGGCGCTGGTGCCGGGCTGGAGGGGCACGGCGGATGCACTGCGCGAAGCGGCGGTGCCGCCGGACGCGGAGTTCGAGCGGCTGAACGCCGAGCGAGCGACAGCCACGGGCGAGGCGGAGGCAGCGCGGACGCGCCGGGCCGACATGGAAGCGCAAGACACTCGGGCAACGGCAACCTTGGCCGAGATGCACGCCCGCGCGCTGCCGGACACGGCGAGCGTCCAGTCAGCCCGGGCCGAGCGCGACCGCGGCATGGCGCTGGTGCTGGCGCGGGCCTTCGGCGAGCCGCCCTTGCCGGCCGACGAGGCGGCTTTCGCCGGGACCGAACCGATGCCGGTCGCCTACCAGCGCCGGGTGCGGGAAGCGGACGCCCTTGCCGACCGCCGGGCGGAGGAACTGGAACAGGTGCACGAGGCCGAGCGCCTTGCCCGCATGATCAAGGATGCGGTCGAGCCGCTGCGCCAAGCGGCCGAGGTCGAGGCAATGGCGGAGGAAAGCCTGACGGCAGCCGGACGGGCGTGGGCGGACGCCGTCGCCGGCCTGCGCCTGGGTCCGCTTACCACCATCGGCGGTCTGCGCCAGGCTTGCGACGCACGCCGCCTCGTCGTCGATGCCCTGGCGCGTCTGGAGACCGCCCAGGCCGCGCAGGCCGCCCTTGCCGCGCGGCATCTTGCCTGGGCCGGGCGGCTCTCGGCCTGCATGGGCGTGCCTTCCGCCACACTCGGCGCGCTGCTCGCCGCGGCGGACCAGCGTGTCGCGACAGCGCGCCAAGCCGAGCAGGCCGTGACGAAGCGGCAGACCATGCTGGAGGGGGCAAGGCGCGCCCTTCCGGAAGCGCAGGAGACGTTCGACGCGGCTGACGCGGCGATGACGCGCTGGCAGACGGCCTGGGGGGAACTGCTGCAACGGCTGGGACGTCCGGCAGACGAGTCAACGGCCGCCGTGACGGCCATGCTGGAGCAGGTCGCCGAGCTAGAGAAGCATCATCGGGACGCCGAGGCGCTGGCCGGGCGGATCGGCGGCATCGTGGCCGATCTCGCCCGGTTCGCAGAGACCGTGTCCGCGCTCGCGCTGGATGTAGGCCATCTTGACGGCGCGCCGCCCCTGGCGACGAACGCATCCGAGACGGCGCGCGCCTTGATCGAGCGGGCCGGCGCCGCATCCCGGATGGAGGCGGCGTGGCACCAGGCCGAGCAAGCCAGCCACGCGGCGGCCGAGGCCGAGGCGGAGGCCGACCTGGCGTTGCGGGATGTCCTAGCCAAACTGGACGCGGTCGTCGCCTCCTGCGGGGCGAAGGATGCCGATGCGGCCGAGGCGAGGATCGCCGCATCCCGGGCCCATGTGGACCAGACGCGGCTGCGGGATGCCGCGCGCGCGAAGCTGATCGAGCATGGCGACTGGCTCGACACCGACGCGCTGCGGGCAGAGGCCGAAGCCGTAACTGTCGATGCCATGATCGCGCGCCGCCAGGCCGCGGAGGACCAGGCCACCGCCGCCCAGGAGCGCGCGGAGGAAGCCGCGGTGGCGTTGAACACGATCCGGACCGAACTCAACGTGGCGGCGGCCTCGACAGCTGCGACGGAGGCGCGGGCGGAGCACGAGGCTGCCATCGCCAGGTTCGAGCGACTGCTGGAGGATCAGCTCGTCCTGCATCTTGCAAGCACGATGCTGGGCGACGCGATGCGCGAGGTGGAGGATACGACGGGCGGCTCCGCCCTGGCCCGAACCTCGGCCGCATTCGCGGCCGTCACGGACGGGGCCTATTCGCTGAAGGTCGTGGATAGCCCGACGGGAGAGGCGCTGTTCGCGACTGAACTGGCCTATCCGGAGGAGCTGAAAGCGCTGACGGAGCTGTCGGAAGGCACGCGGGACCAGCTTTACCTCGCACTACGGATGGAGGCGCTGCGTGGGCACTGCCAGTCGGCGATGGCGGTGCCGTTCATCGCCGACGACATCCTGCAGACGTTCGACGACGGCCGGGCCGCCGCAGCCTTGCGGGCCCTGTGCGCGCTCAGCGTCGACCTCCAGGTAATCGTGCTGACGCATCACCCCCACCTCCAAGCAATAGCCACAGGGTTGGGTCCGGGCTTGGTGAGGTTGGTGGAGCTTTAAGGCACGGGACGAGGATGTCGGGCAGGAGCGAACTCACGGTGCGGGATCGGGAATTTTCGATACTCGATGCTTGTGCTCGGGTGGGCGGTCACGACCGCCCGTGCGGTCGGTGGGGACGGCCGGGGCACCCGATCGTGGCGATCGGCGGACCGGGCGCTTCGGCGGCACACCGGTGTTACTGTCGCTAAACGGGATTGCAGGAGTAAGCGTCTCGAATCTCGCTGTTGAAAAATATCCCTGCCGATGGTGCCGCGAGCAGGCGCTCGAACATGAACTCGGGCACGTTAAGGTATTCGTAAACCTTCCCGGTCTTGAGGAATTCGACCTCCAAGGTTTCCGAGTCTGAATCGTAGCCGACCGATGCGAGGTTTGACGAACTGACTGCCTGACGCTCCACTTTTTACTCCTGTGTCCAGCGTGGGTTCTGCGAGCGCCATGCGGCTGCAACGGCCGAGTAGTCCTCTGCCTCGCGCTTGCGGCACCAGCGGTTCGAAACCAAGGGATCCTCGCTGGACGGGCGCTTAGTCTCCTCCGGTAGCGTGATGCGGCAGCGCACCGGAAGCTTCGCCGCCTCTCCCGTGATCACGGCCTCGCCCGTGCGGAGTACGGGAAGGCTGTCGACGATCCCGCTGAGGCTGTCGGGCAGCGCAGCCTGCACCTTGCTCCTATCCGACGCATTCGACAGCCGGAGGGAGAAGAAGGTGCCGCACTGCGACAGGATGGTGTCATCGATTTCAGAGGGGCGCTGGCTGACGATCATCGCCCCGATGCCGAATTTCCGCCCTTCCTTCACGATGCGCTGGACCGCGTCTCGCGCCAGGCTCGCATGTTCACGGCCGAGGTAGCGGTGCGCCTCCTCCATCACGACAAGGAGCGGCCGCTGCCGACCTCCCTCCCGACGTTCGCGGCCCCAGAACAACGATTCATAGATGATGTTCAGGATGCCCCCGATGAGCCGCATGAGCACCGAGCTGGGGACACCCGACAGGTCGAGGACGGTGATCGGCCTGTCGTGGCCGAGCCAACCTTCGAGGAGCTCCGGGAGATCGCTCGCGGGAGTGCCATCTAGCGCCGGTTCCCACGGACCCGGCCGGAGCATGAAATCAAATTGACGGTCGAGCAGCCGCGATCGCAGCTGGTCGAGCTGGCGGCGGATGGAAAGCACGTTGGTCTTGTTGGCGAACGGCGACGCGCCACCGATGCCGGGAAGGGGGTAAACAGGCGCGACAAGCGTCTCCACATCCCCCGGATGAGTTTGCGCCGACGTCTTCTGCGTATTCTCGTTCCAGGTCTTGAGTTCCGGGTCGACCAGGTTGAACCACAGCGATTTCAGGCTGAAGGGAAGCGGACTTTCCGCGGTGAGCGAGTTCGGGTCGGCGCCGGGGTATGTGCCGTTCCCCAGCACCTCGGCCTTCATCGCGAGTATGCGATCCTGGATCGCGGCCAGCGCCTTCTCGTCCGTTTTCCCGAGAAGAAAGCCGAGAAGGTCGCCGAGATCGAGAGCCCAGTAGGGAATGTAGAGCGGCGACTCCCCGGCGAGAGGGTTGACGCGGAAGACCCTCGCGACCTCGCTTAGCGCACGGCCGTACTCGCCGTGGATGTCGATCAGAAGGACGCGCGCGCTGGGGAAGCCGGCGTTGCCGCCCTGACCGACCGAGAGGGACCTCAGGAGGCTTGTCACCGTGGTCGACTTGCCGGCGCCGGTCGAGCCGAGCACCGCGGAATGGCGGGTCACGAGCTTGTCGAGATCGATGCGCACGGGGATGCTCTCGGCACCGGAGAGGCGGCCGATCGTGACCTGACCGGCATCGTCCCTGCCATAGATGCGTGAGAGATTCTCCTCGACAACAAGGTGAACTTGATCATTAATGGACGGATACTGGCTGATGCCGCGCTCGAACGTCGTCTCGACCACCTCGCCGACAAGCTGGATCTTCATCCACCGTTCACCGCGGGCGCCTGCGTCCACCAAGGTCTCCGGCGTTGCGGTTGCGCCCACGTCCGAGATAATCCCGTAAAGGTCGTGGTATCCCTGCGGGATGCGGACGAAGCTTCCGACCTGGCCGACCCGATAGCTTCGCCCCCCGATTATCGCGATGCCGGAGGCGATGCCCTCATACTGCCGGACGCTGACGGACGCCCCCGCGACTGCACCGACATGACCGAGCAGGGTCGGCGCGCTCGTCACGCCACGCCTATTCCGGAAGCGACCGGGGCCGCGGACCCCGCGGCGGGCATGGCTGCCGCGAAGACTTGCGTTGAGCGCGACGCCGAAAAGAAACGCGCGAACGGCTCGATCCCGCCGAGCATGAACTCATGGGGCGAGGTGTCGTTCGGCTGCGACCAGTACGAGGAGCGGATCGGTCCCCAGTCTTTGCTGGGAAGCTCGTTCGGCACCTGCCAAATGCCCTCCGACCCGTTCACTACGGCGGCATCCCGTGCATAGACGCTGAAGTTGGGAAGCCTTCGCGCCAATTCGCCGGCGTTGCCTTCGTTCGCGAGCTTCTGGAACTGAAAGGCAAACACGCTCGCCGAGGCATTTGCCGCGAGCCCCTCGTCGATCCGGGCGGAGATGTGAGCGTCCGCGAACGAGAAGCCTATCGAGATCAGCAGCGTGTCCGGGGTGGCGAGGAACGCGCGGAGCCGGTCGAGGAGCGCCGCGTATGGCGCCTTCTGGGTCTGCTCGTATTTCAGGTGTTCCGGGAAGACGAGATGCCTCGCACTGTCCTTGCCGGTCCGGACCACCTCGTCCTTGTCGTTCGAGCACCAGCCGAGCGATCCGTGAAGCTTCCAGAGACGGGTCCAGCGGGGGGGAAGATCGTTGCTCGAGACGGTCACCGGGTCGAAGAACGGATCCCGACCGCCGGTGAAGCCGTCGAAGTAAGGCGCCCGCACGCGCTCCAGCGCCTCCTCCATCAGGAGGTCGTAGTTGGTCGTGAAGATTTCGACCGGGTAATCGCGCGCGGTCCCGACGATCCATGTCACGATGTCAGCATAGGCGGACCTGCCGGGCGGCAGAGGAACGTTGACGATCTTGCTGATCTCCTCGCAGATCCGCTCGCCGAACCTCGTGTAGCCGGGCCCGTCCAACCCATGGATCTTCGCAGGACCTATGATCTTGCCCAGCGCCCTGACGCGGGAAAGAAGTGCCTCGATATCTAACTTGGGCGCGAGCTCCTTCATCAGTTCAGTGGTTTGGCCGCCGTAATCGGGCTCCAAAATCGTTAAAACCTTCGTTGTCAGGCCCGCTACCGCAGGGATGAGCGGGTATGTGCCGTCTTCTCTCTGCATGCCTGCCGATGCACCCGCGCCGAGCAGTAATCCTATCCTCTTGCGGCCGCCCGCGATGATCGTGCGGAGCGCCGTCATGTATTGATCAGGGTTGTGTATAGTCTCGTTCGGCATCGAACCTCCCGTTTTTCGGGCGTGGCATGTTTTGCCCCATCGGGCGAGGCCCGGCCTCAATTGGCGGGGTGAAGAGCGTGCCCCGAATCTCGACGCGTCCGGGTATTCCCCGACTACTACGATCTTGTTTGACGACGTCTCGTCCAAGTCTTGAAAAGTTGGGATGAGGCTGCGCAGGAGGAGTGGCAAGGCGTTGCCCGTTACGTCGTGGGCACGTTCCGGGCGGATGCGGCCCGAGCCGGTGCGAATGCGCAAATCGCCCAACTGGAGCCATTCATCTCGCCCATACCGAGGTGCCCGACACCGCCGGGGTTCGACAGGGATGCCCATCCCGCGCGCAACCTGGTTGAACAAGCCCTCCGCCGGCTGAAAGATTGGCGTGCGATCGCAACCCGCGACGACAAGACCGCCCGTAAAGTCCTCGCCGGCAACTGCGTCGCTGTCGCCGTCATAGATTGGCTTCAATGAGTCTACACCTGAGTCTAGGGGCCGTTATGGCCCGGCTGCTCGCAAGGTGATCTCGACGGGTCGTTCCCTCATCGCTAGCGTCGAACCATGGCCACCGATACCGATATTCGCCTCAGAAGCTGGCTTGATGCCAACCAGCGTGACCGGGAACAGATGTGCCGGGCGGTTCTCGCGCTTGATCCGCACTACACGGACGTGCGGCCGCGGCACCCGTCCGGTGGGCCGGACGGCGGTCGCGACATTGAGGCGGTCTATGACGGTGGCCGGATCGCCTATGGCGCCGTCGGCTTTCAAAATGGCGCGAACGACTCGGACGAACAGAAGAAGCGCATCCGTGCAAAGTTCACCAGCGATCTTGCGGCGGCTGTGAATGCCAAGTCGGACCTCAAGGTCTTTGCATTCCTGACCAATGTCCACTTCACCATGGGCGAACAGTCGGAGATGAAGGAGGAGGCGCAAAAGGCCGGGATGGGGCATTGCGACATTCTAGACCGTGAGCGGCTTCGGATCGAGCTCGACTCGCCTGCGGGCTTCTTCATCCGTTTCCAGCACCTTGCGATCCCCCTCTCCGAGGCCGAGCAAGCGAGCTTTCTCGCCCGGTATGGTGACCGTATCCAGGAGGTCGTCTCGACGGGCTTCCAGAGGATCGAGCGCACCCTCGGGCGTATCCTGTTTCTTCAGGAGTCGGCCGACGTGCTCGACGGCATCTCCGTCCGCTTTCGGCTTAAGCAGAGTTACCCAGCTACGGACATCGGGCATTTCCGCGCCTTCGTCAGCCTCTATTTGCGCGCCATCACGCATGAAATCTTAGCGCTCTGGTTCGGCTCCACGGACAAGGCCGACCGGTTCCGCGACGATATTGAGCAAAAGCGCGACTGCGCCGGAATCGCGAACGGGATCGCGACGGGACAATGGGAGAAGCACGTGAGACTGCCTCGTCCCGGCGAAAAGGATGATGAGGAGGTAGATAAGACCGAAGCGCCTGCGGACGCGAGTTCAGCGGATAAGAACGACGACGAGGCTTCCGAACGGGACTTGGTGTCCGTCGGCGGCGGAAGCTCCATCGGTATGGACCCGGTCCCGTCGATCACCGTTCACTATGCACATGACGATCCGCTGATCCGCTTCCGGCCGCGCCTTCAGCTGCGCGATCTGGACGATTGCATGTTCATGCCTGTCGTGAACCTGTCGCTCGCGGAAAAGATCGACGTAATTGAGGTGGTCGCGAACGGCTACAAGCTCGCGCATATCGGCCCGCAAGACTTCATGATCGACCAATCACGCTTTGAGAGCGAGGGCGACCAGGCCTTCTCAGCCGAGGAGCTTGCCGATCCTTGGGTGCGCATCAGGCCGGCCGAGATGTCGTCCGCCTTCCATCTCCGGTTCACGTCGTACACACCGCGGCGCCTGTTCGGCCACCAGGAAACACCGGACCTGTCGGACAGGCCCAAGTAGCTCCCACGTGGTCAGTCTCGCGCGACACCGCTGAAGTTGATCAGCCCCACGAACTTGCACTGCGGCCAACCATGCCGTGAGACGCGGGTAGAGCTACGTCCGCTATCAGGGATGTAGTCCGAATGCCTGAGTGGCCGAGATTGGGCGCATCGCAGCCGACGTGTAGTGCCCAGGAGCAATGCCTACCCTCTCCTTAGAGA
Organism: Acetobacteraceae bacterium; assembly: GCA_965199235.1. GTDB lineage: Bacteria > Pseudomonadota > Alphaproteobacteria > Acetobacterales > Acetobacteraceae > BOG-908. Next base: position 29,168 of record CBDAQU010000001.1, on the reverse strand, counting down.
CTGTCATCCAACATTGATGCCAGTTCCCCTTTGTCGAGTTCTGGCGGCAGCAAGGCATCCCGCATCAGCAGGCGCTTGCGTTCAAGCAATGCGTGCAGGTTCTCATCAAACGAACGTCTGCCATCAGCGAGGATCGCCAGGGGTAGATGCACAGTCACCGGCTTCATCTGGCCGATCCGGTGCACGCGTGCGGTCGATTGATCCTCGACGGCGGGATTCCACCAGCGAGCGAGGTGGATAACATGGTTCGCTCGCGTTAGTGTAAGTCCCACACCACCCGCACGCGGTGACAATAGCATAACGTCAAAACCGTCTGCCGCAGCCTGAAACCGATCGACCCTGGCCTGACGTGCGGCGCCAGCGACACTCCCGTTGATCGTCATGGGGGCATCGGCCAAGCTGTACCGCCGCTGCAACAGCCCAGCAAGACGCGCCATCAAGGACAAGCTATCCAAAAAGAGGAGCGCCCGCTCGCCTAGCGCTTGGATATTATCAAGCGCCTGCAGTGCAAGTTCGAGACGGACAGAACTGCGAATAAGAGCTTCGTCGTCGAGGTCATCTGAGACCTCTGGGCATAAGCTGACCTGCCGCAGACGCTGCAATGCTTCCAACACGCGGCCAGCCCCCTTGTCGTCGCGGGCGATTGCCACAGCGGCGTCGTAGGCAGCGAGTTGCATGCCGCGCATGGGCGCACTTCTGACCTCCTGGGCGCATGCTGGCAGGCCAGGCAGCACCTTGTCCTTGAGCCGCCGCTTCAACAGGGCAGGCCGTCCGCCAAACGACTGATCAAGCGAGGCCTTCAACTCGGCCAACCTGGGGCCTGCATCCGGGCCCTCGTAGGTAGCACTGAAGCGGCGAAGATCACCCAGATGTCCGGGCGCCACACCGTCCACGATGCACCAGAGATCCGCGAGCCGGTTCTCAACCGGCGTCCCAGTCAGGGCAATGCGGAAATCTGAGTTCATGGCTTTGGCGGCATCCGTCATCCGGATGCCCGGTGTCTTCACCTTCTGCGCCTCGTCCATCAGCATTGCCGCAAACCGCACTGCGCCAAAATCGCGGCTGTAATCCCGCAGGGTCTCGTAAGTTGTCAGCACCCAGTCCGCAGCGCGGATCGCCGACAAGTCCAGTCCAGGCGTGCCATCCTGATTCGGTTTCCGCAGGGCGGCCAGTCCCCGCCCGTAGGCGCCGAGCAAGTTCCCAAGTCCAGGACGCCTCAAATGCCGGTCGTGCTCCGCCCGCCAATTCTCGAGAAGTCCGGTTGGCGCCACAATCACCAACGGCCGGCGCTCGATCGCACCCGCTTCCATGCCGTCTCGCAGCCAGGCCAGGAAAGCAAGGCCCTGCAATGTCTTGCCAAGGCCCATGTCGTCTGCCAGCAACACCCCGGGGCTGCCGGCGGCGAAACTCTGCTGCAGCCAGGTTAAACCTTCGAGCTGATGTGGCTTGAGAGGTGTTGCCAAGCAGGCCGGCAGACCAGCCCTCGGTGCCCCCCGGGTCTGGACGATCGCCTCGATTTCGGGCTTGTCAAAGTTATCCATCGGGATCGGCGTTAGTATCTGGCTCGGCGCTTCGCCAAAACCGGTTGGTTCCAGGGCAGAGTTGGTTTGTGCCGCCTCCGGGAACGGCGCTGCAGGGTCGGGCTGTTCGGCCGCCACCTGCTTCAACGCATCCAGCGTGGCGCTCGTCGCAGGTATCTCGATGGCATCCCCGTCGTGCATATGCACAACGTTCAGCTCGCCTCGTTCCAGTGCCGCAGATACCTCAACGGCAAGAGCCCCGGCCGCCGCCGTCGACAGCGGCAGGCACCGGTCTCCCACCTGCAATCCCACGACTTGCGGTAATTTGTTCCCGCTCGCTCCACCCGCCATGCCGAACCAGTCGTTGCCGCGAAGGGCTATCCAAGGCAAAACGCGCGGCTGCCAAAGGCCGAGGCCGATGACGCGATCGGACCAGACAGGTGTTTCCACCATGAGGGATTCGACCAGGGCCGAATCGGCCTCGTCGCCGAGCGCCTCACGGATCGCAGGCCGTGGATCGCGCAGCATGGCACGACGCTGCTGCGGCGTGCCGGAAGCCGCCCGGCGAACCACTTCCAGGGCACGGCGCAAAGGCGGCGAGATCGTGACATAAACCCCGCCAGGCAATGTATACACTGACCGTGCGCTTGACCATCGCAAGAATTGCTTGGCGCCGAATTCGCGTTGCCGGTCTTCCGGAAGGAGTGGTTCGGTGCCGCCTCCTGCCCGATGCAGGACGGGCACAAGCTGCAATGTATCCCCCTCGCCCACTGCATCAAGCGAGAAGGCATCGGCTTCAATGAAAGTAGCGGTGCCCAACATGCCGCTGGCATCGGCTTGGCCGCTGGTGGCGGCTGGCGGAAGTGCCTCCCGCAGGCGGGCAATGGCGCGCATGCGGTCTGCCTCGTCACCACCTGCCGAAGCAGCGCATCCTTCGACGGCTTCTGCCACGGCGAATAAGGTTTCGGGCAGCCGGCGCCATTCGCCCGCCTCGTGCAGCCATGCGCCTGTGCGTGTGGCGCCGATAACCGGCTGACCGGTCGCCCGCACCCAGCGCAGCGTCGCAGCGAAGTCTGGCCGCAGCATGACGCCGTTGCCTTCAACAACGGCACGCAACGAAGTGGCCTGCGGCAGGTTCAGCCGGCGTGCCTCCTCTGCGGTCAGACGCGCGATCGCACCATGTTCGACAAGGACGACGTCGACGTCCTCAATGGCCTGATCTTCGAGGATTAGGCGCTGGACAACATTAGTGCCTGCGTGACCGGACAGTGCCCAAGCAAAGACGGAAAGATTATCCGCGTGGTCCCGCAGGCGGAGCTCAGTTGCCGAGTAAGTCGGAACAATCTCAAATCGGAGGCGTGCATCAATCATGGCATGTAATCCGCTGGTGTCAGCGTAATATTTAGCCGGTTCCGTAACAGTGCTGCGGCACACCCTTGCCACAAACCGCGCTCGGGCTTCCTGTGCCACAGGCCCGCGCCATCGTGTGATCCACCCTTTCCGGTCGCGGGGTGGTCGGGAAAATTGAGTCCCCGCTCGCGCAAGGCTGCCCCAGTGTAGTTCTTACCATAGAGCTTCGGACACAACTTGTCTTCAATCGCCCAAGCGCGAACGGCACCGACGTTGCTCCACTCACTCATGACCAGATTGCCGAGACCAATCAGCAACACTGCTTGATCCGCAGGAGATTCAAGGCGCCCGAACGATCCGTTGAGATCGCGGTGAGCTTCTGCACGGTCAGCGATTGCTGCACCAAGCACCACCCAGACCTCTATGTTCGGAATGCGTTGCATGCATGCGCGCCAAAATGCCTGCCGATACCGCCATTGCTGATCATCATTGTTTTGACTAATAAGAGAAAGGAAGGCCTCGAGTGAATCCGCGGCCAACCAACTTCGCATCAGTGCGATTGCGGCATCAGTGGCACCAGCCCAGCGTTGGGGATAGAGCCGCGGATCGCCGATCGTTCTCACCAGAAATGTCTTGACCGCGTCGCGCGGCGCCGTTGATCCGGTGGACCCACTCAGCCAGGGTGCCAAGGCAGCAAGTGCAGTAGGGCCCGCATAATCAGGAAACCGAAGTGCCGATTTCTCAACTACTCGGCCTTGACGGTCGCGCTCAGTGAGCCTCACTTCCAGCAGCCCAGCGGCACGCTCCCATGCGCGCGGCGCGTGTTGAGACTGCAAAGCGCGCGGTAACGCGTTGAGGAGTTCAGAGATGGCATGACGATAGAAGCCACCAACCGCCCGCAGCGGTTCGTTCATTCCAGTTCGTTCTAAAATCTCACCGGGCTGCTGCTTGCCTTCAAGTAACGCGCGCCCGACGCGTCTTGGGCCCTCGGCCGCATCGAATAGCGTATACTCCTGGTTGGCGCGCCGCCAGAATACGAGGCTGGACTCATCCGGGCAGCGTGAAAGCATTGTCGAGATGGCTCGGCCTGCTTCTGGATGCCGGATACGATTCGGCGCAAAGTCATGAAGCCACGCCTCAATTAATGTCCGAAGCCAGCGCGAGCGCGGCTGTCCCGATAGCATCGTTCGCGTGACAAATTCGTCCAGAAGCCCAGGGATTGCTGCAGCAGGTTCTTTGCCGTGCCAAAACACAAGAGGGGCGCTACGCATTAGGCGCGGCGGAACACTTGCAACACCACCAGCGTCGCAAGCCTGTTGCAGGTCCTGTAGCAGTCTGCTCAGAACATCTCCGGAGGGTTTCACCGGCGGTGCATCTGTCGGAATAAGATTAGCCAGTTGGACACATTCTGGCTGGACACGCGGCGGGGGCACTCGCTTAAGGGCGGACGTCCACGCTTCCAACTCCCCGATCGCCGTTCTTGTCTCGCTCATGGTGTCTGGGTCTTCTGCAGCCGGTCGATATTGTCGAGCAACGCCTTGAGCTCATCGGATGTGCGCGATGCGAGTACGAACCGTATATCGATGCGGCGATTGCGGGTCAGCTCAGCCTCCGCTGTCCCATCGGCAGGCGGCAGCGGACGCCGCTGACCATAGCCAGAAATGCCGAGCAGAGGCTGACCCGACGGATTATGCAAGCCATCGAGACTTGCCTGACGCTGGCGCAATTCTGTAAAAACTGTTAGTGCGCGTTCTGCAGACAGCCGGTCGTTTTCCTGCTCGGATTGAAGCGCCGTCATCTTCGGATAGGGCTGGCTGTCAGTATGACCTTCGACGAGGACCGTTTCCAGAATTGGCGCATCATCCGCCTGGCAGCCGTGACGGCTTTCGGCAGCCGCGAAGCATGGCAGCACATCGCCAAGCACGCGCCCAAGTACAAGCAATGTGCGGCGCGTCTCGTCGGTCAGATCGCTGCGGCCTGTTGCAAAAGGAACGGAATCCGACAGCCGGAGAACACCCGAGCGCTGATCGAGCGAGAACTTGATCCCGCCTTCCTGCAGCTTCGTCGCCAGTCGCGCGAGCAGGCCAGCCCGCGCGGCCTCGCGGTCGCGCAACTCGTGCCGCAGAGCGGTTGCCGCCTCCGCCAGGCGCTCTTTCATGGCAAGATTGATGGCGCGCAGATGCTGTGCGGCCAGTGTCTGCCTTGCCGCCTCGGCCTTCAACGCGTCGAGCTGTGCGCTATCATCACGGAAATTCAGCGCAAGGATTGTCAACATCAGAAGGAACACGAACAGCACGCCGACCATCAGGTCGCTGACGGAAGCGAAATAGCCTTCGCCGTCGGTTTCGGTCAGGCCATTGTCGTTCACGTCGATCGTCCCGCCTGCCGGCGTGGCATCTCGTTGCTATCGGCAATCGTGCTCTCAAGCTCCTTCACCAGCGCATTCAATTGGCTCACGCTCCGTGCAAGCCCACCATCCATCTCGCGGATAAATCTTGTGATCTGTTCCTGGTAGCCGTCCAATCCCTGTGTGAGCGCCCGCAGCGTGGTGGCAAGAGTTCCATCCACCCGATCAAAGCGTTCCGCAGCGGTCCCGAGGCGCAGCGCCAGCGCGTCGGCTTGCCCGTGCGCTGCCGACATGGCTGAAGCAGCGATGCCAAGACCAGCCATGGCCGCACCCATTGCCTCCGCCACCGCCACCAGTGGCCTCGCAGCATCGCGCGCGGCCGCTCCCGCCTCAGCCAAGCTCGCCGCGCTTGATGCCAGGGGGGCGGCGGCATCGCGCGCCGACTGACTGAGTGCGCGAGCGCCGTCGGCGAGACTGGTGGCCGACGACCCAAGTGCCGACAGGCGATCGCTCAGGCCGGAGGCGCCCTGAACCAGTGTCCCAGCCGCCTCTGTCATGCCAGCGCTCGCGTCAGACCCGCCACGACGCAATGCAGCACCTGCCGCCTCGCCGGCATCGCGCAATCCCGAGGCAGCGGCAGCCAGATCGCCGCTCATCCCGGCAGCTGCACCGCGCAGGGTTTCACCACCTGCCGCAGCACCTTGCGTAAGAGCCGCACCAGTCGCATCCAGCGTTGCGCCAAATCCAAGCAGCACCTCGCGCAGATCGCGGCCCATTGCCTCGGTCGCCTCCACAAGGCGGCGGCTGGCATCGGCGGCGCCGGTGCCCATCGTCTGGGCAATCGTCGCTGCCGTCGATTCAAGGCCGTCCGCCGCCCTGCGCATGGTGTCTTCCAGGTCGCGCGCGGCCGCATCGCCGGCGAGCCTCTGCGCCGCGCCGGCTGCCTGACTGTTCTGTGCTGCCTCCCGTGCCGCTTGGCGCAGTTCCGCAACCAGCCCCGCAACCTGTTCCGTTACGTCACCGAGGGCATTCTTTGTGCCATCCGCCAGGTTCTGCGCCACCATGGCAGCGGCATCGGACATGCTTTGGGCCGCCATCTTCATGCCGCCTTCGAGCCCGCCAAGCTGGTCGGCAAGGGCACTGATTTTTTCCGCGGTCCCGGTCATACTCTTGCCGGTCTCTCCCTTGAGCTGCTGCACAAAACCTTCGAGCATCCTCTCCATGGCGCCCTCGTTCTGATTGGCGAGGCGCTCCGTCAGCGTACGAATCGCCTCGGCGAGCGGGCCGATATGCTGTTCCAGGCCTTCCCCGAACTTCTGCTCCAGCGTGGCGCCAAGATTGACGAAGAAATCCGTGCCGATCCGCTGAATCTCCGCGTATTGCCGTTCGGCTAGCGCATTGGCGTCCGCCTGAAGGGATGCAGGCAGCCGCAGCGGCAGCCGCTCACCCAGCGCGTCCAGCAACGTCGCCTGGGCCCGCTCAGCCGCTCGCAGCTGGCTCTTGCGAAAGAGCGCATACATGATCGACAAGAAGAGGCCGACCAGCGAGGTCACAAACTTGACGGAGGCAGCGCCCAGCAAATCGCGCAGCGCCGCATTGCGCCTCAGCTGATCCACCCCCTCAGCCACCACGTCACTTGCTGCAGACAGCCCGACCGCCAACCCGAGGAAGGTAAACAGCAGCCCTGCGCCGACAAGAAGACCCGGCAGCGCCGCATGGTATCTCAAGTCACTGCCGGCGCGCCGATAAATGCTACCGAGGTCGAACCAGCCTGCTGCGTCTGCAGTCGCAAAAATAGGGCGGTTCGCACCGCTCGGAATGATCAGCGTATGGCTGAACCCACGCCAGGCTCCGCCCAGAAGCGGGTTTCGGCCAAGGGCAGCTGACGCGGCCTCATAGTTGGATGCAAACGCGATCGGATCGGCCGCCGCACCCAAATCGCGGTTGGCCTCAGCAAAGGCGCTCCGGACGCGCCCGGTCTGCCGACGAAGCGACCAGCCAGACCAGCCCGCCCAAACGACTAGAAGCCCTGCCACCCCAAGGATGAAGATATCGGTCCGGATAATCGGAGCCAGAGCGTGCAGCGCGGAATTCAGCATGCTAAAATATGATCCTGCCGGCACCGCCTCGGTTGCGGCAGGGGTCATATGCATTGATTACGGTTGAGATAGAAGTGGCCGTGATGGACGGCCATCGGCCTGTCCAGCGCTGGCCGTGTCGCACGGGTACGCTACCTGACGGCTCACCCGGCGCTTGGTGGCGTGGCGTGCTCTACCCATTGCTCCCCGACGCAGGCCAGGGAGAAACGATCGACATTGGCATGCCCAAAGCCCGCCTGATGTCGTCATCCCATGCGGTGCTCGCCGGGGAGGAGGCGAGCTGGGTACTGATCCAGGGGGACTCGGCCGCGCTGGAAGCCGCCCGATTCGCCCTCATCGGCCATGGCACGGTGGTCTCACGGCATGGTCGCTGGCTCGGCGAACCGGTGGACGGCCAGGATTTTGACTTCTTTCTCCGCTGCGACGGATCGCTCGATCCCAGCTTGATCGCCACCTTACTGGCGACTCCGGGCAGAAAGGCGGCCGAAATCGATCCCACCGTTCGGATCGGCCTGCTCGAACAACGCCTCGCCGACATGCGGGTGGAGCTTGCCGGTTTACGGGCTGTCCTGACGCGGATGGAAAGCGCAGCCGCGGTGAGCGCGCCCGCAAAGCAAATTCCCGAACTGCCGGTGCAAGCCACAGTGCCGTATGCGGAGTTGCAGGAGGCAGTTGCCCGCGCAGATGCCTTCGAGGCCCGGTTGGCGGCAGGGCCAGCGCCGGTCACCCGTGGGGCGCTGAAGCTGAAGGACGAGCTCGCCGAAGCTCTTGCCGCCTTGCGGCCAGACGTGCTGCTTCTGCGCGACACTCTCCTCGTCATAACCGGGGAATTCGCTACCCGCACCGGTACCCTGCGCGCAATTGCAGAACTGCCCCTATCCGGAAGCCGCCCGGAGGGCTGGAAAATGCTCCGCGGCGCCGAACGGTGGTGGGAGCGTCACGTTAACACAGGACGAAACGATCTCGGCCGCGCCTATGCCCGCTTCGACACCCAGGCCCATTGCTGGAACCTGCTTGTTGGAATCAAAGGTTCACAGACGCAGGACGTTGAGTGGTTAGGAAGGCAAGGCAGGTAGAGTGACGACTCAGCCTATAGATTTCAAAACGGACAGCCGCGTTGCGACCTCCGGACTACGGCTGTTTCGAACATAAGACGTAATCCGCAACTCCATTAAAGGTGAACAGCTTAGCGAAGCGCCGTGCGCTTGCGGCAAGAACTGGCCGGAAGCGGACCGGCCGCTTCGGAGCAAGTGGAAGCGTAAAGCGGACGCGCCTGAAAATGGTCGCAAGACGGAAGAATCTCACGACTGGCCTATAGTTGGGATCACTCAAAGAACGGCAACTTCGCCCAATCAGTCACCACTCAGAGATCTCAGATGACATCGAGCAATACTCGCAGTGGCTGTTTTTCGAACGTTTTCTTTGCCGCTATACCGCCCTTAGCGCCTGTTGCGTGCTCGCGGCGGAGCTCAATTCGCCCACGCACGCGGAATGGACCGCCTTGCCTTGCCGCCGATCCGGCATGGCAGTTCCAGCCTGGCGACGCCGGCGCCCTCGCGTGCCATCGAGGTCGCGTCAATCCGTAGTGCGACGCTTCACGAGGCCATATTCGTGTGCGAACCGCTCGGTTCGCGCTATACAGGATGAGCAACAACCACACACTGCGGCTCGAGATGGTGGCGCTAGCTAGAAGACCGGCTCATTGCCGCCTTGCTCGACACAACCGCGGAGACTATGTGCGCTCGCCGGTAAACACGCGCCAATTCCACGGGCTCCGCCTTGAGTAAGTTGCCGGTGCGGAGCAAAGAGCCGCGCTACGAACGTCGGCTGATACTGTTCATCGACTTCCTGGGATTCAAGGAAGTGGTCGCGGCCACCGAGCGCGACCGCACCGAGCTCCGCCGCCTACTCGCCGCGATGGACGACATCGGCCGGATTGGTGAAGGCGCAACCTTCCCGAGCCAGCGCGTAACCCAGTTCTCGGACTCAGTTGTCCTCTCCTACCGCGTGACCGAGGAATCCGGCGTGTTCTGGATGCTGAACACGATGGCACTCACGGTGATTGCGCTTGCGGAGCGCGGCTATCTACTCCGCGGTGCGGTCACGATTGGCGACCTCCATCATACCCGACGACACGTGGTCGGACCGGCGATGGTGCGGGCCTACGAGATGGAATCGAAGGAGGCGCGATATCCCCGTATCATCATCGATCCCGCCGTCATCCCGCTCGCGCGGCGGCAGCGCAACGAGGATCACTCCTCGAACGACGAAGAAGAATATGTTCGCTCGTTCATTACCGAGGACGCTGACGGGCGCCTGTTCTTCGACTATGTCTCGTGGCAGCCGGTGGTCGAGATTGCTGGCTGCGACGACGACATCTATCCCGATTACCTTAGCACCTTGTCGGGACTAATCCGCACGGGGCTAGCGCATGACGAGCCGAGCGTGGCCGACAAATACCTCTGGCTCCATCGGCGATATGAGGCTGCGATCAACCTGTTTGCAGGTATGCCGGCGCGGGCACGCTACCGACAGGCACATCCTTACAATTGCGCGGCGATCGAAGCGCTGCCACGCCTCTCTCGCGAGGCGGCCGGGGCGCGACGGCGTGTCGAGGCGTGGGAAGCCAAACGAGCCGGCTCGGCTGCTCCCTCAGGTGAGAGCGTTGCCGGGGCCCTCGTCAACTCTTCCAGCTGTCAGGATGCTGGGAGGGCGGCTAGCCGCCGGCGTTCCAGAAGCTGATCAGCGCGTCGAGAAAGGCCTCGAACTGCTCGCGTCGCCATGTCACGGGCGAAGTGGGATGGAGCAGAAAATACTGTTCGTTGGCGCATTCCAGCTTCGAGCGGTCACACGCCCGAAGCCAGTTCATCGCGTTGACGAGCGTCTGGCCGTAGCTGACCCCAAACGAACTGTCGGGCACGTTGTAGAGCATGCCTTCAAGGAAGTAGGACGGCGCCGAGCCGTCCAAGATCAAGCCTCTGCTGGTCATCGTGTTGCGCATGTTCTTGACGATACGCACGACCGGCTTGAACCAGGCGCCCGTGCACTGATGTTTGGCCGTGCAGTTGGCCGAGTGTTGCTTGGGGTAGTTGATGATCTGTGTGCCATCGGGAAGCCAAAAGCAGATGCCTTCGGCGTAGCGCGGGGCGATGGCGCTGGCGTATTCGAAGTAGCGGCGAAACTCGGCGGCCGGCACCACGTCAGCGTCGCGCCGCTGACCGTTGCCGGCAACGAAGATAGCTTTCTTCCCTGGCTTGACGGCGGCGCCATAGATGCGGGTCAGCTGCTCGATGACCTCCTCGCGAAACTTGGCCCAGCTATATTGCGCCGGTGAAAAGTTGGCGTCGTATCTGGCTTTGTCCTCCGGCGTGAGCTCGGTCGTGTCGGAGTAGTAGACCGAGTCCACCCGCACGACGATGTCGACATCACTGTCGGCGTAAATGTTGGTGGCGTTCGCGTAGGAGCCTTGCAGAAAAGCTGTGTAGCTGCGGTTCGCATAGGGCGCGGTCGGTTGTTCGAGTGACTTTTGGAGTGTCTCGTAGGTTGAGGCGGATTGCGCCACAGACCCCTGATGCGACCACGTCTCGAGCTGAGCTTCGGATATTGCCATACGGTCTCAAGCCAAGAGGTTCGCAACAGCCGCTTCGCACTTGGCGAAGGACTCGCCGCCGCGCTGCCGTAAGAGGTTCAGCTTGTCGAGGTCGTGCTCGAAGAGATCGGTCGCCATTTCGGGTTTTTCAAAGGTCTCGCTGATACGCACGGTCGGGACATCGCGATAGAGGACCTGTCGCAGCTGATCCATCGACTGCGTGTTAATCTCCAGTGTCTTCTGCAGGAGTTGGACGCTTTGCAGGTAGCGCGCCAGCCACATCTTGCTGAACGTCGTCGGCTTGGGTTGCGGGTAGACACCGACACCTACGCTCAGAACGCGTAACGCGTGCTTCGGCTGCTCCAGCGCTTCGAGAGCGTCAGCGATGGCGTAAAGCGTCGGATTGTTCGCACAATAGCCTCCGTCGACCAATTCAAGTTTATCGCCCTTCGCGGTGGTGACGAGCTTGCGGTTGAAGAAGGGATAAGCCGAACAGGATGAGATGACCGCCTCACCAATGGGCACGCCGAAGCCGGGCACGAAGGTGCCCTTGCGGCCATGAGCTTGGCCAGGATCGGCCTTGAAGATCATCGGCCGCTCGAAATCCCATTTGGTAGAGACGATCCCGATGCCGGTCTTGACCTTGTCAAATCCGAGATCACCGTAGACCTCGCGCGCAAGTTCACCGAGCGCGGCGGATTTATCCGTGGCAGATTTGCGCTTCATGATCTTGACGACGTGGGTCTTGTAGAGGTCGTGAACTTCGTCGACCGAATGCCCCAGCGCCAGGAGCGAGGCGATGATGGCGCCGGTGCTCGTTCCGAAGATCAGATCGAAGGTTTCGTGCAGCCGCTTCCCGGCGAGACCCTCGACTTCTCGGAGCACGCCGAGCGTGTAGAACCCCTTGGCGCCGCCGCCGTCGAGGCTAAGGATGCGGAAGGCGGGGGCGCCGCCGTCAGTCACGAGAGGAATGCTCTGGGTTCACCCGAAGGTGAATAGCCGAATCTGCGTCTACGAGGAACAGCTTGCGAACTGGCTGTCGAAGCGCCACACCGAGAACGCCATGCCGCAGACCATCACCCTATTCATGTGGGGGTATCAGTACCACTTCCGCGCGAACCTCGAATACCGCGCCAAGCGGGTGTTCGAGCTCCTGGGCTCGGAGACCGAGCCCAGGGTTCTTCTCATCGGCTTGCGACGGCCGGGGCTGCCGCCGGGCCATCCCGTTTGTCTCGAGCCGGAAGACGGCGAATGGCCGCTGTCGGCGGTTGAAGGCCTGGGTGAGCGGGTCGAGTCGGCGGTGCCGGCCCATCCGATGCAGCACATGTTCTACAGCGACGAGACGACGATGCGCGAGAAGCCCGAGCGTATCCGACAGTTGGTGATCGCGGAGGAAGTGAAACGGTCTCTCGACGTCGAGGGTCGAAAGCTGGGGCTTCGGACTTTCTGCAGCTCAGCCTATCCGGTCGGCGACTATGAAGTGGTCTGCGCGCTGCAACTTCCCGAGCAATTGTTCCGGCAGTACCCTCCGTTCGAGGCGGCCTGGCAGGGGGAAGTCTACGAGACCAGCCTCGTCCACGCGTGTGTGAACGTGCTGCTCGAAGAGGGGCGGCGTAGCTTGTCGCTGCCCGAGCCGGGCCGCATGATCTCCGACGAGGCGATGCGTTCGGCGGAAGAGATCATCCGCCGTGCGGCGTCAAATCTCATGCGGACCTCGTTCATTCCGGGCAAGTTTTGCACCTGCGACCTGTTCGAGGCCGTGAATCGGCTGTCGCAGCTCAGGTACGAGGGCCGTTCGGGCTTGGGAAGAATGGTCCTGGCCTCAGCGAACGACCCCAATATCAACTATGTAATTCGGCTCGCGCAGCCCGCGCCGCTGACCGAGACTCGCTGGGCGCGCAAGCTTCTTCAGATGGCGACCGCAGACACGGCGCTGATCGCGGAATATGGCACGATCGTCGGTCTTGGCCGGGTGTCCGACGTCAGCGCGCCACCGTTCTCGGTCGAGTTCCTCGATCACCACCAGTGGGATCTCAGGCGCGGCGATCAGGTGCTCTTGCGCTGCCGGTTCGGCGACGTTCGGCTGCCGCAGGAGCCGATCGGCAAGAAGCGTTTCATCGACAACATGCGCCGGGTCTTCGTGGGCATCGATGAACCGGCGGTCGCCCGTTTCAGGATTGTACTCGATCTCTTGGCCCAGCTTCGTCACGGGAGCTCATTGGTCATCGCGAGGGACGCTGCGGAGGAGGCTCAGCGACTGGCGCGGCAGGGAACCGTGATCGCCCCCACGCCACTCACCAAGGAGCTGATCGAGCGCGCCACCGCGATCGACGGAACGATCCTTGCCGACCAGCATGGGGTCTGTCATGCCATCGGCGTGATCCTCGACGGTCACGCGTCGGACGAGAGCACGCCCTCGCGCGGGGCGCGCTTCAACTCCGCCGTTCGCTATGTCACGGCCGCTCCGGCGCCGCGGATGGCCTTCGTTATCTCCGAGGATCGAACGCTCGACGTTGTTCCGCTCTTGCGGCCGCGCGTCGGGAAAGCGCGGATCGTGGAGGCTGTCGAGGCAATCCGGCGGGCGACGCTCGACAACTACCACAAGCCTCGATCGTTTCTCGACGACCATCGCTTTTATCTCGATGCCGACCAATGCCGCCTCGTCAACGAGGCGCTCGATCGAATCGAGAGCGAGCCGACAGAAGTTGGCCGGCTCGTGTTCATCACTCAGCGCTTTGAGCCGCATCCAGCGTTCAACGACAGCTATCTCGATGCTACTGTGTCAGGTAGCTAGTAGGCCGTGCGGCAAGCGCTTCCCTCAACCATGATCGATGCGGATCTGCAGCGGCGGGTCGACCGGCTCCTACGAGGCGATAAGCGTCCGCTTTGTGGCACTCCAACTCTGGCGTTAAATGTCCGAGATTGGCGCATATCGGACGATGAAACGATAGGCGTTCTATAGTCGCCTTCCACTCAGTCGGTTTGATGTGCACGACCGTTGATGGGGCGCTCGGTCCCAAACTGGATTATCCTGGTAGGCCGGCCATCCGAACCAGGTCCGATCCCAATCGAGATCACAGGGGAACCCCTCGCCAACCCCGGCCCAATCGGCTTGATAGCAACCATGCTGCTGTCGATCACCACCACACACAAGCCTGCCACCGACCTGGGCTACCTGCTGGCCAAGCACCCGGACCGGCTTCAGACGTTCGATCTCAGTTTCGGTAGCGCGCACATCTTCTACCCGGAGGCCACGCAGGATCGCTGCACGGCCGTGCTGATGCTGGATCTCGACCCCGTCTCGCTGGTGCGTGGCCGGCCCCTGGCGGGCCGGAATGGCGAGGGCGCCACCGGGCCGCTGGCGACCTACGTCCACGACCGGCCCTACGTGACATCCTCCTTCCTGAGTGTCGCCATCAGCAAGGTGCTCGGCTCGGCCCTCGGGGGTCGGACCACCACGCGGCCGGACTTGGTGACGGCGGCGCTTCCCTTCTCCGCGACCTTCGGTCCGGTTCGGGCCCGCGGGGGACACGCGGTGATCGATCGGCTGTTCTGCCCTCTGGGATACGACGTCACAACCGAGGCGATTGGCGGGGACGGGCCATCGCGCTCCTGGATGGTCACCCTATCGGGGATGGTCCGCCTGCAGGACATGCTCTCGCACCTCTATGTGCTGGCGCCCGTGCTAGATGACCGGAAGCATTATTGGCTGGCCGAGGACGAGATCGAAAAACTGCTCCGGCACGGCGAAGGCTGGCTCGCCGCCCACCCGGACCGCGAATTCATCACCCGCCGCTACCTGCAGCGCGGCCCCGGCATGGCGAGGGCCGCACTCGCGCGGCTGGCGGAACTGGACGAGGCGCCGGCGGCGGCCGAACCCGAGGCAGCCGACCCGCCAGAGGTCACGCCAAAGAAGCTGCACGACCAACGTCACGACATCGTCGCGCACGCCATACGCGACTCCGGTGCGACCACCGTGCTGGACCTCGGCTGCGGCGAGGGTCGCCTGCTGGCGCTGCTTCTGCGCATTCCAGGTCTGACGAAGATCGTCGGCACCGACATCTCGCGGCAGACGCTGGAGATCGCCCGTGACCGGTTGCACGTCGATCGCATGACGGAGCGCCAGCGCGAGCGCCTGACCTTGCTGCAATCCGCGCTGACCTACCGCGACCGCAGGCTGGCGGGCTTCGACGCCGCCGCCCTCGTCGAGGTGATCGAACACATCGATCCACAACGGCTGCCGGCGTTCGAGCAGACGGTATTCCGCCATGCTCGACCGAAGACGGTTGTGCTGACAACGCCAAACCGGGACTGGAACGTCACCATCCCGGCGCTGGCAGATGGCGAATTCCGCCACCGCGACCATCGGTTCGAATGGACGCGCGCCGACTTCGCCGGCTGGACCTCCCATGTCACCAAATCCTTCGGCTACACGGTCGAACTGTCCGAAATCGGCGATGCACACGAGACGCATGGCGCGCCGACCCAGATGGCGGTGTTCCGATGCGCCTGACCATCCCTGACTTCTCGCTGGTGCTGATGATGGGCGCGTCCGGCTCCGGAAAGTCCACGTTCGCGGTGAAGCACTTTTTGCCAACCGAGATCATCTCGTCGGACCGCTGCCGCGGCTTCGTGGCCGACGACGAAGGCGATCAGTCAGCCACATCCGACGCCTTCGACGTGCTCTACTACATCGCCGCCAAACGGCTCGCCGCCCGGCGTCTGACGGTGCTGGATGCCACCAACCTGCGGGCCGAGGACCGGAAGCACGCTGTTGAGCTCGCGCGGAAATACCATG
Organism: Acetobacteraceae bacterium; assembly: GCA_965199235.1. Taxonomy (GTDB): domain Bacteria; phylum Pseudomonadota; class Alphaproteobacteria; order Acetobacterales; family Acetobacteraceae; genus BOG-908. The sequence goes on along the minus strand of CBDAQU010000001.1, from coordinate 13,465 downwards.
CGCTGCCGGTCATCTTCGCGTTCGACATCCCCGAGGCGGTCTGCACCGAACGCAACCGGTCACGGCCCGACCGCGACTTCGGCGCCCACGTGGTGCGCAACCATGTCCAGCTTCTGCGTCGCTCCCTGCGCGGTCTGCAGCGCGAAGGATTCCGCAGCGTCCACGTGCTGAATTCGCCCGAGGCGATGGCCACGGCGGAAATCGTGCGCGAGCCATTGTTCACCGAGCCTGAACCGGACGGTGCGTCCAGCCTGCCCATTGACGTCAGGCACCTGGGGACGGCAGGGCCACGCGTGCTGCTGATCCACGGCGGCGTGCAGGGCAGCCTGGGTGGCGGCCCGGCGACGTTCACCCGGCAGGATGCCCTCGCAGAGAGCAGTTGGCGCGTGGATTCCGTCAGTCGGCCCGGATTTGGGCCGAGCCCATCCCGCGGGCCCGACGACATGGACAAGGATGCCGTCTGGATCGCCAAAATGTTTGGCGGCGGGACAAATGTCATCGCCCATTCCTGGGGCGCGGCCGAGGCCCTGCTCGCCGCCGCGCGACGCCCGGCCCAGGTCCAGTCGCTCATCCTGGTGGAGCCGGCGTTGCAGAACCTGCTCGCCGGGGATCCGGTTCTGCGGGATGATCCCGTAGCCAGGAGCGCCGCGGACAAGTTTAGGCAAATCGCCTTGTCCGCGAACACGCCCGGCGAGTACAGCGTTGGATTTGCCGCGAGCGTTGCTGGGGCAAAACCGGCCCTGGATCCAAATTCGGAGACGGCGAAGTTCGCCGGCTGTGCTTTGCTGCGCGCCAACATGGCCACAGCCTCCGAAATGCGCGCCGCGGCCGAGACCGTCGCCCGCGAGGACATCCCCGTTCTGGTCATCACAGGCGGATGGAGCCCATTCTTCGATGCAGTGGGGGAGGCGGCGGCGCGTGCGACCCAAGGCCGCCACGTGATCGTCAAATCGCCGGGCCACATGGTTCAGCTTGAGAGCAGCGCCGACTTCAACGCCACCGTCGAGGCGTTTATGCTGGAGGCGGACGTGAAACGGCCTGCAAAGTAAGTCATAAACGTCGGGGTGGCGCGCCTGGAGGTGAGTTAATGTGCCTGGTTCGCAAGCAGCGGCGCGATCCTTTCGCCTCATGATCCTCCTTCCGGGTGGCCGGTTCGACATCTACCAGTAACAAGCTATCATCCCCCTGCGACTCTGGACCACTCGTCGGGACACCTCCTTCTGACGGAGGCACTGGTCCCTGTGGACGGCAGTAGGCGGGTGCCTCGGCTACGAGAGGTGGCGCCCGAAACGGCATCTACGAACTCCTGTTAAGGGTTCACTCGGTAGGGCTCGAGTTTGAAAAGCCGGTCGGCGTTTTTATGCGCGATCTTTGCACGGTCCTCGGCTGACAGCGACAGGCTGTCCAGGAATGCCACGCCCTGCTTCGGGTCGCCAAACGGGTAATCGACGGAGAACATGATCCGGTCTGCGCCGAAGGCATCCAAAGTCGCCATGAACGACGGCTTCATGAAGAAGCCACCCACGGTGACATGGACGTGCTTGCGAAGCACTTCGCTCGGCAGTCTCTCCATCCCAGCCGCCAGATGATACTGCTGATCGAGGCGAGCGAAGACGACTTGCAGCCCCTCTCCCAGATGGCCGATCACGACCTGTAGCCCGGGGTGGCGGTCGAATACGCCCGACACCATCAGTCGCAAGATGTGGGTCGCGGTGTCGGCGTGCCAGCCCCAGCCCGAGATCGACATCCAGAAGCCGAACGGCTCCGGAAGCCCGCCATAGAGCGCCTCACGCGCCGGCGCGGGCGAGATGCCGGGATGGACGTAAATCGGCACCTCCAGCCGCGCGGCCCGGTCCAGCAGCACGTCATAGCTTGGATGATCGAGATACCGGCCGTTGGTGGAGCCTCGCACCAGGGCACCTTTGAACCCCAGCTGCTTGACGCAGCGTTCGAGCTCGTCTGCGGCGGCGTCGGGATCGGTCAGTGGCAGATGCGCCAGGCCGGCGAAGCGATCCGGATGGGCCGCGACAAGACCAGCCAGGGCGTCGTTGGCCTCGCGCGCCCAGTTAGCACCTTGCCGCGGCGGCAACAGGTCGGCGCCCGGACCGTCGAGCGAAAGCACCTGCAGGCTGATACCCGCCTCGTCCAGCACCTTGAGCCTGCCCCCGCCGACGTCGCTGAGCTGCTCGATGCGGCTAAAGCCGGCATAGGGCTGGTCGCGCGAGAAATAACCGCGCGCCTTGGCCGCCGGTTCCGGAACGCGTCCAAGCAGATCAGGCAGCATGAAGTGCTCCTCGACGCCTACGATCCTGTTTGGGTTTGCTTGAGCAACTGACATTCAAACACCTCTTCTTCAAAGCTTCAGAATACGCTTGGCCTTCTCGGAGGAGATCTTCTCGCGCACCGCGTTGAGACTGGAGCGGCGTCCGGCCAATCCCGTGTCTCCCTCCTTCATGTCGTCGAACGCATGGTCCACCGAAAACATGATCGAGTCCTCGTCAGGGGCGTTGAGCGCGCAGTCGAGCGGTTCGACTGTAATCGTCTGGCCCAGTCGTCAGCCTTCGGGCTAATCGCTACCAAGTAGTTCTTTTTCATGCGCAGCCGCCCAATCGGCGAGTGTGATCGGTTCGCGTCCGAGAAGCCTCTGGATCGTGTTCGTGCGAGTAGCCGCGTACGCTAACCGCCCATCTTCTACCTGCCGGACCAACTCAAGCATGCTCAGGGAGAAAGGGACGTCCATGCCGGCTGGCAACGGCATGGCCTTGGCGTCGAGTGCTTTCTTGAGTTCATCCGGCTTTATAATTTGTGCCGTTACGCGTCGCCCAAGCGACGCGCTGAGTACTTCCGCGAGCTGGGGTCCATCGAACACGTCGGTAGACAGAAAGTAATCTTCACCAGCGTGGGTCTCCGGTCCTTCCGCCAACACCTTGGCGGCAACCGCCGCGATATCATCGGCGGCCGTCCAGCCAGCCGCTCCATCACCCATTGGCCACGACACCGATCCATCTTTGACCGGCATGAACGAGAGCAGGTTTTCCATGAAAAAGTTGGGGTGAAGATGACACCATGCGATGCCGCTTCCTTGGATATACCGCTCGACCAACTCATGCCACGCGTAGTGCGGATCTGTGGACTTGCCGTTGCCAAAGACGCCCAGGTGCACGACGAAACATACACCGGCGTCTACAGCTGCATCCACGATCGTTTTAGTTTGTTGCACCATGTTCATGGTATAGCCGGTCATCACAAACAGGCGATCGACATTCTTCAGGGCTTGGGGGAATGTTCGTGGGTCGTCCAGGTCTATGCAGACCGCGGACTTACCATCAGCCCGCCAGCTCTCTACTTGATCAGCCTTCCGGGTGGCCCGTACGACATCTAGGCCTTCGTAGGCGCCGAGCTCCCGCACAACCGATCCCCCGACCGAACCGGACGCGCCAAGCACGAGAACCCGCGTCGGCTTGGCATTGGATTGGCTGCTGGACATAGCTATCTCCTTCTAAATGACAGTGCTTGCTGTCAGACGACACGACAGTGGGCGCTGTCGTTTTCTGTTTTAAGGCCTAGGAGGCGGAAGACAGACTGTGAAGACGTGGACCGACGACAATCCAAAGGCGAAGCTGATGGCCGGCAAGCGTGAGCTGCTGGTAAACGCAGCCAGGGCAGCGTTTCTATCGTCCGGCTATGCCGAAAGCTCGGTGAACCGTATCGCGAAAGACGCCGGCGTCTCGATCAAAACCCTCTATCGCCACTTCGAGAGCAAGGACGATCTATTCAGCGCTGTCATCACCGGGCTGTGTGGCAACCCGGTGGAACCCTCTGCCGACTTACCGTGGTCGGAAGAGCCGCCGAACATAGCGTTTATAATGATGGGCTTGAAATATCTCGAGCTTATCCTGGCGCCCGAGGAAATCGCCTTGTATCGGGTCATTATACGCGACAACGTCCGCTTCCCGCAACTTGGAGAATGCTATCGCGAGGAGGCGCTCCGACCCCGTCAACGGATATTTGCCGCCTATCTGGATAGATGGGCGCCAACATGTGACTGGAACATTCGCGAGCATGACCGCGCCGTCAGCACGTTCTTTGCGCTTTTGCAGCGCGATCTTCTGGAACCCGTCCTGCTCGGAGGTTCTCATCCCACAACAACGCAGGTGCGTTACCAGGCGGAGCGTGCCGCGTTCGACATGCTTATGCTGATCGAGGGGGCGTCCTTTGCAGGAGCCTACTCGACTAGGAAGCCCAGTCGCAAAAGAGCCAAGGATTCAATTCAGGCTGACGCTGGCACGGAGCGGGCGCGCTGATCCCGCGATTAAAGCTCACGAGACTCAGGTGACGATAGACCGGAGCACGGGCGCAGCACCCTCGTCACGCAGAACCTCCCTGTCGCACGAGCTTGAATGCCTCACCGCTCAAAGCGCTGTATAGCCGCCGTTTGCCCTTGACAAATGTTGCGTTCAAAGAGCGTGACGCCGGTGATGCCAGGCACGCGCGGCCATCGGCGATGAGGAAGATCGCCGCCGCGAGCTCGATCAGGAGAACGCCCGCAAGTGAGGGGATATTGGGCCTCATCAGGCCTCCTCGGCGCAGAAGATAGCGTGAGTGGTGACACCTCTCAGGCGCTGAGAGCGACTGCCATGAAGTTTCGAACCAGGTGTGATGTATTCCCTTTCCGATAGGCGAGTGCCAGCCGAGCTGTCGGCGCTTGGCCCTTGATCTCACGGAAGACCACGCCAGCGACATGAAGCTGACTCATCGAGGCTGGCACTATGGATACTCCAAGCTCTGCCGCCACAAGGTTGACGATAGAGGAAATCTGCGGCGCGAACTGGTCGACATGCGGCTCAAATCCCGACTTGCGGCATGCATCCATGATCGTGTCGTAGAGAGTTGGCCCGATTGATCGTGGAAACAGGATGAACGGATCTTGTGCCAACTTCGCAAGATCGACCTCGTCCTCACCAACTAAGGCATGGCCTGCCGGCATTGCGAGCAGCATAGGTTCCTCAGAAATGAGCCGGAGCTGAAGGTCTCTGCCAGAGGCGCCTTCCGGCCGTAGGAAGGCGATGTCGAGCGTGCCATCGTCAAGACCTGCGGTAAGCCGGGTCGTGTTGACCTCCTCCAGTGTCAATTCGACGCTGGGATAGGCGCGACGAAACGTCCGCAAAGTGCCGGGCACGACAGCGTTGAACGCGGAGGAGGCTGTGAAGCCGACGTGCAGGACGCCGATCTCTCCCCGCGCTGCCCGTTGAGCATGCCGGACGCCGCGCTCGGCCAGGTCCGGCATGCCACTGACCACAGCCAGGAATGCCTGGCCCGCCGGGGTCAGTTCGGCACCATGCGCCACGCGGCGGAACAGCAATGCACCGACTTCCTGCTCAAGGTCCTTGATCTGCAAGCTGAGGGGAGGCTGCCCTATCCCGAGACCGGCGGCAGCCCTGGTGAAGTTCCCCTCTTTGGCAACCGCCAAGAAGTAGCGGATGTGACGCAGCTCCATGCTCCATTCATAAAACATATCACGGACGCATTCACGAAGAATTGGCAAAACTTACCGGCCGGCAACACGTCGGGGAGGCGTCAGAAACAGACTGGAGACTGACCATGGCGGATACCATGAAGCCAACACGCAGTTGGCTGTTCACGCCGGGAAGCCGACCCGACCGTTTTGCCAAGGCTGCGGAGGTTGGCGCCGATGTACTGATCATCGATCTCGAAGATGCCGTTGCGCCAAACGATAAAGCATCGGCTCGGGCCACCGCCCTAAAATACTTGTCCGAGCCTGCAGCAAAGCCGATCCAACGAGCCCTCCGCATCAATGGGCTTGATACCCGAGCGGGTATTGCAGACCTCGATGCGTTGTTGGGGTCCGACGCTGCGCCAGACTTCCTGGTACTGCCGAAGGCGGACAGCCCAGGCCACCTGCACATCCTTGATCGCCTGTTGACGGTGCGGAAACTTGAAACCCGCCTGGTTGGCTTAATCGAAAGCGCTCGCGGCTTGGCTGCCGTTGAGGCGACCGCGGCGGCAACACCTCGGTTGTTCGGGCTGATGCTGGGGGCCGCCGACATGGCAGCCGACCTTGGTGTCGCAACGGCTTGGCCGCCGCTTGTGGCAGAGCGCAGCCGGCTGGTGCTCGCCTGCGCCCTGGCTGGCGTGACGCCGATCGATACACCGTTCTTCGACGTGCACGACATCGACGGCCTGACCCGGGAGACGACAGATGTCGTGGCGTTCGGTTTTCCGGCCAAAGCGGCGATCCACCCTGGCCAGGTGGGACCCATTAACAAAGCGCTGACGCCAACCGACAAGGCGGTCGAGCACGCCAAGGCTGTGCTCGCCGCGAACACAAAGGGCGTGGGCGTCGTCGACGGTCAAATGATCGATGAGGCCGTCGCGCGTAAGGCACGCCGAGTTCTGGCCGCCGCTGGGCAGTAGATCAAGTATTACTGTTCGGATTTCTTCTACAACAGCAAAGGAATATAAAAATGGATGGTCTGCTACCTGCCTATAAATCCGTTGGAGATCGCCGCTATCGTGAAACATCTGGTCTCTACTGGGAAGACTTCGTGGAGGGCGACGTGTTCGAGCACCGTCCTGGTCGCACGGTGCTGGATGTGGACAACACCTACTTCACGCTGTTGACACTGAATGTGCAGCAGGTTCATTTCGATGCCGCCTATGCCGCAAAGACCGAGTGGAAGAAGATGCTGGTCGACAGCACCTTCACCTTGGCACTGCTCACCGGCATGAGCGTGCGCACCGTCAGCGCCAAGGTCGTGGCCAATCTGGGCTGGGACAAGGTGAAGGCGACGCACCCGGTGTTCGCGGGCGATACGCTCTATGCGGAGAGCACGGTGCTTAGCAAGCGCGAGAGCAAGAGCCGGCCGACCCAGGGCATCGTTACCGTTTCGACGCGTGGGATCAACCAGGACGGCAAGGAGGTGATGACTTTCGAGCGCACCATGCTCGTCCATCGCCGCGGGCACTCGCCTGAAGAGGCCGCCGGATACTGATCAGGACGAAGTGGAGTATGCCGACATGAACTTCTCGGACATCTACAAGAGCAAGCTGACCACCGCGAGCGAGGCCGTGGCGACCATCCCGTCCAACAGCAAGATGGCCATGGGGATGGCCATGGCGCAGCCGCCGGCGCTCCTTCAAGCCCTGGCTGATAGGGCAAGGGCGGGACAGGTCGAGGCCTTGAGGCTCTACTACTTCGAGGCGACAGCAGCAGCCGGCAAAACCGTGCTCGACTTCGACCTTGCGGACCGCATCGAACCCTACTGCATGTTCGTCACCGCGCATGACCGGGCGCTGATCCGGAAGAGCGTCGAGAGCGAGCGGAAGGTGCTGCGCTACGTTCCCAACAACTTCCATCAGGCGCCACGGCTGCTGATCGATGACATCGGCATTGAAAGCTTCGTCTGTACCGTGTCGCCGATGGACCAGCACGGCTACCTGTCCTTCGGCGTCGGCAACGACTACTCCTCGAAGGTCGCTCGATCGGCCAAGAGGCTGATCGTCGAGGTCAACCGGCACATGCCCCGTGTGGTCGGGTCCGGGGCTCAGATCCACGTGTCCGAGCTGTCGGCGATCGTCGAGAACGATTTACCGCTGCTTGAGCTCCCGGTACGCAACGGCGGCCCTGAAGATGAAACCATCAGCAAGCTGATCGCCGAGATGGTGCCGGATGGCGCATGCCTGCAGATGGGCGTGGGAGCGCTGCCCAATCTGGTCTGCGCGGCACTGAAGGACCGCAACGATCTCGGCGTGCACACTGAGGCGCTCTGTCCCGGCCTCGTTGACCTGACGCTTGCCGGCAACGTCAACAACCGTCGCAAGTCGCAGAATTTAGGCAAGACCGTCTACACCTTCGCCATGGGTCAGAAGTCGATGTACGACTTCCTCGACAACAATCCGTCGGTTGAAAGCTGGCCTGTCGATTACGTCAACGATCCAACCGTGATCGCTCGCAATGACGACGTGATCTCGATCAACGGCACGATCGAGATCGACCTCACCGGCGCCTGCAACTCCGAGCACATGCTGGGCCACCAGTACAGTGCCTCCGGCGGCCAGCTCGACTTCGTGCGCGGCGCCTATGCCTCCAAGCGCGGCAAGTCGATCATCGCCGCCAGCGCGACGGCGGCGCACGGCAAAGTGTCCCGGATCGTCGCCAGGCTGACGGGTCCGGTGACGACGCCCCGCATCGACACGAACTGGGTCGTCACGGAATACGGTCGGGCCAACCTGAAGGGCCTGTCCTCGACGGAACGCGTGGCAGCCCTGGTTGGGCTTGCCCACCCTGATTTCCGGGACGGCCTCATGGCCTCGGCGCGTGAGCTGCATCTTGTCTGACATCGGATTTGATGCCGACCCTGTGGCGAGAAATGCGACCGCCGGCGGCGGCGCCCTCGACGCCTTGGAAGGCCGGTCTTCGGTCCGTGGCTATCTCGACCGCCCCGTGCCGCGGCAGCTCGTCGAGCGGGTCCTGACCGCCGCCGCGCGCGCACCGAGCGGCAACAACAGCCAGCCATGGCGGGTGCACGTCCTGACTGGCTCGGCCCGGACTAGGCTTGGCGACATCATCCTGGCGGCTCGTCAGGCCGATCAGGCCGACCCGGCTCCGGAGTACGACTACTACCCGCAGGACTGGCCGGAGCCCTACCGCTCGCGCCGTCGAACCAACGGGTGGGGGCTGTATAGCCTGCTTGGCATCCAGAGAGGCGACAAGACTAAGTCTCGCGCATGGCATGACGAGAACTTCCGCTTCTTCGGTGCGCCGGTCGGCCTGATTCTGACCCGGGACCGCCGGCTGGGCCTCGGCTCCCTGATTGATCTCGGCATGTTCATGGAAGGCTTGGCAGTCGCGGCGCGTTGCCTGGGGCTGGACACCTGCCCGCAAGCCGCCTTCGCGCACTACCACGCAATCATCCGGCGCGAGCTCCGCCTTGCTCCGGAGGACATGGTCATCTGCGGGATGTCGCTGGGCTACGCTGACATGTCGGTGCCGGCCAACCGACTGCACACCGAACGCGAGCCGGTCTCCGGTTTCGCCACCTTCCACTCCGACGCCACCCAGATTGAAAAGGTTCACTGACATGGCGAAGACTGTAGCGGACCAGATGGTCGAGGTATTGGCAGCGGCCCAGGTCGAGCGGATCTATGGTATCGTCGGCGACAGCCTAAACGGCTTCACCGATGCGCTGCGCCGCCATGGCGGCATCCAATGGCTGCACACCAGGCACGAGGAGGTCGCCGCCTTCGCCGCGGGTGCGGATGCGCACGTCACCGGCAAGCTTGCTGTCTGCGCCGGGAGCTGCGGCCCCGGCAACCTGCATCTCATCAACGGCCTGTTTGACTGCCACCGCTCGCGCCTACCCGTGGTGGCCATCGCGGCGCATATCCCATCGCCCGAGATCGGCTCAGGCTATTTCCAGGAGACCCACCCGGAGCAGTTGTTCCTCGAGTGCAGCAGCTATTGCGAGCTGGTTTCGAGCCCAGCCCAGATGCCGCGCGTGCTGGAGATCGCGATCCGCCGGGCCGTAGCTGAGAGCTGTGTCTGCGTCATCGTCATTCCCGGCGACGTCGCACTCCGTCCTGCCTCCGATGCACCAACCCCATCCACCGCAGCACTGCTCTTGCCGGCGCCAACCACCACCCCGCCTGCCGAGGCGATCGCCGGGCTGGCGGACATGCTGAACGGCTGCGAGCGCGTGACCCTGCTCTGCGGCCGGGGCTGCGACGGGGCGCATGACGAGTTGCTGCAGGTGGCCGAGGCGCTGAAGGCGCCGATCGTACATGCCATGCGCGGCAAGGAGCATGTCGAGTGGGACAACCCCTACGACGTTGGCATCACCGGGTTGATCGGCTTCTCCTCCGGCTACTACGCCATGGGCAGTTGCGACGGGTTGCTGATGCTCGGCACCGATTTTCCCTACACGCAGTTTTATCCGAAGGGCGCACGGATCGCGCAGGTCGACGTCCGTCCCGAGGCGATCGGGCGGCGCACGCCGATCGAGCGAGGCCTGCTCGGCGACGTGCGCGCAACGCTGCAGGGATTGCTGCCGTATCTGAGGCCGGGGCGGAGCGACAAGCATCTCAAAGACTGCGTTGCCCACTACCACGATGCGCGCCGCGGACTGGACGAACTGGCGAGCGGCAAGCCCGGCGGTCGGCTGCACCCGCAACACATCGCCCGTGTCATCAGCGAACTCGCCTCCGACGACGCCGTCTTCACCTGCGACGTGGGCCTGCCGACCGTGTGGGCCGCGCGCTACCTGCAAATGAATGGCAAGCGCCGGCTGCTCGGTTCGTTCTGGCACGGCTCGATGGCCAATGCGATGCCGCAGGCGCTTGGCGCGCAGGCCGCTTTCCCGGGCCGCCAGGTCGTGTCGCTGTCAGGCGACGGCGGGTTCACCATGCTGATGGGCGACCTGCTGTCCGCCAAGCAGCTTGGCCTGCCGATCAAGGTCGTGGTGTTCAACAACGGCACGCTCGGCTTCATCGAGTTGGAGCAGAAGTCTTCCGGTTTCGTCGACACCGGAACCACGCTCGACAATCCCGATTTTGCAGCGATGGCAAACGCCGCCGGCATCCACGGCGTGCGCATCGACGATCCGGCAGACGTGGAGACGAAGCTGGCGGAGGCGCTGGCCCATCCAGGTCCGGTGCTGATCGACGCGGTGGTCAATCGGATGGAGCTGGCTATGCCGCCAAAGGTCACGGCCGAGATGGCGAAGGGCTTCACGCTATACATGCTCAAGGCGGTGATGAGCGGGCGTGGCGACGAGGTCGTCGAACTCGCACGGTCAAACCTCCTTCGCTGACGCGGCCGGCGGCATGGCATCTCTCGGAGAAATCACATGGCTACGGTCACCTGCGACATCCCCGGCTCGTATCTCGCCGAGCTGACACGCCGTGTCGGCACCAACGGCGGCAGCATATCGTCGCTGGTGAGCGAAGCTCTCGCCGGCTACCTCGATGCGCCAATCCACACCCTGTTCCAGGTATCCACCTCTGGATCGCTCGTCGAGGGCGTCTACGCACAAGCCGTCACGTGCGCGAAACTCCTGGAGCACGGCGATTTCGGGCTTGGCACCTTCACCGGCCTGGACGGCGAGATGGTGGTGCTGGACGGCGCGATCTACCGCGTGCAGGGCGATGGTACGGTGTCGCGAGCGGCGCCGGGCGCCGGGGCGCCATTCGCCGTTGTGACCCGTTTTTCGCCATCGGTGGACGGCCCGGCCGGGCCTGTCTCCAATCTTGAGGAACTGAGCCGTCTTTGCGACGAGCACAGACGATCCGACAATTTGTTTTACGCCTTTCGCCTAGACAGCGTGTTCGCCCATGTCCGAACCCGGGCCGTTAGTCCGCCGCCAGAGGGCGGGCGCCTGCTCGATGCGGCAAAATCCCAGCAGGAGTTCGACTTCCACGACGCGGCCGGAACGTTGGTGGGTATCTACTCGCCCGGCTTCTCCGGCGCTTTCAGCATCCCGGGTTACCACTTCCACTTTCTATCAGACGACCGCACGCAGGGTGGCCACGTCCTGGACGTGGCCGCGGCCTCGCTTCGTTTGCAGGCCGAGGAGTTGAGCGCGTTCCACCTCGCCTTGCCGGAAACCGAGACATTTCTCCGCGCGGACCTCAACCACGATGCCTCCGCCGATCTCAAACAAGCTGAAGGCGGCTAACAGGAGTTTGCAGCCATGCCAGAAGGAACAAGCGTCTCCCTGAAGATCGGTGCCGATGTCGTCGTCCGCACGCTGGAGGCTCGGGGCGTCGAATACGCGTTCGGCATCCCGGGCGCGAAGATTGACGCCGTGTTCAACGCGCTCGTCGACTCCCGCATTAAAACGGTCGTTTGCCGGCACGAGCAAAATGCCGCCTTCATCGCCGGCGGGATTGGGCGCATGACCGGCAAGGCTGGCGTTGCCCTTGCGACGTCCGGACCGGGTGTGTCGAACCTCGTCACCGGACTTGCGACCGCGAACGCGGAAGGCGACCCCATGGTGGCGCTCGGCGGCGCGGTCGCGACTGGTGAGACGCTCAAGCGCATCCACCAGACCATGGACTCAGTGTCGATCTGCCGGCCCGTCACCAAGTTCAGCGCCGCGGCCAGCGGGCCGGAGGCGATTTCCGAGGTTGTTAACAACGCCTTTCGCGCTGCTGAGGGTGGACGACCTGGTGCGGCGTTCGTGAGCTTGCCCATGGACATCATGTCGGCCCCGGCACATGCCAAGCTTCTCACCCCTCCCGCGTTCTCCGGCTTCGGCTCGGCCGCGCCGAACGGCATCAAGGAGGCGGCCAGGCTCATCTCCGCCGCGAAGACGCCGGTCGTGCTGCTCGGCCTGCAAGCCAGCAAACCAACCATCGCCGACGCCGTACGGAATTTTCTCGACCGCAACAGCTTGGCTGTCGTCGGCACGTTCCAGTCCGCGGGCGCGGTGAGCGCCCACCTGCTGGAGAGCTTCGGCGGCCGGGTGGGCCAGTTGGCGAACCAGCCGGCCGACCGACTACTCGCCGCGGCCGACTTGGTGGTGACGGTTGGCTATGACCCCGTGGAGTATTGGCCGTCGCTGTGGAACAAGGTGGACCGCACGATCATCCACGTGGACGTAAAGGAAGCCGACCTCGACACCTACTACTGTCCAACGGTCGAGCTGACAGGAGACATCGGCCAGACGCTGGCCGCGTTAACGCCGCTTGTCGCGCGCGAGGGCAAGTCGGCCATGGCGGAGCACATCCTCCAGGCCATCATCGCCGAGCGGCAGCACCTCGCGGAGCAAGCCCGGCAGAAGACGGGAACGCCAATCCACCCCATGCGGCTGGTGGCCGAGCTACAGGCGATTTTGGAACCGGACGTGACGCTCTGCCTCGATATGGGCTCGTTCCACCTCTGGCTGGCCCGCAACCTCTACAGCTTCCGCGCACGGCAAATCCTCATCAGCAACGGCCAGCAGACGTTGGGCGTGGCCATGCCCTGGGCGATAGCGGCCTCGCTCGTCCGGCCGCATGAAAAGGTGATCTCCATCTCGGGGGACGGCGGCTTTCTGTATTCAGCGATGGAACTGGAAACCGCAGTCCGGCTCCAGGCGAACATCGTCCACATGGTCTGGATCGACGGTGCCTACGACATGGTAGCCGTCCAAGAAGAGCAGAAATATGGCCGCCGATCAGGCGTCGCGTTCGGGCCGGTCGATCCGGTCAAGTATGCGCAAGCGTTTGGTGCCACGGGGTTCATGATCCGCAGTTCAGACGAGATCGCCCCGATTCTGAAGCAGGCGATGGGCGTGCAAGGCCCCGTTATCATCGGCGTGCACGTTGACTACAGCGACAATCCCAAGTTGTTCGAGCACGTGGACCAAAACAGTATTCAGTAGAAAGTATCTGGTCGCGGGCGGGTTCAAACTGACAACCACTATATTCTCTCAGCAAGACTAATGAACAGCAGGTAAAATGGACA